>CAXMSB010000349.1:0-3195 GCA_964195615.1 uncultured Granulosicoccus sp. | reverse complement strand
GTGAGTCGCAGTAACAAAGTTCGCTCCACTCAATCAGGCCGTCTTCGCTGACCACGGCCCGTTTCATCGACGCGACCAGTTCACGACCGTCGGGACGTTGGTTCTCAATCGTGCCATCAGTGAGCTTTGCGAGAAACGCGGCCGCTGTATCCTCGCGGAGTCTGGCACGGACATGATAGATCATCGCAGACTTACTCCCATAATCCTTCGAAGCGCCGCATTTCCTTTCGACCGGTGCCACCAACGTCCGCTTTGGGTCAAAAGCGGACATCGGAGCGTGCATCAGCAATGTCTGCTTCTGACCCAAAGCGGACATATGGGTCCTGCCTCCCGGGGCCCTAAAGTGCTGCTGCACACATCCTGCTATCTCGGATGGAAGCTATTTGACCATCTCAGCCTTCGGTGCCTTCCAGGTCTTCATCTTCTCCAGGTCAGGCTGGTAGACGCGCATGATGACGTCGATTCCCAAGTCCTCGCGAGTGATCGGCAACCAGTTCTCCGCTGGCACGCCCTTAGGTTGCTCGGCGGCAATGTGGATCGCGATACCACCGGATTCGTTGAGCTTCATTCCAGCATTCTGACCGACGCTGTACTTCTTCTCCTTGTTCGGGATGAAGAAGCCTTGCTTGGCGTCGTAGAGGGTCAAGGACCAGAAGGCGATGGCCGGGGGAAGCTCTTCCTTGGTCATGCGGATCACGTAGTCGTGCTGCGCGTTCATCGGCTTGCCGTCGGTCGTCGCGACGCCGGGATACATCGCCTGGTCGGCCGGTTGGCCGAGGGGGCCTACGGCCGATTGCAGCACCATGGCGTCGATGTTCATCTGCCCCTTGGGTTGGAATAGCTTGGTGAGAAACGGGGCAGCTTTCTTGGGGTCGTTCCAGATCGCCAGCTCTTTCTTTGCGACCTCCCCAAAAACTTTTCCGAACTGTTGGCCGTCGATCTCACCGTGCTGGCTCGCGTGGTACGTCTTGCCCGGCACCACGCCGAGCGGTCTGAGTGCCGCCAGCGCCTTCTGATCCATCTCGTTGTTGGGGTCGAAGCTAATGTGGTTGAAGACGAACTGCATGACGGGAAGGAAATGGTGGGCGTAAGTGTCCTCGGCCTTTCCGTACGGCGGGAATACGGTCTTGTCCGCGGCCTTCCGGGGCTTGCCCTTAAACTCCGAGAGCGTCTGAAGCTTCACCTTCTTTATCGCCGCCATGTTGGCCTTGAATTTCGCCGGGTCCGCCGCCTCAGGCATGACGCGCAGGAACGCGATTGCAAAGTCGCAGGACATCTCCATGACCTTGTCCACACCATCAACCGGCTCGCGCTTGTAGCCTTCGGTGCGGGCCGCGTAATAGAGGACGGTCGTTGGCTTCTTGAAATCCCCCTTCGACGTCGCGAGCGGTATTTCGACGTAATGGTCCATCGCCGAGGTCTCCAGGGAGACAAACCTCGAGCTGAACGCCGGGTACTGGATAACCACCGGGTCCTGGCGCAGGTCCAGCATCGAGAGGACGTAGAGCGTGTCGTTGTTCGGCCGCGGAATGGCGCGCACCGAGGCGTCCATCAGGCCTTCGGGGTAATGGGTCTTGTTCCACCCGCCGCTGGCGAAGGGGTTCTTCTTGTCGAACGTAAAATTCAACAGCGTGTTGTACAGGGCAACGTACTGTAACGAGCGTCGAACGATGTTCTCCGCGACGGCATCACTGAGACCGCCGGCCTGAGCTTCTCCCGGGCTAGTCTGTGCCATCACGTTGGTGCTGGCGAAACATGTCGCGAGCACGACTGCCGTGATCCACCTGGTGTTGAATTTCACTGCTTTCATTTCGTTATCCCAGTTTGGTTTTCATAACTGCGCATCCCCTATTCATAACTATTTAGCCAGCTCGATCTCGCCCGGTCGCCAGGTCTTATCGAACCACGGCTCCAAGGGCGAGTAGAGGCGCGGGATCGGGAACTAGCCCTTGCCTGGAACCGTCTGTACCCAGTTGTTTTCTTTGCCGGCTGGCCTGCCCCACGAAGCGATACCAGTTTCTAAATTAGAATCCGGCCGTTGGATCGCCCGTGTCTGGGCTGGCTGCACCACAGCGCAAGCACGATACAAGCTTTCGGCAAGGACTTCTGTTGGCCGTTGGTCGACCGTCCGCGCGCGCCGATTCAAGAGGTGGTCAGTGAGGCTGCGACCAAATCCCGGAATCTCAGCGATTTTGGTTTCGTCGATCTCAGTGGCAGCTTCGATTCCCCAAGAGCGAAACATTGCCAGGTATGCCGCTGACTGGCGCGGTGGGCGAGGCAGTTCATCGGTTGATGGGCGAAAACCCTGGTGTGAAGCGCTAAAGACCACTCCGCACTCGCCCCGTGCGAACTCTCTGAGTGGTAGACAATCTGGCTCCGGTCAGGGAACAGGCCAAGGGGGTAAAGCGACATCCCTGATGCATGTTCCCACGTGCGCTTTTGACCGGAAGCGAAAAAAGTTAATGCCCGAGAGAACACTCGATAACTACGACGTAAGTCGAACTACAATTGATCCACCGCAAGGCAACAAATTCGCTATCATGAATAGTATATCTGGTCCCGTTCGAGGGTCGAGAGTATCGTCGTTCATGGGGCATGCAGTGCCCATGGTCGAGGCCGATCGCGCTTTCAACTTATGGAGATGAAAAGTCATGTCGACAAAAAAAACTCTGGCAGGCCTCGCGGCCTCCAGTCTGTTGGTGTTCCTGGTTGCAGCACCGGCTTATGCCGAAGATATGCCGGAGATGGAGAAAAAGCAGATAGAAGGCACGGGGCCGAACGTTAAGCCCGGTGCGACTGGAGCTGACAAGCCTATACCGGAGATGGAGAAGCCCGAATAAGCCGGCTGGTATTGAGACAAAACCGGATAGCCGTGGACGACTGTCCGGCTTGCGCTCCTCTCTGGGTCTCATCGTGACCCCTGTGGGGCTACGATGAGGCGGAACCTCTCCCTTAGGCAATCAGCTCGATCTGTCCAACATGTGCCGACGGGCTACAGGGAGACCCGATCATCACCGCGTTAACGCGGTTAGTTCACCTTTTCGGCGCTCGAGGTGTTGGTCGGCGGATCGACCGTCGACAGGCCTTTGTCCCAGGCCGTCTTCTTATAGCCATCACCGTCTTTAGCGATCTTGGTGGTCCAACCGTCCTTCCACGAGATGATCACGGCGCCCTTCTCTTCCTTCCAGGTGCCTT
>CAXMSB010000348.1:0-17045 GCA_964195615.1 uncultured Granulosicoccus sp. | reverse complement strand
CCAATCGTGTTGGAAGCACCGGCAGGAGCGCTCGGCGGAATTGACAATCATTGGCAGTATCCCTTGTCGGACATCGGTCCGTTTGGTCCTGACAAAGGCAAGGGAGGCAAGTTCCTTATATTGCCTCCAGGCCACAAAGAGGCGGTGCCGGATGGCTACTTCGCGGTCCAATCCGACACGTTTCAGAACTTCTACCTGCTCCGGGGCGTTCCGAAGAACGGCGATATACAAGGCGCCGTTGATATGTTGCGCACTGCCCGGTTGTATCCGCTCTCGGCTGCGGCCAATCCGCCCAAGATGGAGTGGTTCAATGCCAGCGGCAAACCCGCCAACGCCACCTTCCCGACCGATTACAAATATTTCGAAGTGCTGGCCAAGCATTTAACCGATGAACCGGCTCGACTCCGGGACAAGGCCATGCTCGGCATGCTGGCCCCCTTGGGGATCGTGCATGGTCAACCCTTCACGCCGGAGAACCGCGTACGCGGGATTCTGGAACGCGCCGCAAAAGTCGGCAACGCCATGTCGCGCACCATCGCCTACAACTCAAGAAACCCTAATCAGGTTTACGCGGAAGGCAGAAAATGGGAGTTTATTTTCCTAACCAAGTCGGCCACATTCGAGACGGAATCCTATCTGGATGTCGATGCCAGAGTCACCTACTCTCACCAGGCGATGTTCACCGCCGAGGGCATGGTTCAGAAAATCGTGGGTGCCGGATCTCAGTACTTGGCGGCCTACAAGGACGGCGATGGAAATTGGCTCGATGGAAGCCAGTCCTATAGTCTCCATGTGAATCCGGATGTCCCGGTGGAAGAATTCTGGTCCGTGATGGTTTACGACGCTGAAACGCGCTCGATGATTGTTAACGATCAAGTGCCTGTCCCCCTTCAAAATATGCGGACAAATGTGCGAGGTGCCCGCTACGGTCAACATTTGTGAGGTTCCCAGCACTCGCCCCGCCCTAGTCCGTCGTCTCACGGGTCGCCCGCACCAGAGCCACAAGGCCCGCTCGCACAGCGTCGGGCAGTTCCGGCCACGCCTGGACCACGGCAAGTAAATCGGCGTCAGCAGCCAACAATTCCAACCACTTCGATTGCTCTAGCCCAGCTACTTCGGGCGGTGCATCGTGAGCGCTTTCGGCAGAACTGGTGCAAGCGTTAGTGCAAGCCGGCGCGTCGCTTGACGTAAGTGGTTGGTCTGCAATAGAGTTAGAACTAGGGTACATCGGATTGCAAATCCGACATCGGCGGTTCGAATCCGCCCGGCGCCTCCTCCCAATGAGAGCCGCTTGCAGTACCCTAAGGGTAGTGCCAGCGGCTTTTTTTGTTAGGCAGTGCTTGGGACTGCCGTTGGCGGAAATCTGGACGAATTACGAGGCCGATCACCATGACTTACATCCATCGAGACTTTCTCCTGCAAACTGACAAAGCCCGGCAGCTCTATTACGAGTTTGCTAAAGACCAGCCAATTCTTGACTACCACACTCATCTGCCACCGGGCGACATTGCCGCGAACCGACGATTTGGCGACCTGACCGAGATCTGGCTCGAAGGCGACCATTACAAGTGGCGGGCCATGCGCGCCAACGGCGTCGCCGAAAGCTATTGCACGGGCGACGCCCCGCCGTACGAAAAATTTCTGGCCTGGGCCCGCACGGTGCCGCAGACGCTCCGCAATCCGCTCTACCATTGGACTCACCTGGAACTGAAGCGGTACTTCGGCATCGACGAGTTGCTCGACGCAGACTCGGCGCCCCATATCTGGCAAGAGGCCAACGAGCAACTGCAAGGCGATGAGTTCACCGTCCATGGGATTCTGCAGAGATTCAATGTTCAGGCCATTTGCACGACGGACGACCCAGCCGAGGAACTGCTCTACCATCGCACGATCGCCGAAAGCGATTTGGCTACGAAGGTCTATCCCACGTTTCGTCCCGACGCGGCGCTGCGGATCGATCGGCCGGCCGATTTTCAGGAGTGGCTTGGCGAGTTGCAGCAAGTGGCCGACGTCGAAGTTCGCACGTTCGACGACCTGCTAACGGCCCTGAAAAAGCGGCACGACTGTTTTCATCTGTTGGGTTGCCGGCTGTCGGATCACGGCTTGGAATCGTGCTACGCAGACCCATGCACAGACGCAGCGGCCGGAGAGATATTCAACGATGCTTTGAGTGGTCAGGAAGTCTCGCCGGAGCGGCTTTCCCAGTATGCATCGTGTCTGATGCTGCATTTCGGCCGTTGGGATGCCGAGCGAGGTTGGACCAAACAGTTGCACCTAGGAGCCCTGCGGAACAACAACGCCCGGCTGCTGAGAGAACTGGGCCGCGACGTCGGCTGCGATTCAATCGGCGACTGGCCGCAGGCCGAGAAGCTCTCGAAGTATTTGAGCCTCCTGGAGCAGGAGAACTCGCTGCCCAAGACGATCATTTACAATCTCAACCCGGCCGACAACTATGTGTTCGCCACGATGATTGGCAACTTCCAGTCGGGCGAGGTCGCCGGCAAGATCCAGATGGGCAGCGGCTGGTGGTTCCTGGACACGTGGGAGGGCATGCAGTGGCAGTTGAACGCCCTGTCGAACCAGGGTCTGCTGTCGCGATTCGTGGGGATGCTGACCGACTCGCGGTCGTTCATGTCGTACCCCCGTCACGAGTACTTCCGACGCTGTTTGTGCGACCTGTTGGGTTCGGAGGTCGAACAGGGCATCCTTCCCAACGACGACGGCCTGTTGGGCCCGATGATTCGCAACATCTGCTTCGGCAACGCCCGCGACTACCTGGGGCTCGAACTGTGACTTAGTTTACACACTTTCGGATTAAACGCGGAGTTCGCTGAGGTTCGCAGAGGGCCGCGGAGAATTTATTTTCTTGGAATCGACTCTGCGAGTCTCCGCGAACCTCAGCGAACTCTGCGTTTGATCCGAGAACATTACCGACAATCCGCTCTCTCACCGCTGCCGAGGAACTTGCGTTATGAGTACTACTACTGCCGAAGAGGTTTACGCCAAGCTGGAAGCCGCCGGTGTGTTGGCCGTATTGATGATCGACAACGTGGACGACGCGGTGCCGCTGGCGGAAACGCTGTTGGAGGGCGGTATTCAAGCCATGGAACTTACGCTGCGGACCGACGCCGCGATCGGCGCGCTGCGGGAGATCAAGAAACGCACGCCCGAGATGCTCGTAGGCATCGGCACGATCCTGACACCCGAGCAAGCGAAACAGGTGTCCGACGAAGGGGCGGCGTTCGGCGTGTCGCCGGGGATGAACCCCCGCGTCGTGCAAGCGGCCCTCGATTGCGGGCTGCCGTTCGCTCCGGGCATTGTGACCCCGTCCGACGTCGAAGCGGCATTGGAATTGGGCTGCCGCCGGTTGAAATTCTTCCCGGCCGAAGTCAGCGGCGGCCTGACTTATCTGCGCAACATGTCCCCTCCGTACAACCACCTTGGCGTCAAGTACATCCCGCTGGGCGGCGTGAATCAAGCGAATCTGGCCGAGTATCTCTCCGAGCCGCTCGTGGCCGCGGTCGGCGGTTCCTGGCTGGCTCCGAAGCAGGCGATCGCTGACAACGATTGGGCTTGTATCAAAGGTCTCGCGCAGGCGGCTAGCAAAACCGTGCAAGAAGTGCGCGGCTAGGACCTTCAGTGTTGTTATTTCGATCGGACACGAAGCAGTCGAGCCAAGGCATATCCCGAGGCGGCGCCGACTGAGTAGATGACAAGGGCGAGAACGAGATCGCTCAGGGCGAGATGGGCTAGCAGATTCATCAAGGGTCTCCTAATTGAGCAGAAAGTGTTTGCTGGAAGGGCCGATTCTGGTGGGACGGGCGTCCCAGCCCAATGCTACTCTGACACACTAGCGTGCTAACTAGCACAGTCTGGCCGCCCTATTCTAATCACTTACCAGCCTGGAGAGGGAGGCCAGATTCCTGCCGATTCGTCTCAAGGCAGCGGCTACAGAGCTATTCTCTGCGACTCGCTGTCGCTTCTGTTGTAACGCCGACGGATGGCATGATCTTTGCGGCTGAATGGTCCTACGCTGGGGCCCGCTCAAGAGGGACGCGGGGGTGTGAGATGGCCGTACCCTACGAATTAGAAGCCTACATGGCGGCAATTCGAGAGGAAGTGTGCAGCCGGTGCCGGGAGCGGCAATCCGGGGCGCTGCCTTGCGGAGGCCAGGGGCTGCTCTGTGGAATTGAAGCACACCTGCCTCAGTTGGTCCATATCTGCCACACCACCGACAGTTGTCTTACCGGCCCGTACGTGGACAAAATCTATAAGGAGGTCTGCGTGACATGTGAAGGTCAGGGGACCAAAGACTGTCCTTGCCCGATGCAGGAACTCTTGCCTTTGGCCGTCAAAGCGATCGAATCGGTGGACCGACGACGAAATGCGGATTATGGCGGATCTTGGGCGGAATAGCCAAAGCACAAGAAAGGGATATTGCGATGGACGAGAAGGTGAACGCAATCGACCAACGGCTTGTACTGCTTCGTCGACGCTGGCGGGAACCTCTTTGGTCGGCTTCTGAAGAGTCGTTCCCCGAGCGGCAAGAGGCCCTACCAAAGCTAACCGTTGCCATCAGCCGAGAGGCGGGATCGCCGGGCTCGGAAATAGGCCAGGAGCTCGGCAAGAGGCTCAACTGGCCCGTGTTCGACCGAGAGATTCTCGATCTGATCGCCAAACGATCGGTCTTGCGTACCGAGCTTGTGGAGTCGATCGACGAACAAGACTCCAATTGGCTTCGGGAGACCATGCGTTCTTTCGGATTCCCGAGTGAACTGAGTCGAGCAGGGTATCTGCATCACCTCACCAAAGTATTGACCGCCCTGGCGGCTCATGGCAATTGTGTCATCGTGGGCCGCGGCGCGACGGCCTTGCTGCCTTCGGCCCGCACGCTGAGGCTGCGCGTGATCGGCCCCTTGAAACAGCGCATCGAGCGGATTGCCGAACAGAGAGGGATCTCCGAGTCAGCAGCCGAAGAGATCGTGCTTCGCGTTGACAACGAGCGACGGGAGTTCGTCTCCCATCATTTTCACAAGGACGTCAACGATCCACACAGTTTCGATCTCGTGCTGAACAGCGATCGTTACACTCCCGCGGAGCTTGCCGAGATGGTGCGGGTGGCGGTCATGTCGCGCAGACTGGGATTTCCCGTCGAGCAAATGGTCGGCTGCTAGCAGTTCAACTGAATTGAACATCGTCAGTAAGCCGCGAGGCGCCAGCCGAGCGCCGCAGCCAATCGCTCACTCCTCGGCAATGCAAAAGAGATGCTGCTCGCCGCGGATGAACATCTGCTTGCCGACGATGGCCGGCGTCGCGTCGATCGTCTCGCCGATGCTGTTGGAAGCCAGGACTTCCAGCTCCGTGCCTTTCTTCAGCACCAGGGTCGTCCCGTCGCGACCGGAAATGTAGATCCGTCCGCCGGCGCCTACCGACGAAGCGTACAGCATGTCCAACCCTTCGAGTCGCTCGTTCTCGAAGTGGACGGCGCCCGACTCCGGGGAAACGCAGGTGAGAATCGCGTTGTTCGACTTCGTGAAATACAACAGATCGCCGTACAGTAGGGGCGACGGAACATAGGGAGTTCCATTGTCCCGAATCCACGCGATCTTGTCGGTGTCGGTGATGTCGCCCGTGGAGTCGAGCGGAATTGCCTTCAACGCCGCGCCGCGGTGGCCGGTCATGCAGATCACCAAGTCGCCGTAGACCACCGGCACCGGTATCACGCCCCGCGCCTGGCCGCCGCACTCCCAGATAATCTCGCCCGAGTCCAAGTCGTAGCTGCGCGTGCGGTTCGTGGCGTTGACGATCACCTGAGTCCGCCCGCTGTGTTCGACGACCAACGGGGTTGTCCAAGAGGTTTCTTCATCGCGATCAACTTTCCATTTGGTATCGCCCGTGTTCGCGTCGAGCGCGGTGATGAACGACTGGTCTTCTTGATCGCAAAGGACGACGAGCGTGTCGCCGTACAGGGCGGGCGACGACCCTTCGCCGAAACTGTGCCGAGTGCGCATCGGGCCCAGGTCTCGCTTCCAGCGGAAGTTGCCGTCCATGTCGTAGCTGTAGACCCCGCGCGATCCGAACGAGACGTAAAGATTCTTTCCATCGGTCACCGGCGAAGCGGAAGCAAAACTGGCCGTGCCGTGGTGCCCCTGGTGAGGAACGGCTTCGCACGCCGTCTGCCGCCAGATGGTTTCGCCCGTATTGCGATTCAGGCAGAGCACGACGAACTCGTGAACGTTGGTCGGCGGCGCGCCGCGACCAAAACCGCCTCTGCCGCCACGCCTGCCCCGACCGCGACCTTCACGACCTGGCCCAAACCGTTCGCCCTCAGGCGGAGCCTGCTGTGCTTCCGCTTGAGCCACCAGATCGGACACGAATCTTGCCGGAGTGCGTCGGGCCCGTTGCGTCGTGACGGCGGGCGTGTCGCCGGTCCGGTCGGTCTTGATGGCGGTGAGAACGTAGACACGATCGCCCCAGACGATCGGCGAAGCACTGCCGCGTCCCGGGATGGCGACTTTCCACTGGACGTTGGTTTCCGCATCCCAAGTCGTGGGCGGGTTCCCGTTCGGCGCGACGCCCGTAGAGTTCGGCCCGCGAAACCGATGCCAGTTGTTCTCGCGCCCCTCGGGCAAACCGTCGGCCCAGGCCGGCGAGACAGCTCCGCAGAACGACGCCACGACTGCTAGCAACAGGCAAACCTTCGTCTGGCGAATCATCACTTCTCCTTTTTCAGGTGCAGATCGGCAAGTGCGCGGCATCTTATCATGCGAGAATTCGTCAGCCAAGGGTGCCGGGTAGGCCGGAACAAGTCTGCGCAGTTCCGGCAAGGCGGAGTGGGTAAGCATGGCTGCCGGAACTGCGCGGACTTGTTCCGGCCTACGACTTGCCAGCAGGGGGAAGCGAGTACCGGGGCGGCACTGCTGGGCAAGCCAGACAGTGGCACCCGACCTGCTACTCTTTCCGCCCCGATTATTCGTGCCGGAGGGCTTCGATGGGGTCGAGCCGGGCCGCGCGGAGGGCCGGATAGACGCCGAATAGGACGCCCACCACCAGCGAAATGGCAAACGCCAGGGGGATCGACCAAGAGACCAATTGCGGTTCGACGGTGCGGATCAGATCGGGGAGCGTCGACATCTGCTCGGGGAACCAGTGCTCCAGCAGCGTGCGGCCCGCCACCGACATCGGTCGACAGAACATGCCAGCGAGCACGCCCAGCAATCCGCCCGCCAGCGAGAGCACGGTGCTTTCGACCAGGAACTGGCGGGTGATGTCCTGCCGCTTCGCCCCCAAGGCGCGGCGGATGCCGATCTCGTGGGTTCGCTCGGTAACCGTGGCGAGCATGATGTTCATGATGCCGATGCCGCCGACCACCAGCGAAATCGCGGCGATCATTCCCAGGAACAGAACGAACATCAGCCGAGTGGTCTCGGCCTGCTGCAACAACTCCAACGGAACCGTAACGGCGAAATCGGGCATGGTGTGATCCAAGGCGACCGTCTCGCGGACAATGTCGGCCGTCTGCAGAACGTGCTCGCGCGTGTCGACTTCGATTGTGACCTGGCTGACTTCGACCAAATCGCGTTGGAACTGCCCGGGCTTGGTAATGACCACTTGGTCGCCCAGCCGCCGCCAGAGGGTGGTGATGGGGATGTAAACGTCGCTGGAAAAATCCTCTGCCGCGAACGACCCGCCGATTCCGGCCGAGGCCGCTCGCGGTTTCATGACTCCTACGACGCTGTAAAACTGCTCGTCGATCATGATTTCCCGACCGAGGACGTTGCCGGTGGGAAACAGTCGAGCTGCCGACTCCGCGGCAAGCACGCAGTAGTTGCGCTCGTTCTCCATGTCGGCGTCGGAGATAAACCTACCCCGATCGACGGTCATGCTGGTCACCTCGGGATAATCGGGCGAGCTGCCAACGAGTCGGCCCTCGAAGCTGCGGGTGCGGTTCCGAAACTCCTGGCTCAGTTCGCGGATGGGAATCGCTTTGGAGATCGTCGGAATCGTGGCGATCAGCCGGACGTAGTCCTTACGCGTGAGCCCGTAGCCGCCGTCTTCCACGACGTCGCTGGCGGGCTTGATGGTGCGGACGATGATGTTCTGCGCGCCGAGACTGGCGATCTGCTCCTGCGCGGCTCGGCCAATCCCCTCGCCCATGGCCAACAGCCAAATGACGCTAGCCACGCCGATAAAGATACCGAGCACCGTCAGCGCGGAGCGGAGCGGATGCAAGAGCAGGCTCTTGATGCTCAGTCGAATTGTGCGGATCCAGGTGTTCACGATCAGTGCTTTTCGTCGGAAAGAATTTTACCGTCGTGCAGCACGATGGTGCGCTTCGTCTGCCCGGAAACTTCGGTTTCATGGGTAACGATGACAATCGTGCGGCCTTCTTCGTTCAGCCTTGCGAGCAGCGCGAGGATCTCTTCGGTGGTCGACGAATCGAGATTGCCGGTCGGTTCGTCGGCCAGGATGAAACGGGGATCGTTCACCAAGCTGCGGGCGATGGCGACACGCTGTTGCTGGCCACCCGAGAGCTCGTTGGGCCGATGCTCGAGCCGATCGCCGAGGCCGACCATCTCGGCCAACTCCTGGCATCGCTTGCGCGTCGCGGCGGTGAGCCGGCCGCTGTAGTAGAGCGGCACTTCGATGTTCTCAACCACCGACAGAGCGGGCAGCAGGTTGTACGATTGAAAGACGAATCCGATTCGCGTGGCGCGGGTCTCGGAGAGTCGGTCGTCATCCATGTCGGCCACGTCGTCGCCGCCCAGCAGAAAGGATCCGGCGGTGGGGCGTTCCAAACACCCCAGCATGTTCAAGAGCGTGCTTTTACCCGACCCGGAAGGGCCCATGATCGAAATATAGTCGCCCACCGGTATGTCGAACGTCACGCCGCGCAGCGCATGAACCGTTTCTCCGCTAAGGACGTAGTCCTTCTGAAGATCACGAATGCTGGCGGCCAGCGGCGGTTCGACATGCACGACGGAAAACCTCTTCTAGTGTGTTGTGCGTTGTCTGTTAGCCGCCACCGTCCCGGTGCTGAGTTATTCGCCGCTTCCACTCGGCACCGGGACGGTGCCGGCTAACGGGCTAAGAATCGCCCGCGGCGGTCTCGGTCAGCGTGGTCGTCGGTAGCGGCACGGCGCGTTGCTGCTGCTCAGCCGGCACCTCGGGCAGGCTGACCTGATCAAGATACCGACGGGGATTCAGCGCGATCTGATCGCCTTCCTCCAAGCCGCTTTCGATCACGAAGAAGCGATCGTTCGTAGGTCCGCACTCTACCAGTCGCGACTCCCAGTGGCCGTCGTCGAACACAAAACAATAAAACTGATTGCCGTGCGAGTAAACCGCTTGCACCGGCGTTTGCAGAGCGTCGCGGACCTGGGCACAGCGGATGACCACCGAGGCGGTCAGGCCGGCCCGGAGTTCTGGCGAGGGATTGTCGATCGAGACGTACGCCTTGTATTCCTTGACGTTCGCCTTGCGCCAGCCGGAGGGCTCAGGATACTGATTTACTTTTCTGACTGAGCCTCTCAAGACCATGTCGCCCAGCCCGACAGGTTTTACTTTGGCCGGCATGCCCTTCTTGACATACTGGATCAGCGATTCGTTGATGGTGATTTCCACTTCCATCGACGTGGGGTCGGGCAAGCGGATGATCGCCTGCCGTTCGCGAACCATAGTGCCTTCTTCCACGATAAAATTATTGTCGCCACGGTGATTCTGCTCGTGGGCGTAGAGCGCGATTCCGTCGCGGGGCGCCGTGATCGTGCAGGAATCGATCTGCTCTTCCGTATCCTTGAGCTTTCCGAGCTCGAGTTCGTAGCTATGCTTTTGAGCTTTCCACTTCGCGTTGGCAATGGCGATGTCGCTGTCGAGCTGTTTTAGCGTCTTGGCCTTGGTGTATTCGTCGAGCACCTGCAGCTTGGTCTTGGCCGCTTCGAGTTCCTTGGCCGATTTCTCCACCGCGAACTGATCGGCTTCGAGCTGCAACTCGTTCACGTAACCCTTGGCCGCGAGCTTCTTGCTGAATTCGAGGTATTCCTTCGCCCGATTGAGATTCTCTTCGGCGACGAACACCTCGCTCTCGATGGTTTGGTGTTCCTGAACGTAGGTGCCATCGAGATATTCCCGCTCGGCAATCTGGGCCGTCTCGAAGAGATTGCGGGCCTCGATCACCAGGGCTTCGACCTGGGTGACCACGATCTGTTGCGTGGTGTGCTCTTCCTGCAAAGCCGACGAGTCGAGTTCCACCAGGAAGTCGCCCTCTTTGACCACGGTTCCCTCAGGCACAATCTTCAGGATGGCCACGCCAGCCGTGTTCTTCGATTTCACCAGCGAACGGACTTCGTTGAGGCCGGCCGACTGGATTTCTCCCCGCTCGATCACCTCGAGGACAAAATTTTCGCTGGCCACCGTGTGCAGAATCGCGTTGGTCGTGCCTTGGCTACTGGACCGAGCAGACCACCACCAATAGCCGCCAGCCACGGTGAGCGTAGCCAATGCCAACACCGTCAGCGGACCCAGGCTGAACTGTCCGCGTCGCGTGAACTCGCTTGCTGTTTCTCGTTTCGTCATGAGAGTTGCCATGATGTTCCTGATCGCTGTCATCCCGAGGTCCGCCGAGGGATCTGGTTGGCCACGCATGCACGCGCGGAGCAGAGATTCCTCGGCGGACCTCGGAATAACCCGATCTTGGTCCTCGTTATACGCCATTCCATTATAGGGACATTCCCACGGGCTGTCATTGCGGTGCTCCCCGCTGCTGGTGGGGAATTCGCTGAATTGGGGGCAGCGGAATCGGCAGAGGCAACGCCTCAGTGTCAGTTTCATCCACGGCCGGGCCAGGTTGCTCGTCGAACAGCTCGCTGTAGGCCACGACGAGTTGGATACTCCCGTCGGAATGCGTATTTCCGGTCGTCCTATCCTCCGAGGTATCGTCCGCGGGCGCGGGCAACGGCTCGGCCGGCAGCGGCTCGGCCGGCAGCACGCCGTCGGGGAGCATCAAGATCTCCGCCGGTCGCGAGGCCTCGAACGCCGCCTCTGCCAGTCCCAGATCGCACGAGTTGTACGGCAGGTTCACCAGGTACATTTCCAGTGGGATGTCATTTTGTATTCGCAGACCGTTCGGGGCCAATTCCATGATGCCCAAATCGGAGTCGAGCGAAAGACGCTGCACTTCGTAGTTGACCCACACGCTCAAGAAATCGTTCTGCACGTTGAGCAGATCGGAAAGCGATTGCACCAGATCGCGGGCGGTCGTGTTGTTGAATTGTTCGGTCACTCCCGGTTTCGGCGGTTCGGAGAGTCGCAACTGTGTGAGATCGACCTGGGAAATCGCCACCTGCACGGCGGCCCGACGCAGCTCGAAATTCACCTCGTTGAGCCGGATCTGCCTCAGGGTATTCCGCAAACCCTGGTAGAGCCGGTCGCGGAATTGATAGTAGTTTCGACGTGCCTGTTGATACTCGATCAGCGACTGGCGGTAGACGTTGCGTTCGGCAAGCCGCGTGAGCGGGGCGTCGAACTCCACGCCGACCCGCAGTCGGCCCCGGGAACTGCGCAAGTCGAACGGATTGTCGCCCACGTTGCCCACGTCGCCACTGAACACGAGATCCAAGTCGCTCATCAGATCGTTGGCATTGAAGTAGATCAGCCGCCAGGTGTCGACCAGACTGGCGCGGGCGTTCATCCAATCGCGACGATAGACGCTGGCGATTGCCAAAGCTTGTTCGTCGGTCAACTCGACCGGTGAGAAATCGACCGCTTCCAGCCGTGCGCTCGCCTGCACGAGCGACAGCTCGAGCAGTTGGCCCGATAGCTCGGTGAGCGACGAAATCAGCGAGTCGAGCGATTCTCTGCTGGCCGTCGGGTTTTGGATCAGTTCGGTAAGTTCATCGAAGGTGGCGTCGAGCCGCTTTTCGATCGTGGCGAATTCTTCGCGACGTTTGGCAACGCGTGCGTCCAGATTCTCGACGCTGAACAACTGCGGGTCGATGTTGGCGTAACTGACTTCATCGCGACTGACGAGACGCTCCAGATAGGCGCGGCGAGAGGGCAAGGCTTCGTCCAGCAATCGGAAATCGGCGTGTACGTCGGCCACACGCTCCGTCGTGGCGACCAGCATCGCCTTCAACTCCTCGACCAGCGGGGCCAGCGACGTGGTAAGTTCCTCATCCGTTCCCGCGGCCAAAGCCGGCACATTCGGCAGCTCCAATTCGTTGGCCTGAACAAGCGTTTCACGCAGGTCTCGCAGCGCGCCGAGCCGCCCGGCCACCTGCTGCTGAATCTCCTCCATGGCCGGGTCCAGCAGATTCAACCGATCGAGCAGTGCGTCCTCGATTTCCACGTTCAACTCGGGCGGCAGGCCAATCGACGTTTTGAAATTGTCGAGCGTGGCCTGATAGAAATTCTCGGACGTGAGCAATTGGCTCTGCGAGTTGTAAAGCGCCTGACGGGCCAGGTCGACTTGGAAACGATCGATGCGTCCCGCTTCGTACGAGGCTTGCAGTTGATCAACACTGTCGCGCAGCGCCACGACATTGGAACGTTGATTGCGGAGCACCAGGGCCGTCTGCAGTAGGCCGAGATAGCCGCCAGCACCCTGGGCACCTGCGCCGCCGGTGAATCCGCCTCCGCCGCCGCCGTTCTGACCAAATCCGCCCCCTTGGCCGTTGAATCCAACTCGGCCAAAGCCGCCTGCGCCGACACCGCTGAAATTCTCCAGTCCGCTGCCGCCAAACACGCCGCCGCGCCGTGAGGGCCCCTGGCCCGGATCGCGACCGGTGACAACGCCGACGTAGAAATTTCGTCGAAACCGCTCCATCTGGCGGACATTGGCCAACAGCGCTCGCTCGGTAATCGTGAGCCGTTCCAAAACGCGGCCACGGCCGGCGGATCGCAACAGGGGCTGCACGATGGAAAAGTCGAGCACCGTATTGCTGGAGTAATCGTCGGGGCCAGCGAATTGCCACATTAGGGAATTCGCCAAGCCGACGACCATCTCGCCGCCAGTGGCGGTGAGCTTTTCTGCCCGTAGCCGATTGCCAGATCGCGCGGGACTTCCCGAGCGGAGTGTAGCGACGTCGAATTCGCTCGAAGCGCTGCCTGTCGACGAACGATCCTTTCCGTCGGCGGTGAAGAAGACGCTCGACCCGCCGAAGAATTGCGTGTCGAACCGGAAGCGTTCAAAAGTAACGTCCAAGGCCGAAAGGTAAAGCTCTTCCAACTGCGACTGGTAGCGCGTTGATTCCAAGAGCGCCAGCTCGACAGCGCCCTGCAGATCGAGCACCACTTGCCCGTTTTCGTCGTAGGGCAGATGCTCCAGCCAGCCGGGGTTCTCCACAAACGGCGTCCGCTGCAGGCACCGCCAACACTTGGAGCCCTTCTTGCAGTCGACGCAGTACATCAACTTGTGGGACGTCGGATCGTCGGGGGGCATCGGCTCGCAATCGGGATCGTGCGGGTCGAACATGCGGGAACGCGGATCGATGTTGATGCCATAGCTGCCCGGCTCGGCGTCCACGGCGGCCGCCTTGTGATTGATAATGCAGTATGATTCCTGGTCGGCCTGCTGCCGGTAGAACGTGCGGCTACAGCCGGCTGAGAGCAGCGCTAACAACAGCATCGTGGTAAGGTGCGTCCTCATGCCGCATCCCTCCTGAAAGAGGGAACCGGGCCGCTTGCCGTCTTCGCGGCGACGACTTTTTCCAGCAGCTCGCAACCCTGCGGCGTGATCCGCCATATCTGTCGTCGCCGATCGCCGGAGGCGGCTTGCCCCACGATGAGTCCTCGCAATCGCTGACGCTCCACAAGGCCGCTCACTTGTGCCGGGGAGCAGCCCAACGACTCGGCCAACTCGGCCTGGTGGAACCGCGTGTCGCCCGAAAACAGGGCCCAGAGCAGGCGAAACTCGGCCTCCTTCAGGCCAAAGCCCTCGACCAAGGCCGTCAATTCCCGCGCCGCCCCACGACCGGCGGCAATGCGGCTACACGCGTCGTCCAGTTGTTGGGAGACAGTTGGCAAGAACATGCTGCACAAGGACAAGGTTCACAAGAAAAGCGAGTCGAACACCGCGCGCAGCTTGGTCTGCCACAACGCATTCGTTCACTTGTGAATCATTCGGATACAGAATGGTTCAAACTTGAAGGATTCGACCCAAATCAGCGTGCTAGCACGAGCGGATGCCCAATGTCCCCGATCCAATGTATTAGTCAAGTAGTGTACGTGTTATCAATCGGATGTCAAGATCCAGATGTATCTATTTTGCGATGCGTGTCTCTGTTCACTCGCTGCGCCAATAGTTGAACCGCGAGTGGCGCCCACCTGGCTCGCTTGCGTGTGCTCGTGACACGCACGTCCGATTTGCGGGTCCGCGCAACTCAAATCGGTTTCGAGCAACCTCCCCACGTGCGCGCCTAGATTTTCGCAGGTTTGGATTTCATAAATCACGTCGCAGAGACGGCGGCAAAGGTGTTGCTGCACGGGACAGGGGAAGAAACCGGCTATCTCCCCTCAGTCGTCCACCGCGGAAATCATCGTGGCGATCAGGTCGAGAGTAGTAAGTATTCCCACCGGGGAGCCACCGGTGTCGACGACCAGAAGCCGATGCACGTGCTCCTGACACATACATCGGGCTGCCTTGAGCAAGGGGGCTTTCTGATCCATGGTTTGAACAGCGTTGGACATGTGACTTCGGACCAGATCGTGTCGCACCTCATCGATGCTGTACAGCCCCGACGGGTGACGCGAACAGAGAAAATGGCCCACCTGGTCGCGTCCGTCGAGTTCCTCCGCTTTGGAGTGGACAAAATCCGTGGAACTCAGCACGCCGACACAATGCCCCAGTTCGTCCACCACCGGCGCACCAGTGATCTGATGCTCGATGAACACGTCGGCCGCCTCCGACATCGTGCTGTTGATCGCCACGGTGACGACCGTTTGAGCCATGACATCTTCCACTCGTAGGGCAGCCAATCTTTCGATCGCGCTATCCATCGGACGACCTCCCACTCGTAAAAACACGGATGCCGCTCTCTGACCCAGGCTCCCAGATGCAAAAAGCAGGCCAATTACCCTGCTGGCAAAGGCCGGGGGATTCCGCCAAGAACCGTCTGGAGACGGCGCGCCCTCCCGCACAGTGGCGATCTATTTCGCACACCAGCGGACAGCCCGCTGGGTAAACAGAGGCATCCATGGTAAAAAGGAAGTATTGCCCTCAAGAGGTTCGTCCAAGATGCTTACCGACCCGTACCAAAAATACCTGGAACTACAGCGATATGTCGGCTGGACCGACGACGACCAGCAGCGGATTGCGGCCGTCAGCGACGTCCTGCTGGCGAATTCTGAACCGCTGGTCCAGGACTTTTACGCCCAGATCCTACGGCATCCCCGAGCCGCCCAGGTAATCACCGGCGGAGAAGCTCAGATCGTCCAGCTGAAGACCACCTTGCGGCAATGGCTCCGACAGTTGCTCACAGGGCCCTACGACCACGACTACGTGGTCCTGCGAACAAAAGTGGGCCACAAACACGTGGCCATCGGACTCGACCAGGTGTTCGCGAACGCCGCCCTGGCGCGATTAAGAAACGGTTTCCTGCAAATTCTCGGCGAGCATCTGCAGACCAGTTCCGAGGAACTCGTTCGCACAATCTCAGCTCTCAACAAGCTGCTGGATCTAGATCTGGCGATCATCGAGGATGCTTATCAGAGGGAATTCTCTACTCGCCAACGCTCGCTCGGCAAGGAAAACCTGCAGCTTCGCGTGGCTTTGGAGCGAGAACAGCAGGTGACCGACATTGTCGGTTCCTGCGAACCCATGCAAGACGTTTACCGGCTGATCGAGCGGACCGGGCCGACCGACAAGCCGATTCTCATTCAGGGGGAAAGCGGCACCGGCAAGGAACTGGTCGCCAAAGCGCTGCACCGGACAAGTCATCTTTCCGACAAGCCGTTGGTGGTCATCAATTGTGCTGCGCTCCCCGAATCGCTGCTGGAAACCGAACTCTTCGGCCACGAAAAAGGGGCCTTCACCGGCGCCGTGGCCAGCAAGCCCGGGCTGTTCGAGGTGGCTGACGGCGGCACGCTGTTCATCGACGAAATCGGAGAATTGGCCGGCAGTCTGCAGGCAAAGTTGCTGCGAGTGCTGGAAGACGGATCGTTGCGCCGGGTGGGATCGGTGAAGGAACAGAAGGTGAACGTGAGGCTGTTGGCAGCAACCAACCGTGACCTGGGCGCCGAACTGGTCACCGGACGTTTTCGCGAAGACCTGTATTATCGCATCAACGTGTTGACGATCTTGCTGCCGCCTCTCAGAGAACGCAAAGGCGATATCCTCCAGTTGCTGGAACATTTTTCTGGACACGAATGGCATTGGAGCGACAGCTTCTTTGAGGTCTTGGAGAACTATAGTTGGCCGGGAAACGTTCGGCAGCTTCGCAACGCCATTGAGCGAGCCAAGATCTTGGCCGAGGAAGACGAGCTTCTCGAGGAGAATCTTCCTCCGGAAATCCTCCGTTGCAGTCGTGAGTCGGTGGCACTGCCACCTGGCAACGACGCCGACTTGGAAACCATCAGCCGATTCCACATCGCAGACACCTTCCAACGGTATCAAGGCAACAAGACTCGCACGGCCAGAGCCTTGGGAATCAGCCGGCGGACACTCTACCGGCTGCTGGAAAAGCATGGAATTGACGTCGACGGGAGCAGATTGTAGGTGTGCTCAACGGGGCAGGCCCTGTGCGGGTCGGCGCGCTCCGGAGAGCCCGAGGCCTGGGAAACACCTCCAGGCGCGGACCCCGAGTCCTACGACCGACTCTGGCATCCGATTTGCGGGAGTTATTACACACCCTGCGTCAGGGTGGGCGAAGCGTTCGGGGGCGAATTGTCCCGGTTTGACGATAAGTTAGCTGAGGGTGTCCGGGAATTAAATTGATGTAAGCGCATGGGCCTCCAGGGTTTAAGTTTCTGCTGGCAAGTAGAAACACCGAACCCGTGGAGGACCCGAGAATGGGTACGCGTGCCAAGGGGGGCACGCATTTGGCGGCGTT
>CAXMSB010000347.1:0-2290 GCA_964195615.1 uncultured Granulosicoccus sp. | reverse complement strand
CTCGACCGGCCCATCCAGTCGCCAGGTCGCTTCGCTCAATTGCGTCAGGTACGACAGCCGGCCCCACTCCCACTGGCACAACGTCTGGTCACAGTTTTGCAAGAGCTGCTCCGCACGATCGAACGCGTTTTCGCCGATCTTCGCGCTCGCCAACCCAATGCGGGCGACATACGCTTCGTAGGCCTCGGCCTGTTTGGCCGCGACGGCGATCTTGCGCTGGTCATCGGCCACTTTCCGAGCGGCTTCAGCTCTGTTGAAGTTATCGAGAGCTTCGGCTTCGGCCGTCTTCGCTCGATCGCGCTGGGTGACCGCCTCGTCGCGCTGTTCCGAGGCATCCTTGCGGGCGGCTTCTGCCTGGTTGAAGTTTTTCAGCGCTTCGGCTTCCGCCTTCTGAGCTCGGTCGCGCTGGGTAACGGCCACGTCGCGCTGGCTGCGAACAGCCACGTAGGCCACGCCGACGATCACAACCACCGCCAACACCAGCGCCGCGACCATGCCCTTGAGGATTTTGAGTCGGCGCTGTCGCGATTCGCGTTCCTGGCGTCCCGCCTGGAGCAGCGCAATCGCTTCAGCATGCTCGGCGTCGTCGGCGTCGAGCAGCGAGATGCCGAGGTCAAAATCGCCGTGTCCCAATGCCGATTGGGCGTAGGCCAGCTGCGACTCGGAAAGCAAACTCTCGGCGCGTCGATTGCCCGACCACATCGCGAGCGCTTCCTGAAAACCATACATCGCGCGGCTGAATAGCTCGTAGTCGTTCGACTCCCGCGCCGCCGCCAGATTCTGGGCTGCGCTGTCGGTCAGCACGATGCTCTCGGAATGCGATTGATACTGACGAATCGCCGCCTGGAACTCTTGCACCGACTGGTAGCGGTTCTCGGGTTCGGTGGCCATCGCCTTCAGGGCGACTTCCATCAGTTCGCCCGAGTCCTCGGAGGGCCGAATTTTGTTTTTCGCCGCCGCGAAGAGGCAAGCCATGACGGTGCTGCCAGTGTGCGGCGTGCGGCCTTCGATCACCTCGAAGAGAATCGCGCCCAGGAGATAGATGTCGCTGGCGATCGTCACTTTCTCGATCGGACCGGTCGCCATTTCCGGCGCCATGTACGCCGGCGTGCCCCCCATTACATCCGATTGGCTCACCGAATCGGCGTTGGGAAACTCAGGGCTAATCCGTGCCAGGCCCCAGTCCATCACCAGCACCTCACCGTAGTCGCCGAGCATCGTATTCTCGGGCTTCAGATCGCGATGCACCACGCCGTTGGCATGGGCGAACGCCACCGCGTCGGCCACACGCAACAAGATACTCAGGTTCTCATCGAGCGACTTTTCCTTGACGACGTCGTTCCAAGGCGTCCCCTTGACCCGTTTCATCGAATAGAAGAGCGCGCCAGCGTCGTTGGAACCCAGGTCGTAGATCGGTACGATGTTCGGATGATCGAGCTCGCCGGTGACCACCGCCTCGGAGATGAACTTCTCGCGTTGGTCGTCCGACTGCGCGTCGGTCTGCTTGAGCATCTTCACCGCCACGGTGCGGGCGATGGACGACTGTTTCGCGGCATAAACCACGCCCATGCCGCCCTCGCCGATGACGTTCAGCAGTTCGTAGTCGGGTGCATCATCGGGAGAGGTGACCGGCTGCCCACTGGCGGAACCGGTGCGAAACTGCCGCGACTTAACCACCAACGAGGCCTTCGTGACGTACGTGGTCGAGATCGTTTCCTTCTGCCGGATCGTGCTGTTGGAATCTTTCACGTTGTCGGCGACGTTCGCCTGCCAATTGGCAGTGACCAGGCTGTCGGTGTCGTCGCCGGAGACCGGGCCCTGGAAATCGATCGTCTGCTCGGGGCCAAAGGAAACCGTGGCCGCCTTGCCTCGACCGCCAGCCTCGACTTCCGGTTCGCCCTCGGGCGCTTCGCCCTCTTTTCGGATCAACGGATTGTCAGGCGGCTGAACCACGGTCTGCTCGCCCTGCGACATGTCGACGGTCTTCTCACCCACGTTCGGCGGTTCGTCGGCGGGCAGGTCGATCGTCTGCGTCACGTCCTCCACGGTCCGTGGCGGCGCATCGCGCAGCGGCGCTCCGCATTGGCCGCACTTGCCGGCGGCAAGCGACGACTCATCGACTTCAATATGACAGACGGGGCAATTCGACATTGTCTAGCTCAAAGGGCTGCGTCGAGGATTTCGTTCAGCGAAAAAACCGTGCATAGTTTCCAGACGCAGGTTCGAAGTCCGTCTCCGCCGAGGGGAGACGTTAGGAGAGGGGTTGAACAACCGGGTAATTCAGACCCTC
>CAXMSB010000346.1:0-1639 GCA_964195615.1 uncultured Granulosicoccus sp. | reverse complement strand
CCGCCGACGATTACGTAGGTCCCCTTGGGGGTGAGTGCTCGTCTGATCTCTGACAATGAACGGTTCCCGGCGGTGTCGACAATCAGGTCATAGCGCTGCCCGCTCTGGGCGATGCTCTCTTGCGTGTAGTCAATGACGTGGTCGGCGCCTATTGATCGGACCATGTCGACGTTTCTCGTACTGCACACGCCGGTTACTTCTGCCCCGTACGATTTGGCCATTTGTACGGCGAAGGTGCCAACGCCTCCCGACGCACCAATGATCAAGACCCTCTGTCCGGACCGTATGTCGCCCTTATCTCGAAGAGCCTGGAGGGCGGTAAAGGCAGAGATGAGCGCTGCCGAGGCTTGCTCAAACGAGACGTTGGCGGGCTTCAGTGCCAGCGCCTCTTCGGAAACAGACGCGTACTCGGCGAAGGCGCCCTTGCACCATCCAAAGACCTCATCTCCGAGTTGAAACTGCGTCACATTCTTGCCGACCGCCTCAACCCGCCCTGCCACCTCGGTTCCCGCGGCACTGTTCTTTGGTTTCAGCAGCCCGAATCCCATGAGACGGATGAGATAAGGCAGGCCGCTCGTCACGAGCCAGTCGCCTATGTGGACGCCGGCCGCCTGAACCGCTACCAGCACCTCGTCGTCATTGACTGCCGGTTTGTCGACTTCCTTGAGTTCCAGGGCTTCGGCGGGTGACCCGTACTTGCTTTGGACGATCGCCTTCATTGTGTTCCCCTCTTGCGACGTGGCCGGCGCAGCCTACTGGAGGCTGAAGGGCGGGTATCGATCGGTGACCAGCAAGAACGCGTAGGCCTGCACCCGCCATCCCCATCTGGAAACTCCCACGACGAAGTCGAATAGCCCACGTGGATAACGCTCGGTGAACAAGATGGCGAACCAGGCAATGATGACGGCGAAGATCGCGACGACGGCCAACACAGCAAGGACTATGTAGTGGGGGATGGCCAGCAGCCATTTCACCAACGGCAGCCAGCGATTGAGGTCTTGTTCGACGTCGGGGTAGTCGATCTCGAGATGAACCGACTGCTCATCAACGGTCGATGGGTACTGATCGGTGAGCAGGGCCAAATAGGCACCAACTCGGGTTTCGAAACGCGAAAACTCGCGCGCGAAATCGAACCACCAGCGCGGGTAACGTTGCCGGAAGACGATCATCAGCATCGTCGCAACAAAGAGTCCGGCGACAATCCCCCCGCCCGACGTCGCCACCTCAGACACCTTATCGCCTGCGTTCGTAATCACGGTCGTGGTCGAGCTGGCAGTTGCCGAAAGTATCGACGCGATGATGGCGATCGGGATGATCCAGATCAACCGGAAGAATGTCGTGAAGCGGTCGAGCTTCTCTGGGTAATCGATGTCTAGGCGGGCTGGATACGATTCGGCCTGCGTGACCACGGAATGCCTCCTTCTTTGTGGCGACCACTGGGCGCGAACGGCCCACGCGATAGTCGCCTTTGTCAACACTATGTGGCCAACCCGTTGTTTTGTAGGGCCGAACGTCCCCGGGCTGCCCGATTGGGGATAGTCGGGCCGGCGCGTCCAACACGAACTGAATCCGGCCGGACGCGACGCGATAGGCGGCCCGCTTCCCGGGATTCTGGCATCAAATCTCAGGCTGGTTCGAT
>CAXMSB010000345.1:0-22536 GCA_964195615.1 uncultured Granulosicoccus sp. | reverse complement strand
CTGGCCGCGGAGGTTTTTGGCGAAGAGACCGAGCTGGCGCCTCCGGCGAGCGACGAAGTCTTCCTGCGGCGCGTCTGGCTTGATCTGGTTGGCGACGTGCCGACTCCTGAAGAGACGATCGCATTCGTACTCGACGAGTCTGACCAGAAACGACAGCAAGTGGTGAACGAGTTGCTCGACCGTGCCGCTTACGGTCAGAATTGGGCCCGTTACTGGCGAGACGTGGTGTTCTATCGAGCCTTGGACGAGCGGTCTCGCATCTCCAAGCCGGCGATGGAAGCCGATCTCACGAAGCTGTTCAACAAAAATACTCCCTGGGATCGGATCGCCGGGGCGTTTATCACCACCCGCGGCGACGTGCTCGAGAACGGCAATACCGCGATCGTCATGGCGCAGGATGGGCGCACCGAGGAAACGGCCGCTGAGGTGTCGCGCATTTTTCTCGGCATTCAGATTCAATGCGCTCAGTGCCACGACCATCCCTACGACAGTTGGCGTCGCGAGCAGTTCCACGAGTTGGCCGCCTTCTTTCCACGCGTTGGCGTGAGGCCGGTGCGAGAAGTCACCAAACGCAGTTTCACGGTCATCGGCAACGACAGACCGGGAAAACGAAGGCCCAACGATAACAGCAATCGCCCACAGAGCGAGCACTTCATGCCCGACCTCAAGGACCCCGACGCGAAGGGCACGAAGATGCAGCCGCGGTTTTTTCTCACGGGCGACAGCCTGCCGCTGGGAACCACCGACCGCGAGCGACGCCAGCAGTTGGCCGGGTGGCTCACCGGCAGCCCCTGGTTCGCCACGGCCATGGTCAATCGCCTCTGGTCGGAGCTGGTGGGCGAAGGATTTTATGAGCCGGTCGACGACATCGGCCCCGATCGCGAGCCAACCGCGCCGACCGCGGTGAAACTACTCACGCGAAAGTTCCGCGAGAGCGGCCACGACATCAAGTGGCTCTTGAGGACCATCTGCCAGACCGAGGCGTACGGGCGCTCTTCGCGTCCTCGTCGTGGCCCCGTGGATACGCCGTTCACCGCCAATGTGCCGCAACGCTTGAGAAGCGATCAACTGTTGAACGCCATTCACACGGCCCTGGAAGTGGAAGAAGAACCCTCGCGAACCGGCGAGCAGAGGGTCTTCAGGCCTGGGCAACGCTTCCGTGCTCGCCAGCAGTTTGGCGAGGTGTTCGGCTTCGACCCGAGCATCGCCCGAGAGGAAATCGGCGCGTCGATCCCACAAGTGTTGGCGTTGATGAATTCGCCACAGGTGAACAAATTGATCGTCTCACGCAGGTCGAGCCAGCTCCAGCGACTGCTTCAAGAGGTGAGCGACGACGAGCAGTTGGTCGTGGAATTGTATTTGCGATGGCTGTGTCGCCAGCCGAGCGATGAGGAAATCGCCCAGGCGGTCGCCCACCGCCAGTTGGTTGGCAATCGGGCCCGGGCGTTTGAAGACTTGCAGTGGGCCCTGTTGAACTCCGCCGAATTCCAGCATCGCCGCTGATAGCGAGAAGAAAGAGCCATGTCCCAACGACTCCGACATCACACGACACTCGCGATGCGACGAGGCCAACTCGTCGGCCGACGCGATTTTCTGCGGCAGGTCTCGGCCCTTGGTCTGGCGACGGGCGCCGCGAACTGGACCGACGTGCTCAGCGCTTCGGCCGACGATCTGCGCTCGCGCGGGATGGCCTGCATCTTGCTGTGGATGCAAGGCGGCCCGTCGCAATTCGAGACCTTTAGCCCGCTCACCGATCACGAAAACGGCGGCGAGACCAAGGCGATCGGCACCAACGTGGCCGGCATCCAGATCGCCGAGCACATGCCCCACTGTGCGAAGGTGATGGACCAACTGGCCATCATCCGGTCGATGACCAGCAAGGAGGGCAACCACCAACGGGCGACCTACTTCTTGCACCACGGCTATCTGCCGCTGGGCGGCGTGAAGTTTCCCAACCTGGGCGCCAACGTGGCGCAGCAGATCGGCGACGCGGCCGCTGAATTGCCAAGTTACGTCCGCATCGGCAATCGCGTGGCCAACGCCGGCGGCGGCGGATTCTTGGGAGTTCGGTACGATCCACTCGTGCTACGCAACGCGACTCGCCCGCCGGAGAATACCAAGCTGCAGACTTCGGAAGACCGATATCAACGCCGTCTGAAACTGCTCGATTCCATGCAAGCTGGTTTCGCGCAAGATGCCGGTGCAGAGATCGTCGCCGACCATCGCCAACTCTTGCGGCAAGCCTCCGAGATGATTCTCAGCCCGCAGATGGAAGCGTTCGACGTGAGCGGCGAGCCGCAGAGCGCCCGCGACGCTTATGGCCCCGGCAACTTCGCGGCCGGTTGCCTGTTGGCCCGGCGGCTGGTGGAACAGGGCGTCACCTTCGTGGAGATCGTCTCCAACGGTTGGGATACGCATCAGGATAACTTCGAGCGAACCGCCGGCTTGGCCGGCCAGATCGACCAACCGATGGCAGCGCTTGTTGCCGATCTTCAATCGCGCGGCATGTTGGAGGATACGCTCGTGGTGTGGATGGGCGAGTTTGGCCGTACGCCCCGTATCAATCCTCGCGCCGGTCGCGACCACTTCCCGCGCGCTTTTAATGCCGTAGTTGCTGGCGGGGGAGTGCGCGGTGGTCAGGTCATTGGCAGCACCAATGCCGCCGGCACCCAAGTGGTTGACCGCCCCGTGACGGTCGAAGACTTGTTTCGCACCGTCTACCACACCCTGGGCATCGACGCCGACCGCGAGAACATGAGTCGCATCGGCCGGCCGATTAAGCTGGTCGACGGCGGCCAGATCGTGGAGCAACTCGTTGGCTGACAGGCTGCGGGAGGCGGTGTTGCTCGCAAAACTCCTCTGCGAAGCGAGCGGAACCGCGATTGTTGGGGCAGGGCGGAGCGGAATTGAGGTGGCCGAGAATCATTGGGATTACATCTCGCTGGTACGCAAGCCGAGTTGCGTTATGCCCTGAGGCATCGGGGTGGCCAGCCTGTTCGGCTGTGGTCGGCGTCGTCCACACTAAACCGCCACATGCAGCTTGCACAGAATGCAGGTTTCCAGAACAACCGCCCCCCTCGGGCGGTTGTTTTTTTCTGCAATTTAGCTTATTCTTAGGAGTTTGAGCCCTTCACCCTCACGATTTTGCTCCTCCAGAGCCGATCTTCTTCCTGCTGATGGGGTATAATAGTACTGGAGACCCCAAGAGCCGCAAGCACAGAAGCTCTGCGCGAATTGACCTTGACCTCGAACCAGCATTTTTGGACGCTCCCGCGACAAGTCCCGCCCACCGATTCTTTCCGGCACGGTCGCGACAGGCAACGGAAACTCACTTCATGTGGATCACTCAACACATCGCCGCCCGCACGTTTGTCTGGCTCGCTGCCGTGGCAATCCCGTTGCAGGGTCTGCCAGCCGTGGCGTGCGGTTGCGATAGTGTTGTTACTTGCTCTCACGAGATAGAAACGACTCCCAACTGCTGCTCAACCGTCAAAGCGGAAGCCGGTTGCTGCTCCACCGACAAAACGAGCGGCTGCTGTTGCTCAAAAGGCGACTCGAAGGCTGCCGGAAATTCGTGTTGCCCGTGCGGCGACAACTGCCGATGCGGTGAGAACAATGTCCCGGCAGAACCGACCGCTCCGCCTGTCGAGAACAGCTCGCCCGAGCGGATTGTAGCCGACTCCCTCGCGGCGACTTCGTTTGCAACTGTCTATCAACTTTCTGCGACGCGGCGCCACTCGAACGTGTCTGCCGGGGCAGATGTCTTAACTGCCCTTGATCGCTGCGCAACTCTCTGCCGGTTCACGATCTGAACCACTTCTTACAGCGCCCATGCGCGCCCGGATATCCGTGCTAGCTGCGCGCACTGCTTGTAGTCGCTGCGCGCACGCCAGTCGATTCTTGCTTTAGATGTCATTCCGAGGTCCGCCGAGGAATCTCCGTCGCGATTCGGTTTGGCGGGGCCACGGAGATCCTTCGGCAGACCCTTCGAGGGCCTCAGGGCAGGCTCTCAGGATGACAAATATTTGACGTTGGAATTCCCACAGGACATTGCACCAGTTCTTGAAGAGATCGAGGTAGGCATTTTCATTCAGAGAGAGTCGTCATGAACGAAAAAAAGGAAAAAGCTCCGGCTGAGTCCGACGCCGTGGAGACAAACAAGCCGCAGCCAGACAAAGGTGCTGTTGCCGGCGGAAAAAACGAATCTCGCCGTTGGTGGATCAAGCTCTTTGTACAGCCCTTGCTGCTGCTGGCGGCAGGAGCGGCATTGATCATTGGCCTCGGCGTGGTCCAGAAGCTTGGTTGGATTTCTTCTGGCGGCGGTGCCGGCAGCGATCAGGCTGAATCGGTCAGCGCCGACACCCGAACGTACATCTGCCCGATGCTCTGTACGCCGCCGCAAATCGGCCCCGGGCGGTGTCCTGTTTGCGAGATGCCGCTGGTGCCGGCAACGTCGGGCGGCGGATCGTCCGACTCGCAGTCCGTACAGATCGACCCGGCGGCGCGCCGAGTGGCGAACATCAGCACGGTGGCCGTGAAGTCCGCGGCACTAACTCGCAACATCCGCGCGGTCGGTGAACTCAACTACGACGAAGGTTCGCTAAAGACCATCTCGGCCTACGTCGATGGGCGGCTCGATCGCCTGTATGCCGATTACACGGGTGTGGTCGTTGAGAGGGGAGATCACCTCGCACTGGTCTATTCCCCACGGCTCTATTCCGGGCAAGTCGAGTTGTTGCTGGCCAAGAAGGCGCGAGACGAGAGCCAGTCGACGAGCTTGCAGAGAGTCGCGCAGTCGAACCGTGAAATGTACGAGAGCACGAAGCAGCGGCTGATCGAACTCGGCATGACCCGCCAGCAAATCGAGCAGCTCGAAGCCGCCGACGAGGCAAACAGCCGTTTGGATCTTCTGGCGCCTATCAGCGGCACCGTTATCAAGTTGTACGCCACGGAAGGCCAGTACGTGAAAGAAGGCCAGGCAATCTTCGAACTGGCGGACCTGTCGACCGTCTGGCTCATGCTGGAATTGTTTCCCGAAGACGCCGCGGCCATCCATTACGGACAAAAAGTGGAAGCGGAAGTGCAGTCGCTACCAGGCCGAAAGTTCGCTGGTCGCGTCGCCTTCGTCGACCCGATGGTTGATCCCACAAAACGGACGGTCGGCGTTCGCGTCGTCATTCCCAACGACGGGGGGCTGCTCCGCATCGGCGACTACGCGAAGGCGTCGGTCCAAGTACCACTTGCCGGCGGCGATTCGTCGGGCGAGATCTACGACCCCGAGCTGGCCAACAAATGGATCAGCCCCCGGCATCCGCACGTTGTGGAGTCGTCGCCAGGCAAGTGTCGTCTCTGTGGCGTCGATCTGGTGCCTGCCGCTCAGTACGGATTTACGAGCGAACCAAGTTCGCAGGGAAAAGTGCTGGTCGTGCCCCGTCAGGCCGTGTTGATGGCCGGCAGCGACAGCGTGATCTACGTGGAAACAGAACCGGGCCGGTTCGAGATTCGCCGCGTCGTGCTTGGCCCGCGTAGCGACGACCAGATTGTCGTGCTCGAAGGGTTGCAGGAGGGGGAGCAGGTTGCCGTTTCCGGGAACTTCTTGATCGATTCGCAGATGCAACTGGCCGGCAATCCGTCGCTGATCGATCCGACGAAGGCAACGCCTGAGGCAGAAATCGAATTCGCCGCAGACGACCTGCCGCCGATCGGCACGCCCCAAGTGGTCGTGGAAGCGATCTCTCTCGAAGACCAACGGCTCGCCGAGCAGCAGAAGGTTTGCCCCGTGACGAATCAGCCCCTGGGATCGATGGGCCCGCCCATCAAAGTCATGGTCGAAGGTCGCCCCGTGTTTCTCTGCTGCGAAGGATGCCGAAAGAAACTGCTAGCCGAGCCGGCCAAGTATCTCGAGATACTCGATCAGGAGGCAGCGCCATGATCCGTCGACTGCTGGACTTCTGCCTTCGTGAACGGTTGATCGTGCTGATTGGCATGATATTGGTCGTGGCTTACGGCTGGCACTCGATGAAAAAGGTGCCGCTCGACGCGATTCCCAACGTGGGTGAGAACCAGGTGATTGTGCTCACCGAGTGGCTGGGCCGTTCGCCCAAAGACATTGAGGATCAGATTACCTATCCCCTGTCGGTGGCCTTGCAGGCCGTGCCCGGCTCGACGAGCGTGCGCGGCAAGAGCATGTTCGGTTTCAGCTTCGTGCAGGTGACGTTTGGCGACGGCGTCGATTTCTATTGGGCCCGATCACGGGTGTCGGAACAACTGACTACGGTTGCGGGAACGTTGCCCGAGGGCGTGACCCCAAGGCTGGGCCCGGACGCGACCGCCCTGGGGCAAATCTACTACTACGTGCTCCAGCCGCCGCCGGGGATGAACCTGGCCGAGCTCCGCTCCAAGCAGGACTTTTTCATCAAGTACTCGCTGCAGTCGGTCGACGGCGTGGCCGAGGTGGCGTCGATCGGTGGTTACGTGCGGCAATACCAGGTCGAGGTCGACCCCGACGCGTTGCGCTACCACAACATCCCGCTTGGCAAAGTGATCACGGCGGTTCGAGAGGCGAACGTCGAAGTGGGCGCCAAGACGGTCGAGACGAGCGGCATGGAGTTCATCGTCCGCGGCATGGGGTTTATTGGGTCGGGGAAGACCGAAGCCGAGACGCTTGAGCAGATTGAAAACACGGTGGTTCTCTCTCGCGAGGGAGTGCCGGTCCGCGTGCGCGACCTTGCCCAAGTGCAAACGGGCCCCGCTTTTCGCCGCGGCGCTCTCGACTACAACGGCCAGGAGGCGGTCGGCGGCGTGGTCGTGATGCGCTACGGCGAGAACCCCGGTGACGTGATCAACCGAGTCAAGAAGAAGATCGTCGCCCTGGAGTCGGAGCTAGACGGCATCAAGATCCACGGCGTCTATGATCGCACCGAATTGATCAGCGAAACGGTTGCCACACTGTCTCGCGCTCTGCAGCACGAAATCGCGATCACAATTGCCGTGATGGTTCTGTTTCTGCTGCACGTTCGCGCTAGTATCGTCATCGCCATCACGCTACCGATGGCGGTGCTGATGGCGTTCATCGCCATGAACGTGTTTGGCGTGGATGCCAACATCATGTCGCTTGCCGGAATCGCGATTGCCATCGGCACGATGGTCGACATGGGAATCATCGTGCTGGAAAACATCTATGGAGGGCTCGCCGGATGGGAGGCATCGGAGTCGCCCGGCGGCGAGAAGCAACGGCTGCAGGTCATTAGCCGCTCGGCAAGCGAGGTCGTGCCCGCGGTGCTCACGGCGGTGACGACGACGATCGTTAGCTTCCTGCCCGTGTTTTTCCTGACTGGCCGCGACCATCGGCTCTTCTCGCCGCTGGCCTGGACCAAGACCTTTGCTCTGGCATCCAGTCTGATCGTGGCGGTGACCGTTGTGCCGATGCTGTGCCGCGTGTTTCTGCGGTCGTCTCGCAGTCGTAAGTGGACAGGCACAATCGCAGGACTCGCATTGGCCGGTTTGAGCGCCGGGCTGTGTTACTTCGTGTGGGGCGAGAGTATCCGGCGCGCGACGTCGCTCAGTCTCTTTCTGATCACGGCCGTGGTTGGCGCGATCGGTTGTTTCGTTGGCTGGTGGCTAACGCGAGAGAAGATACGGCCGATGGATGAAAACCCCGTCAGCCGGTTTGTGTTGTGGTTATACGCAGGTCGGTTGCGACTGGCCCTACGACGAAAAGTGCTGATGCTGTCGTTTCCCGCGATGATTCTCGTGCTGGGTCTAGGTGCTTGGATTGGTTTGCCCACGGTGATGCAACCTGTCGAGGGAGTATTCTCGATGCTTGGCGCCGACTTGAACGACGTGCCGGGGTACGTCGACGCCAAGCACGTCTTCACGGGCCTCAAGACCGACGACTGGATCGCGCTGGACGAAGGCAGTTGGTTCTACATGCCCAGCCTGTACCCGGCGGCCAGTTTCTCGCAGGCGATGGAAGTGCTGCAGACCCAGAACGTGCTGATCAAAGCGATACCCGAGGTGGCGGACGTGCTGGGGAAAATCGGCCGCGTGGAATCGGCGCTCGACCCCGCTCCGGCAGGCATGATTGAAACCTACGTGATGCTAAAACCGCGGGAGCAGTGGCGCGAAGGGGTGACCGAGCGGAATATCTGGAACAAGATCAACGCCGTCGCCACGCTGCCGGGCATCACACCCGCATCGGCCCTGCAACCAATCGAAGGCCGCGTGGTGATGTTGCAGAGCGGAATCAAGGCGTCGATGGCTGTGCGAATCTTTGGCGACAGCCTGGGGGGCCTCGGCGAGGCGGCCCTCGCCGTTGCCGAGCGACTCAGAGCGCATCCCTACGTTGATTCCCGCACGGTCAATCCGGACATCGTGATGGGGAAGCCATACTACGAGTTTGACGTCGATCGCGAAGAATCGGCCCGCTACGGCATGACGACCAAGACGGTGAACCAGCTCGTCGCGGCCGGATTGGGCGGCGTCGACGTAACGACGACCGTCGAAGGTCGCGAGCGCTATCCAATCCAGATTCGCTACCAACGCAACCTCCGCGAGCAACTCGACGAGTTGCACAAGGTGTCGGTCGTCACGCCCACCGGCGAGGTCGTGCCGCTAGAGCGGTTGGCACAGGTCGAAATGACCTGGGGGCCCGGCGCGATCAACAGCGAAGACGCTCGCCTGGTGGCTCACGTGGCGTTTTCTCCCGTGGGAGCCGCGGGAGACTTGGAGACGGTGGAAGCCGTGATGAGCTCGTTGCGTTCTGCTCGGAAGAGCGGCGAGTTGAAATTTCCCGAGGGCAATTTTGAGCTGCAAGCAGTTGGATCGTTCCAGAATCAGATCGAAGCGAACCAGCGTTTGCTGTGGATCATCCCCTTGGTCGTTCTGATCAACTTGCTCCTACATTATTTTCACTTCCGCAATTTCCCGATTTCGCTCGTGGTGTTTTCCGGCATCCCGGTCGCTGCCGCCGGCGGCATGATTACCGTGGCCGTGATGGGCGTCGAAATGAACACCGCGATGTGGGTCGGTTTTATTGCCCTGTTCGGCTTGGCAGCCGACGACGGCATCGTCATGGCAACCTACATGCGAGAGACGCTCAAACGCCGCACGATTCGCAGCGTCGAAGACGTTCGCAGCGCGATCTACGAAGCCGGCCTGAAACGCATTCGCCCTTGCATGATGACTACGATCACGACGCTGGCAGCCCTGGTGCCCGTGTTGCTGTCGACCGGCCGCGGAGCGGACGTCGCACGGGCGATGGCCCTGCCGATCTTCGGCGGCATGCTCATTGAACCCTTTACCACTTTTATTGTGCCGACGCTGTATTGTGCCTACGTAGAGCTCAAAATGCGTGCGGGATTGCAAGACGAATACTGGGCGGACGAGGAACAGACTGATCGACTGGAAGGAACGATCGAATCGACCGCGTCGCCCGCAGTTTGAATTGGAGATTGAATGGCAATGGATTTGCCGCGTTACTTTCTTGAAAGGAGAATTGAGATGAAGTTTATGAGAATGACTGTTGTGATTGCTGTGATTGCGAGTGCCGCCCAGGTTGCGATTGGGCAGACGTCCACGGACCGCGCTCGCGAGCAACAGCGGCGCGATCAATTGCGAATCGCCGTCCAAGAAATCTGCCCCATCTCGGGCCAGAAGCTCGGTTCGATGGGCGCGCCGATCAAAGTTCAGATCGGCGAAGAGACGGTGTTTCTGTGCTGCAAAAGCTGCTTGAAAAGCAAGATCAAGCCGGAGCACTGGGCGACCATTCATGTCAACGCCGCCAAGGCGCAGCGCATCTGCCCCGTTATGAAGCACGATCTTCCCAAGAATCCGAAATGGACGATTGTCGACGGGCAGACGGTCTACGTCTGCTGTCCACCTTTCAAGAAGAAGATCGCCGCCGATCCCCAAAAGTACCTGAGGGCAGTTGACGAGCTTTACACAGCCTCGCTGGATGCCAGGAAGAAGGTCCGTTGATAAGAGGCGCGGCTGATTGAGGTCTGGGTAGCTCGACGTACTAAGCGGCATCGAGTTGCCCAGGCCGACTCTGAACTGAAATCTGTCGATCGACGAGCGCGCACGGTGCGCTCATGCTCCAGGAAATGGATTTTAAGGGAGAAAGATCATGTTATCAAAAGGATTGTGTTTTGTTCTGTTTTCCGTTCTTGGCGTGTCTGTGATGCCGGGATGCCGTAGCAACAAGTCGGCCTTCTCCTACGCCTCACCGCAACCGTCCAAAACATCCTATGCGTCCGTGGAGCCGCAATCGAATGCTGTTCCCACTCAATCAGCGGAGGTAGTGCAACCGGCCGCTTCTGCTTCGTATTCGTCACCCACGTACTCAACTTATGCACCCTCGGATGATTCGCCGAGGGCCAACGCCACCTCGTCCGGATGCTCATCGGGATGCTGCTCTCACTGAAGCAATAGACGTTACTGAGGTTTGCCTAATCGGAACAACTGGGACAGGCCGACCTTCCGTACCGGTTTTAACTAGAGTTCCGGTCGTACGATATGTTCGAGAAAACAGGATTGTGCCGATAAACAGGGCGTTGTTGTGTACCCACAGCCTGCCGAGAGGGGCCACGGATGGCCATCCGAGTAACACTTTTATGCGTGACTGCAGCCGCCCTGCTCGTGGCGGGCTGCAGAACCGCGCGCCAGGTTCGCGATCCTGAGTACGCTCGGGTCTCTCGCGCCGCGCAGGCGGCCTGGTGCGCGCCGCACACGGCGGTTGTGGCAACCGCTCCCGTCTTCGAAGACCTGGCTGGCCCCCATCCTGTTGAGCAGTACATCCAGGTCGCCTTGACGCAGAATCCCGAGATTCAAGCGGCCCGCAAGAAGATGGAAGCCCTTGCGCATCAGGTGCCAGTTGCCGCGAGCCTGCCTGATCCGACGCTGCGGGTGACCGCCCAGCCAGAGCCGGTTCAAACGGCCGCGGGGCAGCAGGAACTGATCGTCACCGCAAACCAAAAGTTCCTGGCGTTTGGAAAACTCAAAACACGGGCGTGTGTGGCCGAGGAGCGGACCAACATAGCGCGTGCCCAACTTGCCGCGGTCGAACTGGCTACCATCGCCAAGGTCAAGCGGGCGTACTACGAACTCTATTTTATTCAGCAAGCGATCTCCGTCACCCTGGCCGACCAGAGGCTGCTCGTCGAGATTCGCGAGGTCGCCAATGCGAGATACAAGTCTGGCGAAGCGAGCCAGCAGGACGTGCTGCGGGCCGATTTGGAGGTTTCCAACGTCGAAAACGAGCTGATCCGGCGTCGACAGCAACTCGAAAGTGGCCGGGCTCGACTGGCGAGGCTGCTTCACATTGCGCCTCAGACCGAAGTTGCCGCGCTGGACGATCTGGCCCAAGAAGAAGTCCCTCACGATTTAGATCTGCTGCAGCATCAAGCGGTAACCGCCCGACCGGAACTACACGCCCAGTTAGCCGCGATCCGACGCGATCGCCGGGCAGTCAGTCTGGCACGACTCGACTACAGACCCGACGTGACGCTCGGGCTCTCGTGGATCGACGTGGCCGAGAACGGGATCAGTCCGGTCGCCAACGGTCGCGACGCGGTGCTGTTGAGCGCCGGAGTGAATCTGCCGATTTACCGAAAACGGTTGGATAGCTCGATCCGCTCCGCGGAAGCCCAGGTCGTGGCGACCACGCGTGAGTACGACGCGCTGCGCGACGCGGCACTGGAAGAAGTGACCGATCTGTTCGCCCAAGCGCGGAGCCAGGAAGAACTGCTACTGCTGCTGCGAGAAGACATCCTCCCCAAGGCGCGGCAGACATTGGAGGTCTCGCGTCAGGCCTACAACGTCGGTGAAGTCGATTTCCTGCAACTGATCGACAACTGGCGAGAACTGCTGCGTTACGAAGTCAACTTCCGCCGTCTGGAAGCTTCCCTGCGACAGACTCTAGCCGAGTTGGAACGAGTGGTCGGTGGCTTCAGCGAACCATCGCCAGAAACGCTTCCAACGCCGCTTCCCGAGCTAGAACCTCTGCCGCCAGTATCGACAAACCAGAGCTAGATACTCACCCGCCCGCCAAGAAACCCGCCAACAATCCAGCCAAACTGATCCCGCGATCCAGGGGCTTAAGATGAGAAGCTCAACAGCGCACCTGCGCGTATTCGTAGTGATGATTCTCTTGCTTGTGGGCGGCTGCGCGCCCGCGTACCACTGCTACTCGGGTTGCCGCGTGAACTGCAAATACTGCCCGCCGCGTCCCTTGGCTTACTCGACCTATTGCGGCTGCACGTGCCATTCATGCCAGGCGCAGCGGTATCTGGGCAGGAACTCGACCCCGGTGGAAACTGACCAGCGAAAGTAATCGGTCAGTCTCTCGTTGGGCGGTGCAGGAGGACTGCAGAGTCGATGCTTGCACTTGCTGTCATTCCGAGGTCCGCCGAGGAATCTCCGTCGCGAGGCAGATTGCTAGGGCCAAGGAGATCCTTCGGCGGACCTCAGGATGACACTTTCTTCACTTTGCAGTTCTCCTGTCGGGAAAAACATCAAAAGTTGCCTCGACGACATTCTCCAGTTAAGCTGGCGCTGATGAGAAGCAAGTGGATCGAAATTCCCTCGACCGACGCGCCCGCGGCGGAAGTGGCCCGGCTGGCCCTGGCTGCGCGCGTGGCGAAAGTCAAACGAATGTTGCCGCTGGCGGCTTATCAATATCAGCAGGATGTCGAGCACGTCCACCAACTTCGCACCGGTTGTCGCCGAGCGACGGCGGCCGTCGAGGCGTTTCGCCCATTGATGAGCGGCAAACCAAAGTCGCTCAAGAAACTACTGCGGCGGATTCGCAAAGCCGCTGGGCCCGCACGGGATGCCGACGTCCTGCTGGCCCGCTTCGAAGGGCAGTCGCCGGCGGAGGAAGATCTCGACGACGTGGTCGCCCCGTTGATCTCACAGCGAATTCGCGCTCAAGAGGCCTTGGTGACCGTCGCCGAGGATTCACGCTCTGGCAAGCTAAAAAAGGCGGTCCGACGCACGTTGAAAAGTCTGGGCCGTGGAGACCGCGATCATCACCCGACAAGCATCGCACGGTTCGGGCGCGGCGCGCTTCAAGCCGCCGCCCAGCCCCTGTTTCAACTCGCCAGCATTCCTCAGCCGGCGATCACTCAACTCCACGAACTGCGCATCGCGGGGAAACGCTTGCGTTACTCGATCGAGCTATTTCATGGGGTCTTCCCACCAGAAATGCGTGGTGAAGTCTATCCCGTGGTCGAGGAGCTTCAAGAACGGCTGGGCCGATTGAACGACCACGCGACGGCCCAGGTGATGTTTCAGAGTTGGCTCGCCGACCTGCCGCCCGGGCAGCGGGCCGCCAACTTGGCCCAACGCATCATCGCGGAACATGACGCCGTGGTCGAAGCCAGCCGCGATTTTCTCGATTGGTGGACTCTTCAGAAATCCACCTCGCTACAGTCGAGCCTCAACACACTGCTAGAGCCAATCGACTGACTCCGCTTGCGGCCTGGCGAGCCAAACCCTACGTTAACACCCATGGCCGACGGCCAGTCCCAACGTAGGCGCGCGATTCAGGCTTTCTACCGCAACGGCGCGTGTTGGGGATTGGGCAACGGGCTGGTGAGTTCGTCGTTGATCGTCTATCTGGCGGGCACGTTCGGCGCTGCCGGACTTGCCGTCAGCCTGATTCTGGCAACGCCCCGGTTGGTGGGCGTGGTGCGACTGGGTACGCCGATCTTGATCGACATGATCGGACGACGCCAAGTGTTTTGCGTGCGGATGTTTTTCGCCGCGGCGATCGTCTTGTTGCTGCTGCCGGTTGTCTCGGCGCCCGGCATACTGCCCAGCCCGCAGTTGTCCCTCGCGGTGCTGATAGCGATGTGGACGCTCTACCACCTGCTTGAGTTCCTGGGATTGGTGGCGCTCTGGTCGTGGATTGGCAACGTCGTGCCCGACGCCATTCGTGGCCGATTCATCGGCCGGCGTGGGGCGTTGTTGAATGCCTTTCAGGTGGCGGGCATGTTGGCTGGCGGCAGCGGCTCCTGGTGGTGGCGCGGCCGCTGCAAAGCGTTGGAGCAGGGCGACATGATCTGGCGTGGCTACGCGGTGTGTGCCGTGGTGGGCGCTCTGCTACTGGCTCTCGCCGTCTGGCCTCTTGCCCGAGCACCGGCCGCATCATGGCAGAATGAAGCGACAACGGTCGATCGTCGCCAACGCTGGCGTGAAATCTTTGCCCCTTTTGCCGACCGTGGGTATCGCCGCTTCCTGGCCTACGGCGGATGGTTCTCCTTGGCCAACGGCATCACCGGCTCGGCATCGTTTCTCTTTCAGATGCTCGTGCTCGACATCTCCTACGCGGGGCGGATGGCTCTGAAGAGTACCGCGGAAGGCACCCAGTCGCTGATCATGCCGCGAGTCGGCCAGACGATTGATCGCTGGGGCGGTGTGCCGGTGTTGGTAGTTTCGCAAGTACTGGTATCGCTGAGCTTGCTTTTCTTCTTGATCGCCACGCCCACACATTGGTGGTGGATCATCGGGGCCTATGTTCTGTGGATCGCCTATGCCGGGGTCAACACGGCCATGCCGAAACTGATGCTCTCGCTCACTCCCAAAGGGCAGTACACGTCGTACGCCGCCGCGTGGTTTGCCTGGCTGGAATTGGTGTACGCCCTGAGCACCCTGGCCGGCGGTCTACTGTTCGACTGGGCCAGCGAAAAATTCACGCCCCGAATGTGGGCCGGCTGCCGCGTCGACCACTTCGCGGCGATCTTCCTGTTGGGACTAGTGCTGCGACTCTCGGCCGCTGCTTGGGCGGCACGGATTCGCGAGCCTGCCGGATGAATCTTGATTTGGCACGCAGGCGTATTTGGACGTGTTCAACTAGCGAAGACATCGCGAGAATCAATCGCCGCCGAGAGCCGAATCAACCAGCAACTCGGCGACCTGCCGTGCCGCGGCTGCGGCTTGGTCGTCGCCGGTGACTTGGCGAGGGGTGATCGCTCCCTCCACGAGCAACGAAATCTTGCTGCCGAGGTCTTCGGGATCGGTCGCGCCCGCGGCCGTGGCCATCTCGCACATTAGCTTGCGCATGTCGGCTTTGTGTCGGGCCGCCTCTTGATGCACCGGGTCGTTGGCGGAGGGGAATTCCGCTGCCGCGTTGATGAACTGGCAGCCGCGAAAATCGGCGGCCGTGAACCAATTGTGCAGCACGTCGAAAACCGCTAGCAGAGTCGCCCGCGGCTCGCCCTTGCTGACCTTGTCAATCGCGTTCAAAAACCACTCCGTTTCCCATTGGTGCCGCCGTCGCAGCACTTCGCAGGTAAGCTGGTCCTTGCTTTCAAAATGGTTGTAGAACGTCGTCTTGGTGACGCCAACGTCCTTCAATATCCGGTCGAGCCCCACCGCGTGGATGCCGTAGGTGTAAAACAGATCGGTGGCGCAATCGAGCAGCTTCTCGCGGGTCTTGGTGGCCGTCTGTCCGTCGCCGAATAGCTGGCGTGCCGATTTGTCGGTGATATCTTCGCTCATCACTGATCTTCTCCGGTCGTGCTTTGCCCTTGTATTGTCCATAAGTTTACCACAAGTCAAGGTGAAGTTGACCGGTAGTAAACTGTTCTGGCGGCCAATGCGACGATATAGTTTCGGCAAGCAGATCGACTTCTGCCTCACCGAGCAACCTTGTATTTCAGGAGATTATCGCATGACTGCCACCGCCACTGCCGCCACCACCGAGTTCGATCAGAATCTGAGCGACGCCTTCTCCGAGCGCCTGGTCGGGATGCTCAACGAAGCGGCGCTCTCGATGATGATCTCGATCGGTCACCGCACCGGGTTGTTCGACACGATAGCGACGCTGCCGCCCTCGTCCAGCCAGCAGATTGCCGATCAGGCCGAACTCGACGAACGCTACGTGAGGGAATGGCTCGGCGGCATGGTCACCGGCCGCATCGTGCGTTACGACGCGGAGACCAAGACGTATCATCTGCCTGACGAACACGCCCGCTGGCTCACTCGCGAGTTTTCGCCGGAGAACATCGCTGTCACGCATCAGTGGACCAGTGTCCTTGGGCATGTCGAGTCGCAGGTGGTAGACAAATTCCACAACGGCGGGGGCGTCCACTACGAATGTTTTCATCGCTTTCACGAAGTGATGGCCGCCGAAAGCGCGCAGACGGTTGTCGCGGCGCTGACGCAACACATCCTGCCGCTCGCACCGGGTCTGCGCGACCAACTTCAGCAGGGAATCGACGTGTTAGACATCGGCTGCGGATCAGGCAAAGCCGCCTGCGCGCTGGCTGCGGCTTTTCCAAATAGCCGCTTCGTCGGCTACGACCTGTGTGACGACGCAATCGAAGCCGCTCAAGCTGAGGCGGATAAGCTGGGCCTCACCAACATCCGCTTTCAGGCGCGCGATATCACCCAGATGAACGAACCCGAGGCTTACGACTTGGTGACGGCGTTCGACGTGATTCACGATCAGAAGGATCCCGCCACGGTGCTCGATCAGGTCTACGCGACCGTACGTCGGGGCGGCACCTTCCTGATGCAAGACATCCGCGCGTCGAGCCACGTGGAAAAGAACCTCGACCATCCGATTGGTACGTTCCTCTACGCGATTTCGACGATGCACTGCATGACGGTCTCGCTGGCCCAGGAAGGTGAAGGCCTGGGAGCGGTCTGGGGCGAAGAACTGGCCGTCGAGATGCTCACCGACGCCGGTTTTGCCGACGTGCGAGTGGAAACCCTGGAGCACGACATCATCAACAACTACTACATCACGAGCAAGTAGGGCGCTCGACACATGTTTCTGGGGCAACGACTGGTTGCCTACTCGGCACATCGTGCGGATAATGGCCGTCGCGGCAGAATACGAGGCTGATTTCCACGCCCCCGCACAGTGAATCCCGTGTCGATCAATACCGGAGAACAACAGCATGATTCGATCCAGTGTGGCAGCCCTGTTGATGGTCGGCTTGGCAACGCTCGCCCAAGCTCAATCGAGTACGTCAGCGCCGCCGCGTCAGGAGATCGCACTCGTACGGCTCGCTCGGCAGGTTGAGCCCGATCTCGTCGGTCGTGTGGAGCGCCTGCCGCAATACGTCGACTTCTTTCGGCTGAAGCTGGGCAATGATACGCGGCTGTTCGCCTTCGACGTCTCGGCGGAAGCGACCGACAAGGGCCGAGTGCGGCTGAGCGGCTACGTCGAGTTTCCCGAAACGCGCAAAGCGATCGTAAGCTACCTGGGTCACCTGGGGTTCGACGACCTGGACGATCAACTCACAACGCTGCCCGCGGCGAGCCTCGGCACAGAGGCTTTCGGCCTGGTCAAAACAACGCACACGCTCAGCTACGATCAACCCAACGAGCCGCGCGGCGTCGTGACCGACTGCCTGCTCGGCGAGCCGCTGTACCTGCTGCGGAAAGAGGACGACCACTTGCTGGTGCATAGCGGGGAGGGTTACCTGGGATATGTCGCGGCCGCCGACGTGCATCGGGTCGACGCGGCAGCTTTCTCGCACTACCCCACCGAATCGAGCGTGCGCATGATCGCTGAACATCGGCTCGACACGGGGCTGGTCATCCCGGCCGGGGCGCAGTTAAAACGTCTTCCCGGCGAAGGCAATGTCGTAGTGTGCGCGCTGCCGACTGGCGAAGTCGTTGAGTTGCCTCGGGCCTCTTGCGACCCGACGAAAATTCCTGAGGCCGAGATCGATCGGGCCATCGCCAGCGGTCGCCAGCTGTTGAAGACGCCCTATCTGTGGGGCGGCAAGACCTCCGCCGGTATCGATTGCTCGGGATTGGTACAGGTCGCCTTCGCCACGACCGGCGTTCACATTCCGCGCGACTCCAATCAACAGTTCCTATTGGGGCAGCTGACGGCGACCCGCTGGCACCGGTCCGGCTTGCGGCGGGGTGATACGCTCTACTTCTTGGGCACCAACGGAAAGATCCGTCATACGGCGCTCTATCTGGGCGACGATCGATTCCTACAGGCAGAGATGCCGGTGGTCGAGATCAGCAGTCTTAACCCCGAGCATGACGACTACGACCCGAAACGGGTCGCCTCCTTCGCGTTCGGCAAGCGATTGCGGCAATAGCCGTGTCCAGTACCACGGCGTTAAGTTACTCGGCCGGTTTGGGTCCACGAATGACACGAATAGCACGAATAGGAGATGTTTCTGTTCGTCGTCGCGTGCCCGGAATAGTCAACCGCTGATTACGGCTTGAGGAATCGTTCGCTGCCACAATTTCATTCGTGCAATTCGTGTTATTCGTGGACTTTCTTGTCCTGTGAGGGCAGAGACTTAGCGCTGTACCACTAGGCGACCAGTCGGCAGAGCAAAGCCGTCGCGTAAGCGGCAAAATTTCCGATCGCGTAGCCCAACAGCGCCATGAGGATGCCCGCCGGCACCAAGCTGCGTTGATGGTGCGAGGCCACAATCGATGCCGATGCCACACCGCCGATGTTCGCCGCGCTGGCGATGGCGGCCGTGTGGACGTCGACCTTCAGCAGCTTGGCCCCGAGCAGGCAGAACGCACCATGGATCAGAATCCAGACGGTCGCGCCCGCCAGGAAAGGCAACGCCTGAGCGGCCGCGCGATTCAACTCGGCCAAGGCGCCCATCCGTGCGACGAAAAGGTACACCAACGCCATCCCAAGTTCCTGGCTGCCTGGAATCTTGCTGCAACGCGTGAAGGACAGGCCAATCCCAAGCGTAGTGATCAGCAGCATCCGCCAGGTGTCGCTGCTCAGGTACGGGTCGACGACCGGAAGCCACGGGGCGACGACGTCGGCAAGCCACGTCGCCATCAACGCGATGCACAGCAAGTATAAAAAGTCTGGCGTCGTGGGGGCCCGAGTCTCCGTCTGCTCAGCCGCGGCGGCGGCTTCCATCCGCGCGAGCCGATCGGGCGCCACGCCCATGTAGTCGGCAAATCGATCGGCAATCTTCTTCGAGCCGAGCAGAATGGGCAGCCACAAGAGATAAATCGTCGAATCGCCAATCACGGCCAAACCGAATTCGGTTCCGCCGGCGTCAATCATCCTGCCGACTGCCGCCATGTTCCCGGTGCCGCCGATCCAGCTACCGGCCAACATCCCAAACGCCTTCCAGGCTTCCGGCTCAAGCCAATGTTTGACCAGCAGCAACCCGATTGGCGCTCCGACCATCACGCCCAACGTCCCAAACAACATCACCCCGATGCCCCGCCCCAACACGCGGATCGCGCCGCCGACGTTCACCTTCAACAGCAGCAGCACCAACATCATCGGCAGCACCAGGCTACCCATCGTGTCGTACACGGGCGACTTCGTCGGCAACACGCCCGTGTTCGACAACACGACCGGCGCCAAGTAGATGAAGATCAGCGGCGGCAAGTACTGGAACAACCGCCATCCCGTGCGCTTCTCCAGCCAGAAGAAAAACGCACAGATCCCGCACAGCGCAGCCAGCACGCCCACGGTGCTGGTAATGGGCAATCCATCCATGTTGAAGTACCTTCGTTAGATCGTGCGAGTTAGCAGACGTCGGCAGAGGGTTCTACGGTACCAGAATCAGCCGCCTAACGGAAAGTGCATCGCGCAGGATCGGTGCGGCGCAGTAGCGCAGCCATCATCCCCAGTAGCAGCCCGACGCAGGTCGCCGGTTCGGGCACCCCGGCCGAGCTCGCCGCGAGCGGGGCGACCGTGCCGTAGTTCGCTTGCCAATCGGCGAGATCCGAGGCGCTGAGCGGCAGAGGCGATTCGCCCCGTTGCCACTTCAAGAAATCCGCTCCATCGACGTCGCCATCCTCGTCGAAATCGCCCGCTTGTGAGGTGATAAGCTGAACCAGCATGTACTCCACGCCGTCGATGTTGCCATCGCTGTTGGTTGAACCGGGCAGTTGGAGAGCCGAATTCAGCAAGCCGCCGTTGCTCGTGGCGTAGATGCCAACCGCAACATAGATTTCCGTCGGCAGCGAGCCAAACTCTTCAACCAGATTGATCATGCCTTCAAGCACGCCGCCGTTGCCGCCTCGCTGGAACCCTCCGCGTCGAACCACGCTTCATAATCATTGTCGTTTTCGTCCGCCATGAAGGCGCTCCAAGCGGCGATCTGACCATCCTTGTCCCAGTTCGCATCGGTCAAAGCTCCCGGCTGCAAAGCGAGATAGATGAAATGATCGTTCCCCTCGCCGGCGTCGTCGGTGGCCAGATACAGCGTGTCGCCTTCTCGGGCCATGTAGAGGTGCAGCCCGCCGCCCGTGGCGATCTCGACCGCACCCGCATCAAGCTGCCCGTCCATCACAAATCCAGCCGGCGGCTCGGCCCCGGTCACGTCGAAGTGCCAGTCCTGGCTGTTGTTGTTGTCCCAGACACCTGCTCCGTCGTTGAAGACAATATCCAATTGCGCGGCTGACGAATTGACGGGCACGGTAATGTCCCAGTACTGCTCCGTCGCATTCCAGTTCATCAGCGCATCGGGCGAAACCACCGTATTCCAATCGTCAGAACCGTAATGCAGAAAGACCTCGGCCGCGTTGGAGAGCGCGCCGCCCGACGGGTCGTAAATAATGGTAACCGGTTGGCCCGCCAAGGCCGGATCGGGGCCGATGGTCACCACGTCGCCGCCGGGCGTTGTGTCGGCCCCCACGTAAACATGCTGAATGTCGGAGCGAGCGACGTTGCCGTTGCCGTCGACGGCCTGGACATAGTAGTCGATCAACACGTCCTCTTGTCCCGAGATGGTCGCGCCGAATCGCGGAGCGCGGTACGTCGGCGCCAAAATGTTCGCCGGCGGGGCGACGTCGCTCGAGGCCATCGCGAGGTCGTTCCAACTGCCAACTTCTGCGCCGCCCGCGTAGGTTTCGTTGTCGGTCGACGACAGCGGATTCGCGCCGTCGCCGTCCACTCGCCACTTCAGCGTCACGTCCGACAGCCCGCTGACGTCGTAAGCATAAGTCCAGATCTCAAAATCACTCGGCTCGTTGCCGGGGCCCCACTCGGCTCCGCCCGGGTTGTACGACTCGCGCTGGGGCACAAAAACCGTCGGCGGGGTCGACTCGGCGCCACCAAACGACGCGATCACCTGATCGGCCTCTGCCACGGCCAAGTTGCTGCCGCGGGTCACATTGCTGTCCCACACCTCGGTGCCGTCCCAATACCAATAGTCCGACGACTCGGCCGTGAGCAGGTGCTTCCACGCCCGCTCGGTCGAGGTGCCCGTGCCGTTGAGCACGTTTTGCAGGTTGGCAACCGGGGTGATGTCGTCGGCGGTAAAGACCCGATTCTTGGCGGCGGTCAGCACGGCCCAGGAATTCCGGTCGGGACTCCAACCGCCCGCGTCGGGATCACCAAGCCACTTCTTGAACTCCGGATCGCCATTGTCCGCCCCCGCCCAGGAACCGTTCTCGACGTGGATCACGTCGTCGACGGCAACGGGATATTGATCGAGATGATCCTGGATCGTCGACACATTGTAGTTGGCATTGCCCGACGCCCAGTTCACCATGTCCTGGAAATTGCTGTGATAGTAGGAGTCCGACCCGCCGCCGAAATTATCGCCGTCGTGGTGCAGCAGCACGTACATTGGATGGGCTGGATCCGTGTTGAATTGCCGATACTGCTCCATCACGGATTCGTATTGAAGGGCCCCGAACCCGCCGCGGCCATCCTCGTTGCCTTCGTAACGGGCGGCCGGCACGGCGACGATCTTGCTAATCGCCCCGGTGTCTGGGTCGACATGCTGCACGTTGTGCGGACGGTAGGCGAATGGCGCCGCCACCTTGCTCGGCGCCCACAGATTGTTGAGCTGTACCCACTGTCCGCCGCTGGCCCCGATGTCGGGGTTGATCTGGTCGGCCCGGTTGGGCGCGTAGAGATTCGATCCGTTGGTGTGGGGATAGCCGATCGTCGCCCGCTCCATGTGGATGCTGTCGACGATGGTCCACTCGATTCCCTCAGCCACAAGTGCCGGAATAATTCGGCTGGAAAACGCGGTTTCCGGCGGAAAGATACCCTTGGAGAACGGAACACTCGGGCCCCAGGTCTGCGTGTGAATCTCTTTCTGCAAACGGATCTGCATGCGGAGGTCGCGCTCATCCAACAACGGCATCAGCGGATGGTTGAAACCAAAGTTGACCAAATCAAGTCGTGGATTGTTCTCGGCCGTGTTCCACTGGGCCGCCTGCTGGTACGACGACTCCCAGTTGTTCCACATCCCCCCGTTGACGCCAGCCGCTTCGAGATCGTTAAGGTTTTCGATCAGCGAGCCGGAAAACGATACCTGCGCGCCAAGATTCCCCAGCGACAGCCCCGACTGGATCGCGTCTTTCGGCCAGCTTGTGTACGGCCCGAAACGCTGGTTATGCACGTCGGCAACACTAAAAGAAAACGTCCCCGAGGCGTCGGTCTGCGTGACGGTCTGGCCGGGAATATAAGTCGGCTGGTGCATGTGCCAAAGGAAGCCCACGTCGATCGGCTCCACGGCGCCCGCGACGGAAATCCACATACTCAACAGTAATGCCGCAGCAAGCGACGCGAAGCAAAAAGTCGAACGGCAAGCAGTCATCAACGGAGCACCT
>CAXMSB010000344.1:0-2014 GCA_964195615.1 uncultured Granulosicoccus sp. | reverse complement strand
TGAGCATGGAAGTTGGGAGCACGTCAACTACGATTGAGGGCTAAACGTGGCGGCTCTTGGTAGCTAGCAACTGAAAAATCCTTGAAATCGGCATATTATCACTGGCCCTTAGCGACACTACACCTTGGCCGCGCCAAAGTTGGTGTAGGTGGGGCAGTGTGATCGTTCGGGTATTGTTTACGTCTTCTGTCCCGAGAAGGCGATACGACGCTGGGATTGGACGCTCGACGGAAGGTTCTGCTGGCACCAACGAACTACGTGCTTCACGGGCGTTGCTTCTAAAGCGGCTTGGATGCGTGAGGATGGCCAGGCTCCAAGCAATGCACCGAGGCTCAATATCAATCCGGTGATACCGCTCTGCGACTCCTGACGCTCCAACGTCTTCCACTTTCCGAACAACGACTCCAGCACCTCCGTGCTGCCGACTAAACATTCGCCCGGTCCTGCCGCCATGCTCGAGTCGCGCACGAAGGTTGCTAGTTCCGTCGCCAGCGCCTCGTCATACAACTCCGGCGGAAGCTCCGATAGATGTGCGTGCAGCCCTGACTCGCTGTCGGCCGACAGGCCACGCGTTCGCACATACGACACACTCGCCCGCACCGTCGCTTCCCAACGTGACCATTTCTCGATCGATGTACGATAATCGCGTAACCAACCGTAACGCAAATCGGCACGCTGGCTGCCACGACTGCTGGTGCGGTTGCCACTCGCATCCCGATCCAACAGATCCAAAATCCGGCGACTCCATTTCAGCAACGACTCGAGATTCATATAACGTGCTTTCGGTCGCAGGCCCGGCGAAGCCAGAAAAGCGTCGGTCGTTTGCCGAATACTTGATTTGACTTGACTCAGACGGCCGATGTATTCCGACCATGGTGGGTCGTCTTCGAAACGTCGCTTGAGCACGATTGCTCCGTGGTGTGCGGCGTCGTAAGTCACGGCTGTTTCGGGATGACGCCCGGCGAATAACGCGGCACCCTTCTTCACGTCACTGCCGCCATCGCTGACGATTTGCCGGGGAATTCCGATCCGTAGCGTGGCTTGTTCCAACTGAGCGTCAACGATCTCGCCGGTGGATTGTTCGACCGGAATCACGGCAATGACGTGCATGTCCTCATAACGCAAAGCACGCCCTGGGTACGGCATGTCACACAAGCGAACTCCCAGAATCACACACACTTTCACCGTGCCGATCTGCACCGAATGATCGATCAGCAAGGCCCAATCGCCCGCTCTCGGCAGCGGCTCTCGTAGGGCGTACAAACCGAGTCGCTGCAACCACCAGCGAACCGAGCTGGCTGCGGGGATCACGGTCGTCGCGTCCAGTTTGTGGTAGAGGATCATGAACACGCGCGGCACGGCACGCATCGCCACGCCAGCTTGGACAACTAACCGCTGACAGACTTCGATAATCGCCACCGGTGTCGAACCGCGTGCTGGCGTTGTCCTGTCCGCATCGAGATCATTAGCTAGCGTCAGTGAGGAGCGTTTTTTTTACGTCCAGCTCACGAGCCCGCAGTTGTTCCAGCTCTTGGAGACGTTCTTGTGCCAGCGTTTCGGCCTCGCGAGCCTGCACCATCGCGGCCTCCCATTCGGCACGCCAACGATCGCGCGAGTCGCCTCGCTCGGTGGCGAGCTGTCGAGCGCGTTTCAAAGCAGCCCGCGTGTCCATGTACTTCTGCTTCCATTTATCCCGCGCCAGCCGAAATGAGCGGGCCAGAACCCGGTTAGGACTTCGGTACTTCCGTTCGTTGCCCGTCGCCTTCGTGACCACTTCTTGAGTTGCTACCATGACACCCTCCGTGATTCATCCCAGGGAAACTGATTTACTCTGGAAGAAGTGAAACAAATCCGACCTCACAAAGCCAGCTCAGGCAACTAAGAAAGGGCAAATTTGGCGCAGCCGAGAGTTACCCCCTTGTCTTCGGCGTGCCCGATGATCCTCTTCCAGCCCTCGATGCAATTGAGTGTAGCCTGCTCGGGCGAGACACCCTTGGGCAGCATGCCGGTGAAT
>CAXMSB010000343.1:0-8978 GCA_964195615.1 uncultured Granulosicoccus sp. | reverse complement strand
ATGGAAAAAACATCTCAGCATGTCACCCACATTGGCACGAAATTCGCGAACAAGCGACTCCTGCTGCGGCTTGGGGCAGGGCCTCCGCAGCAGTCGCTTGTGTTTCCGTGGGACTACGTGATGAACTATAAGGGCAAGGCCCTGGGTAACGAGCCCACACCATAACGATAGCCCCAAAGGGGCGGCCCTAATGGAGGCAGCCACATGCCGCAATCCTTAGCAAAGGTAATCGTACATCTTGTCTGCAGCACTAAGAATCGCAAAGCCTGGCTGAAGGACCCAAACCTTCGCACGGAACTCTACGCCTACAATGCAACGATCCTAAAGAACCTCGACTGCCCCTCGATTCTCATTGGCGGCGTCGAGGATCACGTCCACATCCTCGCACTGCTGTCTCGAAAACATGCGATCATGGACGTGGTCCAGGAATCGAAGACCGAGACCTCGAAGTGGATCAAGACGCAAGGCCCCGAGTTCGATGATTTTCACTGGCAGGCCGGTTACGGCATTTTTTCGGTGAGCGAGTCGAACCTCGAACAGGTTAAACGGTACATCGCCGAGCAGGAAGAACACCATCGACGCATGTCGTTTCAGGATGAGTTTCGTGGGTTGTGCCAGCGACACGGGATCGATATCGACGAGCGGTACGCGTGGGATTAGCGCCGCCCCGGTTGGGGCTATCGACTCATTACGTTCCCGAAAACCCAGGGCGTTGCCCCGGGCTAACTTGGGACCGCCCCGTTGGGGCTGAGAGAAGGGTAGAGGGGTCGGCGGAGGAGGGTGGCCAGCATCGCGAGCAGGGCTGCGATTGCTGTGGACGGTTCGGGCACGGCGGTTGTGGTTGCCGAGAGGGGGATGGTGGTGCCGTAGTTCGTTTGCCAATCGTCGAGGTCCGACTGACTTAGCGGCAGGGGCGACTCGCCCCGTTGCCATTTGAGCAGGTCGTGTCCGTCCACGTCGCCGTCTCCGTCGAAGTCGCCGGGCAGATCGATCGTGGCCAGGCGCACCAGGTTCGAGGCATTGAAAAATGCGATCGTGGGCTGCTCCAGAGAGTTCAGCCGCAGTATCACGAGGCCGTTGTAGAGGTCCGTGTCCGAGGAAGCCAGAGTCATGGAGTTCCAAACTCCGCCCGTTTTGGTGGCGTAGTTGATCGAACGCTGCTCACCATAGGCGACCCGCGGTTGATCGTTGTCGTCGAGAACGAGCGACACTTGCTTCCGCCCCGAGGCGATGTTGAGATTGGCGATCGAGGGATCGACCGTTTCAAAAACCCATGAGCCGCCGTCCAGTAAGCCGTACATCACGCTGCCGGTGGCTGTATCGTTCGGATCGACTTCGACTTCGAGCCAAGCGACATGCGGGCGATCTTGGGTATCGACGACGAGACTGGCGAAGCGACTGATGCCGTTGTCGACGATCGTGGAGATCAAAAAACCTCCGGCAGTATCTTGCACGTAGTTGAGGTCGCCAATTCCCGTAGCGGCCGTCGCCCGGCTGTAGACCATGTGTGCGTAGTTGCTGCTATCGGTGTCGAGGCCCGTGTTGAAACCATACATGACTTGGCCCGTGCCAACGATGGAGGCGTAGCCGGGCCAGTCGGAACCGTTGAACTTGCCGTACTCGAGGCCGTCTGCCGCGCCGAATCCGTAGGGATTGATGCTGGACTGATGGACCACACCGGTACTGTCGACAGCCAGGGCGTTGTCCCAGCCGTTGTGGCCCGGAGAAACGATCGGAAGATCTCCGACCGTGCCCGTGGAGCTGACGGTGACATGATTGGGGTTGCCACCATCGACATGGTTGTGGAAGGCCATGTGCGCGGTGCCGTTCGGGTCGACGACCAGGTCGCCGGGAGCGTAGAAATTACCGCTGGCAACGCTCTGTAGATTCCATGGGCCGTTGATGCTTGATGCCGAGTCGTAGAGCACATCACTACTGGAGGAAGTGAATGCCATCACGTGGATGTTGTCGGAGTCGTCGATGTCGAGCGCCGGTTTCATGCCCGCGCCAACGTCGACCACTTCCCAAACGGACGAAATGGTTTCCACGGCCAGGCAATCGCGATGCAACGAAGAACCCGCAACAGAAACGACGACCAGCAAGATGACCAGCAAACGGAAGCAGATGTTTTTCATGGTTCAGGCGTCTTTCTCGTCGACACGGAAACATCCGCTCAATCGACGTCAGAATACCTGCCATTCTAGCCAGTCGGAGGTTCTGTACCAGAAAAAGGTTGAGAAAGCGCCTGTGTTAGCACGTCAGTGACATCTGGACCCAATTATCGATAAGCGCCAGGGGCGCCTCGGACACGCCAGAGAAGGGGCTGTGGGAGGCGTCTCCGACGGCGAGTTTTCCTAGGACTCACCCATTCATCGACCTGCAATTGCGGAATTGCCACCCCGCGTCAGAACAACCGCTGCCCCAGGGCTTCGATTCGCTGGGCTTGTTTGCGAAATTGCGGGGGCAGGTCGTTGGAGGCGAAGGCCGAGGGCGTCACGAATAGCGTGGCCGGCTGAGGCATCGCCAACGCCGTGGCCAAGCGGAGCAGCAGCCGCTGATTGGTGAAACTCAGTTTGTGGGCGGCGCACAATTGCCGAAATAGCTTGTGTGGATTGTCGCAAGGAAGACTGTAGTCGCGACGTTTGTAGATCAGTACGCCGAGGGCGGTTGCGACGCCAATGACGGCCAGCACAATCAACAGCGGCCACAGATCGCTCAGTTCCGCGCGAGGCCCCGAGCGATACAAACCGTCGCCCATGTGTTGCCACCGGGATTTCTGCGCCAGCAAGGTGAAGGCGGTGAAGCTCGCGTTCATGGTCGACTCTCCGCGGGGCTGGTCGGTCCCAGTTGCAGGCCGGCAAAAGTGGCCAAGGCGATGGTTGCGGCGTTCTTCACGGTCGGGCTCTGGTCGTTTGCCGCCTGTTGCAACGCCTGTTGTACTTTGGCGGTCGGGCAGAGCTGCAGGGTCTCGGCCGCGGCGGCGCGGACCAGGTGGTCGTCATCTTGAAGTCGCTCGATCAGGGCGTCGGCCATCGGCATTACGTGATTGGTCAATTCAGCAATTTCGATCGCTCGCAGAAAGACCTTGCGAGAGGGAGAGGCGAGCTCTTTGGCGAGCTTGCTGTCGAAATCTTTGTCGACCTTCGCGACCAGCTTGCCGTTCGATCGGCGGGTGTCGTCGTTGAGTGCGTCGAATTGCGAGAGGTAGTTTTCCATGGAGAACTTATCCAGCGATTCGCGGGCGGCGTCGCGGACCTCCTCATGCGGGCTGTCGATGAGCTTCAGCAACAGGCCCATCGCGCCATTCACCCGGCGATCGCGGAGCTGGCGCGTGGCAGCGGCTTGAACTCGTGGGTCGGTGTCGTCCAGGGCTTCGAGAAACACTTCGCCGGGGACGTCTCCCTGCACGCTCGCCAGCGCTCTGCAGGCCGCGGCACGTCCTGCGGGTTGGCCCTTCTTCAGCAGGTATTCCAGCAATGTGAGCTGTTGCTTCGGTTTCAGTCCAGATGTCGAAACCAGCGCCGCGTATCGCTCCTGATCGGCTTCGTCGAGCTGTTCGACATTCCATCCGTCGGCACTCAGCCAAGCGAAGCCACGGATGCGAGCCAGGTTTACCTTCATCTTCGCGGGCGGGTCGTTGCCGACGAACCGTAGCAAGTGATGCAAGAACACTTTGTCGGCGCGCTTGCTGATGATCTTGAGGGAAGCCAGCGAAGCCTGATCCGATTGCAGGAAGCCGAGCAGCAGTTCAACCACGGCGGTACTGTTGCTCGTGGACAATGCGTCGACGACGGCCAAGTGGCAGGCATGGGTCGAGTCTTCGATAATTGACCGCAGCAAACCGGAGGAAGAGCCGCCCAGCACGACGAAAGCCTCGATCAATTCCGACCGCTGGTGTTTCCGGAATCGCGAGACGCTTTTTTCGAGGCTTTCGAGCACGCGGCGGCGAATCACGGTCGAGTTGCGACGATCCTTCTTGTCGCGACGCCCGTGGATCATTTCGCTCAAGAGATATGCCAAGTGTGCGACCAGCTTGGTTGCCGAAGCGGAGTGTTTGTGCTTTTTGTTTTCCGACAGCGTGACCAGCGTGGCAACCAGGTCGAATTCGCCGAGCGATTCTACGATTTCACAGGCGTTCTGGAACGTCTGGCTGTCGTCGGAGAGGACACCGTCGCGCAACGCGGCCGTTATCTTCCCACGACCTTCGCGGACTAATTCGCGATGCTCGGCGGAGAGCAGGTGCCAGCGGTTGACGAGCGAGGCGTGTCCGGTCCGACTGCGGCGCGCTACCAGGGCTTTTAGCACACTTTCGTAGACCGTCGCGTCGCTGCTTTGCATCGCATCGATGAGAACTTGCGCCGCCGCATCATTGCGACTGGTGCTCAGTATTTCAAAGGTGGTCTTTAAAGGAGCGGTCACAGCTCTGGAACCTGTCTGAGAGAAATACGGTTGCGGCGAAGACGACTCTCGGTCGAGTTTCGAAGGTAAAGCCGACAATCGAAGGGGGACTCTACAAAACAAGCCGTATCACTGAAACCCTAGGCTGCGAAATCGGCCCAATACGGCAAAAGTCGTGCTGAATGCGGCATTTCAGGCGACCCGTCGGTCCGTCGCGCTTGCCATGCCGCCGGAACCCGGCAAAACTGGTACAAGCGGCAAGATCCGGGGCGCGCCCTGCCCGCAGTGATAGCAGAGTTCTGGTCCCCCCACGGAGGTCTCCCACGTGAATACCGAAACAACGAGCGAAGCGGCGTTGGACCGCGAGTACTTGCCCGCGCGGGCGAGGATCCTGGAAATCGCCGCGGCGCTCGACCGCATCGAGCGCGCGGCCGGCGACGTCGCCGACGCGCCGCGGCTGAAACAACTGCGGGCAGCGATTGCGTTGTTGCTCGAAGACGAGCCCGGCCGCGCCGAGCGCGTGCAACTGCTCTTCAGCCGAGATTACGACCAGCGCTGGCGCGAAACGTTCAAGATCGCCCGCTAAGCAAACTTTGTTATCCTGCAGCAGGAACCGCCAAAGTGTTTTACATCGATCCGCACATTCACATGGTGTCGCGCACCACCGACGACTACGAAACCTTGGCTAAGATGGGTTGCGTCGCGGTCAGTGAACCCGCGTTTTGGGCCGGCTATGATCGGGGTACCGTCGACGGCTTCCGCGATTATTTTGAGCAGCTCACGACATTCGAGTCGAGCCGCGCCGCCAGCTACGGCATCCAGCATTTCACTTGGCTCTGCATCAACGCCAAAGAGGCCGAGAACGTGGCCCTCTCGCGCGAGGTGATCGCCATGATCCCTGAATTCCTGGATCGTCCGGGCGTGCTGGGGATCGGCGAGATCGGGCTCAACAAAAACACACACAACGAAGCGATTGTGTTTCTCGAGCACGTCGACCTGGCCATGAAAACCGACGAGCAGATTCTCATTCACACGCCCCACCTGGAAGACAAGTACCAGGGGACGCGAATGATTCTCGACATGCTGACCGACGACAGCCGGGTCGATCGTTCGCGGGTGTTGGTCGACCACGTCGAGGAGCACACCGTGCGTTACGTGTTGGACGAGGGTTTTTGGGCGGGGATGACGCTGTACCCGGTGAGCAAATGCACGCCGGCCCGCGCGGCCGACATCGTCGAGATGGTCGGCCCCGAGCGGCTCTTGGTGAACTCCGCCGGCGATTGGGGTCCTTCCAAACCGACGGCCGTGCCCGACTTCATCCTGGAAATGCGCCGCCGCGGCCACAGCCACGAACTGATCCGCCGCGTTGTCTACGACAACCCGCGCGAGTTTTTCAGCCAAAGCCGCGGTTTCGTGTTCAACCCGCCTGAGGTGAGCGAGGCCAGTTCTTGCGATTAGCACAGAACTCTGGCAAGCAGCCGAGTGTACCACTCCAATGCTTCGGAGTTTCACTCCGACGCAGATACGCAAGGCCCGGTTGCTGAGCTCCAATCGCCACACCGATGCAGTTGATCTGGCTAGCGGCCAATCGCTAGAATCAGGATGCATACTGAAGAAGTTTTAGTCTACTGGCCAGTTAGGACGCACAAACGGCAATGCATACCACCAAGGGCTTCGGGAGTGAGCGGAGCTGGTCTGGAGGCCACCCAACACTATAATAAACACTGGTTTCTACCGTGGGGGCAGGTCACGGTTGGCACCAGCGGCAAGCGTATCCTTACAACGACCATCATCTCATTTCGAACCCAGGCAGTTCAATGACAAATACTTCCCTGCGCAAGTCGGCTTCCGTCATTGCACTCGCGACTGGGCTACTCTTGCTGGTACCGCTGGTTGCAATGCAGTTCACGAATGAGGTGTCTTGGAGTCTTGGTGACTTTCTTGCCGCCTCTGCCCTTCTCGTTGGCGCAGGAATGACCTATGCCATTGCTGCAAGGCATGCTCGCCGCGCATCACAGCGGGCAGCTATCGCTGTGGCCGTCTTTTCCGGACTTGCCGCTATTTGGGCAGAGCTTGCCGTTGGGCTGTTTTGGTAGTATCGCACGCTATGGTGCGGTCTAACCCCTCTTGGGTTAAACGTTGTGTAGAATCACTAATCCCCCTCGGCTTCATCGACCGAGGCACGCATCGCCTTGGCGAGAGAAGATCGCCGTCGGAGACGCCTCCTACAAGAGTTGAGAGACGAGAGTCTAGGGTCTAGGGCCGGAGAAACTCGACGTACCGTTTCACTCCCAAATCCAAAATCTGAATTCCCAAATACACTTTATCTCCCCGCGCCGCGTGCCACTGCTGGCTTGCCAGCAGTGAGGCGGGGATGTGCGCGACGCCACTGCGATGGCCAGTTCCACATGTGGAACGCTTGCCCCTCCGCTGCACTGCTGGCAAGCCAGACAGTGGCACCCGGCGACTGACGCCTATCTGTTGGTTTTGGGCTTTCGAGCGACCTTGGAGTTTTTCTTCTTCGCCTGCTGGGCTTTGCGCTTTGCTTCGCGTTGGATCTTGCGGTTGACGACCGACGCGACGCGCGAGTGGTTTACGACGAACAGTTGCGGGTCGTCGATCACGAAGGGCGTCGACCAGCTCTTGCCGTCGTCGCGGTTGCAGGCGTCGAAGAAGAAGGTGCGGAATCGTTGGGCGCTGTAGCTGTAGGGGAATTGCGAGGTGACGTGGTCCGCGGCGGTCAGGTCTTCCACGCCGGGCTTGGCGTAGTAATGAATCTGGCCGTCGCCGGTCATCGACATGCCGAGCGTCCACCAGCCGAACTGCTCGACGGGAATCTCCTTGTAGCGGACGTCGCGACCGCGTCGATCGCCGCGAATGGTGATAAAGGCCGAATCGACTTCGTTCTTACGGCTCGTCTTGCTGCGGAAGTGAATCCACATCCCCGGCCAATAGGGCTCGGCCTTGGTTTCGGAACGTGAACCGAAAAACCCGGCGCCGACCTCTCCGGTAACCATTGCCGACGCGCTGATGCGAAATCCAAAATGAGGTCCGGAGCGGTCTTCCCACTCATCGGCCGGCGGCAGGTACACGCGGGTCACGACGCTGGGAATCTCCGAAGGAGCGATCGTGCCGATGCGCGAGATGCTGTTGGCAATCAGATCGTCTTGCTGGGTGTCGTACAAATGGCGACCGGGAATGCCGGAGTTCAAAGTTCGCAGCAATAGCGCGTAGTTGCTGCCGGGCAGGCCGCCCGGGGGAGTTGGTATCACCTGCATGTGGTCGGGCTGACCTCGCTCGGGGCCTTCGATCCAACGATCGTTCATCGAGCGACCGGTCGGCGAGCGAAGTCGGCTATCCTGTTCGCGAGAGCTCTTGGGAAAGTTGTGCTTGAAGTCCCAGCCGGTGTCTTCAAAATCGTCACCGATGTATTCGATCAACGTCCCGGTCCCCGGCACAACCGGCCGAGCGGCGTTGGCAGGCAGTGATAGCGTCAGAACAAAGGCGAGAGCAACCAAACAGCTAGCGAATCGGAGTTGAGAATGGTTCATGGCCTGGTCTCGTGGGGAACGCGGTGTGGGATGGAAGAAGGGATTTTGCGGCACCTGGGGCGCACGCAAAGAATATCGGCCCGCCGATTGGGCGATTGCCCGTCGAGCCGTTTCAGCCGCTAAGGTTTGCCCAAGCCGTAGAGTCGAGAGTCAAGGGTCGAGAGCCAGGAGGACTGAAAAGTCGGCCACCTGTCATCCCGAGGTCCGCCGAGGGATCTCCGTTGCCCAGCGAAACAGCGTCACGACAGAGATTCCTCGGCGGACCTCGGAATGACAGTGTGGGCAAGTAGCGACTTTGCAGCTCTCCTGGGTCCAGGGCCAGAGGAAACGCTGCCCTCTTCTGGCTCTAGACTCTCGACCCTGGACTCTCGACCAAGTCAGATGCCAAATTGACGCAGCACGATGTCGGCGACGTCGGTGTCGGCCAGGGGCTGTTCGACGAACACGCCCCGATGGCTGCTGAGGAGCACGCCCCGTTGGGTGGGGTCGATGGGCGGCGCGCCGTGGGATCCCTGGACCAGCGTGGCGTCGAGCGGGATACCTTTGGCTGCCGGATCCCAGAACATTTCCACCGGGTCGTAGCCCGGTTTGCGGTGGATGTCGACCGTGCGGGCGAAACCGGGCGCGCGGGCGTCGTCGAACCACCAGTAGTAGGCTTGCCAACTGTTCGGCTTGGAAATAACGACCAAGTCGCCACTACGGGGATGGGCAACGTCGTACTTTCTTAACTCTTCACGCGACAGCACTTCCGCGACGCCCGGCTGCGCGGCGAGTGCCTCGCGAGCGCGGTCGATCTGGCGGGCGTCGGAATCGCGCACAAAGACGTGCGACAGTTGATGGTCGGCCATGGCCCAGGCTGTGCTGGCGCCAAGGTCGAGATGCTCGCCGTCCTGCTGCTCGCTAACGGCGAGCAGCCCCGCTTCGCGGAGCGCGCGGTTGGGATAGCTGACGTGATCGACCGGCGTGATGACGTATTCGCTGGCCACGAGCCACAGCATCGACGCGCCGGCATACGCCGCGGTAAAACCG
>CAXMSB010000342.1:0-3960 GCA_964195615.1 uncultured Granulosicoccus sp. | reverse complement strand
GACGATGGTATCCCATTCGGTGAGCGACTCGTAGGTGATCTTCACGACACGCCGCTTGGCAATCGCCTCGACCAGTTGACGGTAGACGGCATCCTTGTCTGGCAAGGGATTCACCTGTCCCAAGCGAATCTGGATCGAGTGAGTAATCCCCCTAAGCTCCTCCCGGAGAGCGCCGGGCAGACTGCTTTCGAGTTTCAACGCCGCCTGGCGAGCCGGCTCGCAGAAGGGGAGTCGCTGCTGCCCGTCCATCTGGCCGGCCAAGGCGATGATCGACAACGCCTCGGAGGCGGTGAAGTTGGTCGGCGGCAGAAAGAACGAGCTGGGGATGAAATACCGACGCGACTGCTTGTCGAACTCCAGCGGCACACCCGCACTGCGGAGTGTCTCCAGATCGCGAAACACCGTACGGCGACTCATGCCGCACGCTTTGGCCAACCTGTCAGCGTTCTGTCCCTTGCCATTCTGCAGGGTTTGCAGCAGATTCAACAGGCGTGTAATGCGAGTCAAATTCATCGGCATGTTTCACCGGTTGGCCGATCGGCTCGGCCGTGGGCAAGGGTTGGGGAGTTGATATTGGTCTCGGGACACTCTCGGGCTTTCGACCCGCGGGCAATCGGGGCAGTCTCGCCTCACTCCAGTTCTGCACCACCTGTCGAAACGGATTCTCGACGACTGGCGCCACAACCTGTTTAGTCTTTGCGATCTCGGCGTGGGACGCCAACCGGACCTGCTCCAGCTTCTCATCGATCACTGGCAGTCGAGCCAAATCGTCGGGAGTGATCTCCAATCGCGGCGTCGCTTGGGAAGTCGCGGTGTCGCCGGGCAGGGGAATCACTTCTTCATGGAAACCGTTCTCCGCGGGTGTCGTCGCTTCGTCGCCTGGCTCAACATCGGCCGGGGTCGGCACATTCGTGTGCAGTTCGCCCAACCCCGAAAACTGATCGTGGGCCCCATGGCTGATCACGTCTGGACGAGTGAAACCGTAGTCGAGATGCTTGCTCGCATCCCGCTGTCGCGCTCGCCGCAGGGCGTCGAAATACGCCTTGCCTGGCCAGGGGCCTTCGGCCAAGTAAACGCCATTGTATTCCAATAGCGACCCCTTGCGTAGGTGTACTCGCATAATGGCCCGATTGTAATCCACCAGTGCGCGATAGTAGAGCGACTCGGCATCAGCCCGGCGACGCTGGGCATCGAGCAGCAGATCGAGCGTTACACGACCCGAGTCCAAGACCGCTTCGACCGCCTCGACTTCGTCTTCGGCCGCCACACGGCCGTTAAAGTAGGATTGCACCAAGGCGTAATTATGAGCCACGTCGCGAATTGCATCGCTTAATTGGTGCGAAACCTCTAGTTCCAGGTCCTGCAGCACGGCTCGTTCTCGAGCTAGCAGGAGCTGATGGTGGCGAACGCCGGTCAGCGCCTGGCGGAAGCCGATCGGTATGGAAAGCTGCAGCCCGATTTCCCATTCTTGGAAATCACCGCCAGTCAGCACTTCAAACGCGTTGGAGCCTTCCCCGAAAGGGGCCACGCCGGTTCCGCTGGAGTCGATCAGATCGTCGCCCGCCCCCAGCCAACGGTAGCGTCCCACCGCATCAAGCCGCGGCAGCATGTGATTGCGAGCAGCAATCAGCTCCAGTTCCCGTCGTTTCACGCTCCACTTCTGTTGCCGCAGCTCCGTGCGACGTGTGAGCGATTCGCAAAGGATCGCTGCCCAGTCGAAGTTTACGAGCGCGGTGGTCGGCTCGTCGATAGGCCGGATCAACCGATTGTCGGTCGGGGTGAGCCCCATCAAATAGCGGAGACGATTCTCCACGCGGAAGAGCGAGGTCAGAGCCGTCTCCACTTGAGAACGGAACTGAAAATACTGCGAACGGGCCTGAGCTTCTTTGTCCGCCTCGCCGCCCGTGGTGCTCACTCGCTTCAGGGCTTTGATCTTGCGCCAAGTTTCCAAGGCACTGTCGCGGCCGATCTTGCGTGCTTCCAAATCGCGGTAGGCGAACTGCAGTTCCCAATAGGCCTCTTCCAGTTCGAGCATCATGTCGCGCACGCCCGCTTCAAAGTCGGAGAGCGCTATGTCGTGGCGGATTCGAGAGATGATCACGCCGTCGATTTGGTTTGGCGAGCCGGCAGCCTGCTGAAGAGAGATCGGCCCGGCAATGCGGTTGTATTGCGTGCCGGCTCCCTGCAACAACGGTCGGGTGAAGCCCGCCTCGATGTTGGTAAACCAGTCGCTGGCCTGAAGTCGGCTGCCGTTGTTATTCCAGTCGTACAGCGTGTTGTTGCGAATATCGAAGGTGGTGCCGTCGGCGGTCGTTTTGGTGATGCCCAGAGAGAAGTTGCCCGTGTCTTGACGAAACAAGGGAGCAAAGAAGTCGGAGAGGCTGCCGTTCGGGTCGGTGAGGCCGAAGTTCTGGGGTCGATCGTTATTCTGCCAAGAGATGGACGAGTCGAGTTGGGCGTCGAATTGCGACAGGGCCGCCTCGACACCCGTGCCGCTCAAGGCGCTGCCGGTACCCGTGCCGTTGCCGCTTTCCACCAGGGCCGGATCGTAACTGGTCTGCGCGCCAGCAGCGTTGCGCTGCAGCGTCTCGGGGGTCGTGGCCGCGATGTTGCTGCCACCGTCGGCGATTCGCCCGCCCAGCTGACGGATTACCTGGCTATTGGCCAGGGCAATGCGGGTAACCTCCTCCAAGGTGAGGTCCCACATGTCAAAACTCTCGGCATTGGCCAACGAAAGCGGCTCTTGGGTGCCGTAAACCTCGTTGAGGGTCGACACGTTGACGTCGGGATAGTCGATCTGCGTGGCTACGTCTTTGTAGTACGACAGGTCGCCCGGACACGAGCTCTTGCCGCCCTTCGAGAAGAAGAACGGTTGCGTCGGCTGGCAACCTGACGCCAAGGTCAGGATGCACAACGTGAGCGACGTTAAAGACCGAGTCTGCCGGTTCATGATGCTGCGTTCCTAGCTTCGATAGTCCGCCGCGACCAAAAGGCCGCCGCGGGGCAATCGCCCGAGTATTACGCCGTGGTCGAACCGCACTTCTACAAGCACGCTTCGCTTCGCACCGGCGCCCCCCGGTCTGTCTAGTCCGCTAGCACTGTTCGCCCCACGAGAGAGGGCGCGCAGCAACTGCCGAAACAGTCAGCACAACTGTTATCGTCGACCTAATCGTCAAACTTTGACATTTCTCAGATGCCTCTCGAAGAGAGCAAGCCGCGAGGCACCAGCCGAGCGCTGATAGCGGTCTCAGGGAAAGCAGTCCTTAGGACTGCAAAGAAGAAGCTAGCGGCTAGCGCTGGGTCGTGGGCGGCAGATGAACCGGGCCGGCATCGGCGTTCGAGGAGACCGAGTTGGGGTAGCCAGCCAGCACGCTGGCAGGCCGATGGGCGAAATAGGTTCGCAGACGCTCCACTTCCGCCCGGAGAACGGCGACTTCGCGGTCGCTGGTGTCGCGGGTTTCCAGGGCGATGATCTTTAGCTGGACGCTCGTGAGGCGTTCCAGCATCTGTCGCTCGAATGCCGCCTGCTGGTCGTCGATTTCCCGGATCCGCAGCCCCATCTTCTCGGCATCCTCTCGAGTGAAACGCGAACGGGTACGCTCGGTGGTCTGCGAGACGACCTGCTCCAGGCGAAGCCGCAACCTCTCGTGACGGTCGTCGACAGCTTTCAGTTGGTGGCCGACGCTGTCGAAACGCTCGTTATTGCTTGCTAGCATGCCGGCGTGGCGAAACGTGGTTTGCCCCACCCACAGGATCAGAGCCCCCAGGATGACGTTCACCAGGCTGCCGCCGACGCGGTCGATCGTTCTCCGCCTTGTGGGAGGATGAGATTGTGTTGGCTCATCGCTCATACGCCATGCCGCACAAGCGGCCCAAACGGGACAATGGAAAATACCTATCTTTCCGCATCGACCACTATGGCCCCTCTGCTTTAGAGAGGCAGGGGGTTAACGCAAAGAG
>CAXMSB010000341.1:0-12027 GCA_964195615.1 uncultured Granulosicoccus sp. | reverse complement strand
TTTTCAGCCGCGGCTAGCGCGCCCGAGGAAAGAAACGCCAGACAAACAGTAAACAGCAGCATACGTTTCATGGTTCCATGCTCCCGAGACGCAGGGGATTGAGCGTGCCATTTTCGCTCTCAGTCAATGGCAAGCTTTCGAAGTCGGATCCCAACTTGTAACCAACGACAGGCAGTCATCCTACAATGGGAACCGACGCAGAAACAGCATTCCATACTTGAAATCCAAATTATTTTCGCTCCTGGTCGTGTTCATTTGCGACACCCCTAGGAGAGTGGTAACACTGCCAGGTAGGTCGCTCAGCAAACGGCCTTAGTAAGAATCCGCAGTGTCTCTTGCGGCTTTTACCTACGGTATCGCAAAGACGCGGAGACGGCGGAGAGAAGGGGGACTGGAAAGCAGGAAGAGGCCCGCGAATTACGCGAATCTGCGCGAATGGCAAGAAGCGGTATCGGAATTATATGCGGTCATCCCGAGGTCCGCCGAGGGATCTCGTTTGCAGGGCCCGGCCGCTCGGCACATCTAGCGCACCCAGACACAGAGTGAGATTCCTCGGCGGACCTCGGAATGACACGTCCATTCGCGTGATTCGCGGGCAAATCTCTTCTCCGCTTGGGTGTTTCTGTCCTATCAGGCCGTTCAGAGACAAATTGCCGCCCGGAACTGCTTCAGGCCGTAGCGAATCTTGCCGTGCAGGCCGCTGTTGCGACGAACAAACTTCTTCAGACTGGCGTTGGACTTCGAGTTGTCCGGCAGGCTATCGATCCACTGCTTGCACCGCTTCAGAAATACCCGCGTGTCCTGCCGATGTTTGCTATTGCCCTTGGCATAGGTGGCGTCGAACTTCTCGTCGCCGGTATCCACGCGGCCGAACCAGTCCCAACCCGGGTGGTGATGCTCGACCAGCGACTCTTCGCAGTAATGGTAAGCTCCTCGGGCCTTGGCGGTGCCGAGAAACTCGTGGTCGGTCCAGCCATGCCAATAGGGATAGAGCACCGTATTCGGCTGATCCAGGCAGCCACTTCGCTCTTCGATGTACGTGCGTCGGACCAACGAATGGGTCGAGTGGTCGCGGGAGTCGTGCAACGGATCGGCCGTGCCCACGATGCCGATGTTCGGATCAGACATGCGGTTCAGTGCGGCAGAAAGCCAGCCGGTGTGAAAATGCACGTCGTCGGCCCCTGTGAAGAAAAAGGGCTCTTTGGTCTGAGCATAAGCGGAATTAATGCAGGACGCGTAGGTTGGTTCGCCCGGGTTGATGAGTGCTTCCGCATCGAGGCGGCCGACCGCTGCGATCGTCTCCGGGTCGTGTTTCTCCACAATGAAATAAATACGATAATCGGCGGTCGTCGCGACTCGAATATCTTCCACAAGCTCTGCAGCTCGCTGTGGTCTGCCAAAAGTGGGAATCAATATCGCTACGCTGTCAGACATCTTGGCCTCCGCCCGAGCTAGACTTCCTGAAACACCCGCGCCGCCGCGGCACGCGCCTATCACAGAAATCGGTCCTCCACGTGGCGGGCTTTAGCGATTGCGCAAACTACTCATGCCGCTTGCATTGCTGGCATTGTTCCTGCAACATTCGGCGCTAGCGATTGTTGATCGTCAGCCCGGGCCAATCGTCGGTTCGGAAGGGCGTCAGGGGCAGACCGATCCCGTTGAACAGGTTGCACTTGGGGTTGTCGCCCCAGGCGTACCGCACCGCGACGGGGTCGCTCACCTCGCTGCTGGAGACTTCCAGGCGATTACCCGGGATGAACTTCGCCTCAGCCCAGACGAATTTCCTGTCTTCACCCGCGATTGCGAAGCCGACGGGGCGAGGGACGTCGAACGGTCGCCAGCCGCCATCGATGTGATCGAACGACAGGATGACTTTGCCATTCTTTTTCTCCATCGATTTGTAGGTCGGGCTCTGATAGGCAACGTCGACGCCGTATTGCTTGGCAAGTGCCCAGCGAGCGAGCCGCTGACCCACCGTAACTTTGTTGCGCGGATGGATATCCTTGCCTTCGCCGATGTCGATGATGACCGCTTCACCGGTATTCGGCAGGCGAGACATCGTCATCGTTTGCGCCTCGCGCAGCTCTGCCCAACCACTTTCGCTCGGCTCGGGTTTTTCCTTGCCGAAGTCGGCCAGTTGAACCCAATAGAAGGGAAAATCGCCCTCCCCCCATTCGTCGCGCCAGTTCTGGATCATCATCGGAAACAGATCGCGATACTGGTATGCGCGGCCTGCGTTCGATTCGCCTTGGTACCAGATGGCCCCTTGGATGCCGTAGCCGAGATGCGACTTGAGCACTCCGTTGTAGATGTTGGCTGGCCGATGCCTACCGTTCATCTCTATTTTCAAGTTTGCCAGTTGCTTCTCTTCCTCTTCGGTCAACTCAGCCTGGGACGAGAGCGTTTCGAATCGTCTTTCCATTCCCTGCCAACGTTCGAGGGTCGGCCGGTAATCGGCATCGACCTCCAATAGGTCGCGACGGACCCAGGCGTCGGCAGACGAGCCGCTCCAGGCGTTGTTGATCATACCGATGGGTACATCCAATGTCTGATAAAGCTGGCGGCCGAAGAAGTAGCCGACGGCCGAGAACTTGCCAACAGTCGCCGGCGAGGAGACCTCCCAGCCAACATTCTCATGTGTCCAGATCGGCTCCTGGCTGCCCACCTGCGGAAAGTTGATCATGCGAATCCTGGGATAGTCGGCTGCGGCCCGCTCGAGGTCAGCATCATTTGTGTTTCGGACAGTCCATTGCATGTTCGACTGTCCGGAGCAGATCCAAACCTCGCCCACCAGGACGTCTTCGAACGAGATTTCATTGGACCCGGTAATCGCCAAGAGGTGAGGCCCTCCGGCCGGCAGCGGATCCAACATCACGCTCCAGTTGCCATCGTCACCCGCGGTCGTCGTGACCGATCTTCCAGCGATGCCGACTACGATCTGCTCACCCGCGTCGGCCTTCCCCCACACCTTGTTTTCTTGCTTCTGCTGCAGCACCATGTGATCGCTGAAGATATTTGGCAGCGAGATCTCGGCACGGCTGGAAAGCGGTGCAAAGACGACTGCTACAAGTATCACGCAGAGGGTTGGCAATGTTGTACGCGAATTCATGAAGATGCCTCGTAATCTTGGAAGGGTTCATAGGGGAGATTTTGCCGGCGAAGATTGGGCTCCTCGCGGAATGTGCTCCCATCCTACAAACTCGATCACGGTGCGTCACCCGGCATTTCACGATGCAATTCGGCCCGAGCGCGGAGACCATTCTCCTCGAAAGTTTGGCCGAGGTTTCCCGAGACGATCGATTGCAGCGTCGCCGGCAGCGATGTGCCTTGTCGCGGCTCGCCCGGATGTCCGTACACGGTCGACTCCATCGTCTGCCAAGCTTCGTTCCACTGGTACTCGCCGCCGCCGGGGCACACCAGCTTGCGTTGCCAGAATCGTTGGTGGGTTTTAATTGGATCGAGTTCCGCATAGCGGGCACGCCATTCGTTCAAGATGGCCAGGTTACTCCACGACATCAGCTGCATCCGGCGGTGATATTCAGCGCTGAATCCACTAGCCAGCAGCTTCAAGAATCCGCCGTCGACGGTCACGCAGAAGTTCTCTCCCAGCCAAGGGAGGCCCGCTCGCGGAACGGGTTCACCTGCGGCGGACTTCTCGCGTCGATCCGCCTGCCGATCGATGGCTCGTTTCAACACATCCTCGCTCAACGAAACGACCAACGAATCGCCAGTTGCAACATAGTAGAGCGCCGCTTTGTCCCAGTCGTTCCCCGACTTGGACCTTTCCGACGGACTAACCTTGACATATGCCTGCTCCTGGTAGTTCAACGTTTCCCAAACGGTCATCCCGGGCGCCGATTGTTCGATAAAAGTCCTCATGCCCGCGAGAAACGCAATCAGCTTGAAACTGTTCTTGACTTCAATGTTGGCCGCGATCGGCAGGCGAAAGGCATTCTCCTCCAAAAACTCCTCGCGCTGCCTATCATCTTCGTTCTTGGCGAACTCCGCCCACAGGGGATCGTTGTCGACGTAGAGTGCGATCGACTGGCCAATCCAACTGAGCGGATCGACGTTGATCATGGTGGTCGCCATGTTGGCGCTCCGCCGAACGACCGGGGAGTCTGTATTCAAAGCAAAGACGACATGCGCGAGCGAATTGTCATGCGGGTCTCCCGAGTGTTCACTGATCACGGCGCCACGCGAAACGGCGACCATCTCTCGGTAGTCGGAAAACTCGATCAGCGGCATCACGGTCAGGTCGACGGCCAGCTTTTCTGCCGAGGCGTGGAACTGAACAGCGATCGGGTCGAAAAAGTTGTTCCAATTGCGCTCATAGCCCTCACGCCACCGACCATAGAAATCAGCTTCGCTTTGCGTTACCTTCGTGAAATCAAGTTCGAGAATTGGGGTGAGAAACTCGAGCGTGCCGTAGACCGACGAACGAACGCCGTCGGGCCCCAGCGTGAACTCGCCAGCATCGGGGAGTGCGAAGTCGGTGTGAAGCGGCCCGGTCGTAATTTCGCCGTTCACCAGGCTGTCGAGATGGGCCGATTGCATCTCGGCCATCAGCGCTGCCGCGCGCATCCGCCGGGAAGCGGCAATCCTCCAGCGAGGGCCGCACCACTTGCGGATGGTGTTGTCCGTAAGAATCAGCAGCCCCGTCTCGTTTTCGTCACCCAGCGGATACCGATCGCGGAAGAACGTGTACTCATCCAGCGAGTCGATCGAGGGTTGCTCTCCTTTCGAGACGCGCACGAGTCGTTCCAACTGGTCGGGGGAGTTGGTCACCACCACCGCATTGCCGAGCGTCGCCACGTACGAGCAGATCGATCGATCCGGCGAACGAAAGCCGGTGTACGAAACCCCCGCGATCGTGCCATTGATCGCGGTCGCATCGCCCCGGTTGCCGGCCGACAGCGCCACCTGCGCGTCGACGAACGTTCGCAAGGCGTTGGCGTCTTTGGCCTCGAACAGCACGGCCACGTCGGCGCCGGTGCGGAGGTAAGGATCGGCGCCAGTGAAGGCGACGCTGTTAATCAAAGCCGGGCCAATCATCTTGGCCAGTTCGCTTAGGCCGAGGCCCAGTTGCCGCTCATACCGCTGCCGGACACGCGCATCCTCGGCCCGAGGCTCCGCGGCGCGGAGTACAACGGTTCCCTGCTCATCGGCATTGTCAGCCAAGTCGACCATTGCCTGAAACGAGGGCAGGAAGATGACGTACTGATCGTCAGGAACCAACTTGGCCAGTGCGTCCCGCTCGGGCTCGGCAGCTTTGATCATCGACGTCCAATCAAACGCCTGGATGGTAATCCCCTTGATCGACTCCAGCTCGACCGTCGGCTTATCAGCTGCCGCGACGGGCAGCAGACGATCGAGTTGTAAATTCTCACTCACCGCCCGGCCGCCACTCGCCAACGCGTAGGTCTCTTCCAGTGAACTGCCTCGGAAGCGGAACGTGTTGACCCGGTTCTCATCGGTTTCTGCCTTGAGCCCCAGGTCCTTGCGTGTCACTCGCGCCTGATGACGAAACCAAGCTGTTCCGGGTGCGTTGCGGCTCAGCAGCGCCCTGTAGTGCTGTAGTTTTTCTTGCAGAAACGATTCTCGAAGCTCCTCTTGCCCTTGGTCCGCGGCTAGGGAGAACTTTAGCGCCACCATGCCGCTGTAATCACTCTTGGGCTGATAAATTGTGCCGGTGATGTCCCGCGCTTGCGGAACGCGAATCGCCACCGAAGGCGTGCCGGTCAACTCTCCGCGGCCGAATCCCCAGCGTCTGGTCAATGGAGAACCCATCGCCGTGGGGGTCACAAAGATATCGCCCTCACCGTCGAGAACCGCGTAAGGCTGAAGGGCCAACCCACGCCACCGGAGTCGATAGTCGACCGAGGCCCTGTCTTCACCGCCCGGCCTTTCTCCCTGGTCAATCTTCAACTCGGAAATCGGCTGCACGTAATACACGTCGGCTGTGGCCGGCGCGCCGACGAGCAACACGAGTCCCGAAACCACTACGGCAGTTAGCAATAAGCGGATGGTAAACATGGCGCGATCTCCTGATGTTGAGACGTGCGGATTAAGAAAGGGCCACCTACGTTAACGCGGCCAAGCGGCCCTCATTCCTTTCGCAGTATAGGAATCCGGCCGAGTCCGGTTCAACCACCTTAGGCCGAAAATCATGGAAAGTCCCTTCCTTGAACCGCCAAGACGCCAAGGAGGCCCCAGTCGAGGTCGAATGAAGACCAGACAGTTAAGTTTTCGACTTCAGCAGGGCAGTTTGTTACAATCCCCGCTGCAAACTTGAGTCGAGCTTTTCGACCGCCGATCACTGCAAGTTACAGGGGAGAAAAAATGAACTATCGAATCGCTCGGCTGAGTGAGCTGGAAGCGGTGGCCTGCCCTTGTGGCAGCTCTCGACGGGCCTTCCTCGACGATCCTGGTCGAGTCGCTTCGATCCATCTGGTCGATATCAGTCAGAATGCCCGCACCCACTACCACAAGGTTCTGACCGAGATCTACTACATCCTTGAGGGGGAGGGAGAGATGGAACTTGATGGGCAGCGTCACAAAGTTCAGTCAGGAGACGCCATCCTTATCAAGCCCCTCTGCCGCCATCGAGCCATCGGCCAAATGAAGGTGCTGAATATCCCGATTCCGGCGTTTGATGAGAGTGATGAATGGTTTGATTAGGGTGGAGACGAAGTAATCTCCGCGTCACCTGCGTTTCTGCGTGAGACAAGAATCAGAGAAAACCACCGAAAGAAGAATCAAACCCGCCCAGCAACGAGCGTGATATTCTGCCCGCCGAAACCAAAACTGTTCGAGGCGACCGTGTTGCACTCGTGCTCGCGGGCCGCGTTGGGGACATAGTCGAGATCGCATGCCGGGTCGGGCGTGTCGTAGTTGATCGTCGGGGGCACGATATTGTGCTTCAGTGTCAACAGGCAGACGATCAACTCGGTTGCCCCTGCGGCGGCGATCAGATGGCCCGTCATGCTCTTGGTGCTCGAGACGGGGATGTTGTCGGCCTGCTCGCCAAACGTCTTGCGGATGGCGAGCGTTTCTACCTTGTCGTTCACCGTGGTACTCGTACCGTGGGCATTGATGTAATCGATCTGGTCGGTGTTCAAATTCGCGTCGGCCAGAGCCATCTTCAGGCAAGTGGTGGCGCCGCGGCCCTCGGGATGCGTGTCGGTGATGCGAAACGCGTCGGCCGTGGTGCCGTAGCCCAATAGCTCGCCGTAGATTTGCGCGCCGCGCTGCCGGGCGTGCTCGTATTCCTCCAGCACTACCATCGAAGCGCCTTCGCCCAACACGAACCCGTTGCGATGCAGGTCGAACGGCCGGGAGGCCTTTTCTGGTTCGTCGTTGCTTTCGCTCAGGGCGGTGAGTAAATTGAAACCGGTGACGCCGAACGGGTGGATCATGCTGTGCGTGCCGCCGGAGAGCATCACGTCGGCCTCGCCGCGGCGGATGATCTCGGTCGCTTCGCCAACCGCCTGACTGCTGGCGGCACAGGCGGTCAGACAATTCATGTTCGGGCCTTGGGCATCGAACATCCCGGCCAGGTAGCCGACCGGCATGTTGGGTTCTTGCTCCAATTCGGCCAGAGGTTCAAGCACGTTGAGCCCTTCTTCCATAAAGGCCCTGAGATCCAACTCGTCCGACTGGACGGCGGCGGTCATCATCTTTGAAAATCGAAAGAAGTCCTGCGCACCCTCGCCCGCACCGAGATAGACGCCAAACTTCACCGGGTCGACCGTTCCCTGGACGCCGGAGTCTTCGACGGCCTGTTTGGCCGCGCCCGCGGCAAAGCAAGTGTGCCGGCTGCGACCTTCCCAAACCTGCGGATCTTCGCCCACCTCGTCGATCGACCAATAGCGGACCTCGGCAGAGATGTTGGTGGGGAAGTTGCTGGCGTCGAACAGGGAAGTGCGCGCCACGCCGCTCTTGCCGGCGAGAAGATTATCCCACAACTGCCCCGGGGTGGTTCCCAAGGGAGTCACACAACCGATTCCAGTAACGACAACGCGACGTCGCATGGCTAGGTTCCTCTTCCGGTCTCAACAGGTCACGCAGGATCGGTCGCACATTCCGTGAGCGGGTAATCCTTTTCTTTCATCGGCGTGCCGTCCTGGTGGACGCCCACTTCGAAGATGCCGACCAGCGACAACCAGTGTCGTAAATGGTTGGGATGAAACAACCGCTGACCTTGCAGCGCTTCGTTGGCATCTCCCAGCCGAGCGAAGAACAGCGTCGCCTTGGCATGCAGGCGGTCGCCCACGTGGGCGGTGCCCGACACGGCAGCGCCGTCACTACGAATCGTTTCGATCTTCACACGGTAGGTAAGCGTTTCGCCATTGCGAACGCAACTGTGGAACTTCGCCTTGGCGAGTTTTCCCAGCACGACCAGCTCGCGAAATTCGTAGCGCTCGCTCACCAGCAGGCCGCCCGCCTGGGCCATCCCCTCGACCACCAACGAGTTGGGCATGATCGGATAGCCGGCCATGTGGTCGTGCAGATGGTCTTCGGCCAGCGTCACGCCCTTCACGGCAACGGCATGCGAGCCGCTCACGAACTCCGTGTATCGATCTATCCAGAACCACCGCATGAAAACAATCCTTGGGGCGTGCTGCCGGTCGGCTGGGCCGAGCGATCAGGCTGCCAACTTAAACGCCACGAAATTGCACATGTCTTTGACGGTGAGTTGCTGGCCGAGGTTCTGCACACTCGGCTCGGCCTCGAACTTGGTCAAGTCGGCGAACGGCATCCGCTCGCGGAGCTTGGCGATACCCGAGTCGTTCACTTTGCCGTCCTCAACGTACTCGACGTTGGTGAGGATGTCCTCGGGAAACAGCTCGCCCCGTTCGATCTTGATGTCGAACGACTTTTCCAGCCGAAACACGATGTCCAGGAAGTCGATCGACTCGGCGTCGAGGTCTCCCTGGAGCGTGGCCTCGGGGGTCACTTCGTCGTCGTCCACTCCGAGTGCTTCGACGAGTGCTTCGCGTACTTTTTCAAAAATTTCGTCTTCTGATGCCATCGTGCAATGAACCTCCGCAAATTTTGGACTCTGTTTTGTATTTAACTTTGTTCGTATCTATAAGGCGGCAGCGATGTCGATGCCGCGGGTAAGCAGTTCGGCCGTGGATCGCTGGTGGGCGATCATGCGCGCGTCGAGGTCCGCCTGTTCCGGGTTGGCGTCGGCCAGATTGTATCGTTCCAGCACCAGTCGCCCGCTCACGGAAATCCGGCCCTCGACTTCCCCCTCAAAACGAAAGTGGACCAGTCGCTCGTCACTCTTCTGTTGTTTGACTCGCACCTGCAGGGTGTTGCCCGGCGTGACAAAGTCGGCATATTTCACCGCCCGCGCTTCGTGTAGCACGACGATGCTGTGCGCAAAATCCTCACTGAACCGAACCAACCAAGCACCGGCTTGGGTGGCAGCCTCAAGCATGAACACGCCTGGCAGCACCGGAAAATCGGGAAAGTGGTCCGCAAGGTACTCTTCCGAAAGAGACACATTCTTGACCGCCGTGAGTTCGGTGTCGGGCTCGTAAGAGCTGATCCGATCCAGAAGCCAAAATCGCATAAGCGGATATCCAAAGAACAGCCGGCGGCTGCGGGGGACGGGGTGGGACGGCGAAATAGCGAACCGGCGATTATAGCCCCCGCTCACCGTCTCCACAACGGTCCGGAAACCCGATTTCCCCCCGAATAGACCCGTCTGCCAGCAGGATACGGGGGGTTGCGAAAACCTTGCGGGGCGAACCCGGGGGAACCATCGGATGCCCGGTTCCGCCTGTCCCCGTCTGCACAGACGATCGATTCACCGACTGCCGCTCAGGTCGAGACGCCGCATTTCGTCGCGGGCCTGCTCGACCAGGGGCCGCAGTTCCTGGTTGTTTTCGTACAGCTCGACGATGCCATCCAGAATCTTCCGAGCGCCGAACAGATCCTTTTCTTGGATGAGTTCATTCGCTTTGGCAAGCTGCAGCTCCAGAAATTCGGATTGGCTCCCAGCCGAACCTCGCTGGGCTTTGATGCGTCCGATCTGCCGGCGCGCCAGCTCGACAAATGCCCGGTCATACTTTTCTTCGCTGTCGGCCAGCAGATTCACCAACGCTTCGTACTTTTTCCAAGCCGAGAGCCGGTCGCCGAACTGTTCGTAGCGCCGCGCTTCGCCGTACTTTCGTTCCGCTTCCGATTGGGCGGGTCGACCCAGGCGTTGATTGTTGTTGAAACGAGTCTCGGCGCGATGAATGGCCACGCGGCGATCGAACTCCGCAATTTCATCGGCATGATCGCTGTCGGGAAATCGTTTGCGGAAGGAACTCAAGTACCGCTCTTCCGCGCGACTCCACTGGCCCGGTTCGTCCGACTCCATCAACGGCAAGGCTTTGGCGAACAGGGCTTCTTCGCCCGGCGGCAGCAACGCCCATACCCCCAAGCCGACCACTGTCGCCAGACACAGGGCCAGGAACCAGGCACGCTCGTAAAACGGACTGGTGTCGCGCTCTCGGGTGCGTCCGCGACGTTTGAGGCGGCGCACTTCGCTGCGATCTTGGTCGACGGTCAGAGAACCCTTTTGCCCCGACCAAGCTTGCTGCGCAGCGCCCATGCCCGAGGCAACCTTCCGCTTGGCATTGACGATTCCCCGGTGCGTCTCTTCCGCCGAGGGAAAGCGGTCTCGCCGCCGAGCTTCCAACAGCTTGGCCACCAACACGTCGAGCCAAACGGGGCAATCGAGAACCTTGGTCGACACCCGCGGGGCGGGCGCCTCGCGACGCGACTGCACAAGCTCCGCCGGCGACTCGGCCTGCCACGGCAGCTCGCCGGTCAGACATTCGTAGAGAATCACTCCCAGGCTGAAAAGATCGCCCTGCGGCGAAGTGGCCGACTGCTTGCCGCGAAAAACTTCTGGAGCCAGATAGTGGGCCACCTCCATCGGGCAGCGCAGTCCGAGCACTTCGTCGTGATCGGCCCACTGGCAATCGAACCCGGTGACCTTCACCTGATCGTCGGCGGTCAGCAGAACTCGCGTCGGCGTCAGCCGCCGGTGGACGATCTGTCGGGCGTGGGCGTGGTGCAGCGCCGTGCAGATGGCGTCGGCCACCTCAACGGTCAATTCCCACGGCAATCGACCACGTCGGTCGAGTCGGTCCCGCAGCGATTCGCCTTCCACCAATTCTAGCGCCAGATAGGGCTGCCCCTGTTCGACGGCCCCGCCGTAGTAGTGGACGACACAGGGATGCGACATCTTTTGCAGCGTCTTCACATCCTCTGAAAATGTGCTGCCCCGCATCGGGCGATTCACGATGCTGCGCGGGAGCAGCTTCACCGCCATCGTCAGCTTCCGCTCGACGTGAATGCCGCGCAGCACGTTGCTATCGGCGAGGCCGTCCAGCGGTTCTTCGAGAGCAAATGGGCCGATGCGCGTGAGCGGCATAGCGAGAGGCTCGACGACGAGGAAAAACAGTGAGATCGCCTACTTACACGTTCCTATTGTAGTCGTGCCGGCCAGCGGAGCAATTCGAGTCTCAGGTCCGCAGAATCGCAAAGTCAAACAATGTCATCCTGAGGTCCGCCGAAGGATCTCCTTTACCTTGCCAGACCACGTCGCGACGGAGATTCCTCGGCAGACCTCGGAATGACAGTGGGCTCCGTGACTCATCGCCTCAAACCGAAGACTCTGCCGGAGCGGCTTCCGCTTTCGGCGGCGGTTCCGGCTTGCCGTTGACGATCTTGTCGTGGCCGACCTGCTCTTCGACCTGTCGCAGTATGTCGTCGGTGGTCGGGCGTTCATAGATGAAATCGTCCAATGTGAGAATCTTCTCGCGGCCGTTGTCCTGGTACTGCAGCTTGGCGATTCCCTTCTTGTCCCACTTCTTCTTGTCGATCTGGGTGATCTGGTCGAACGCAACCTCTTGGCCCCGGCTGGTGCGCAGACCCGTTTCGTCCATTTCGATCCACCGCCCCTTGCACCGCAACACGTGAATCAACACCAGCGCTCCAACTCCGCCGGCGATCGTAAAC
>CAXMSB010000340.1:0-7386 GCA_964195615.1 uncultured Granulosicoccus sp. | reverse complement strand
ATGAAAACTGCAGGGCGGGAAGGCGACGCACCAAGGTTCTGCCAAGTTCCGATTCTACGGCACCAATATGACGTAAGCCGTTTCATTTCTTGGCTTTGAACTTTATTGCTTGTACTGCTCTCCTGACCGTCGACACGGTCTCTTGTGCCTCTTGAGAAGTCGGTTTTTAGGCCATTCTGCTTTCTCTAAGGCGCGGAGGAGGGCGTCACCCACGCGCCGAAAAAGCGAATCCGTAGCACGCGTCGGCGTTTCACTCCGAACGCAGTTAGCCAAAGTCCGTTAAGTGCATCGGCCTTCTCGCCGACGCAGTTTTGGAAGCCCGCGACTTTGGCCCAGACGCTGCCTTCTTAGGCAGTTGGGAAGTGCCGTTTCCTACCGCGGGTGTGCACACTTCCGCACCCTAGCGACAAGGGATTAGAGACCGACAAAGGCCGGTCGACGCAATTTAGCGGCGGAAAAAATGCCCGGGGACGGGAGTTCCAAAAACGGTCGATTTCCGGCACGTTTCACGCCGCACAGGTTTGTGAGACAACTACCCAGCCTACGGCAGTGAGCAGGATAACACCACACCAAGAATGGGACGCTATTCTTCCGCCTTCTTAGCCTGCACCTAGTCTTGAATTCCACGGACTCTTTCCCTCACCTTCCCCCTCGCTTTCTTGATATCCGATTTCATTTTCGCTTTATCCACCGACACATTGATATTGGTTTTGTCACTTTCCGCATCGGGCTTGGAGCGTGTTACGCTAAACCATCCCAGGTAGAGCCCAACTCCAACCAGTAGGACCAGGAACAAGGCTGCTGGTTTGATCAAAGAACGCATGTCACCCTCCATTGTGATAAAAGTAAATGCCGCTCCTCATTGGACAACATTCTGACGCATTCTGGCCGTCCAAGGCAAGGTCAGATATGCCGTTTGCCGGGATTGGTGCGGCGGTGACAATAGAGGGTCTTCGGCAACAATACCCGAGCAACGAAAAGGCGGATTCGGAGGCGGGGAGGTCACGGCATGTCGCAAAACGTTCCTTTGATGACGCATCTCAAATAACGTACGGGTTTTGACACAGACGTCCGACGACCAGTGAACATCACCGCCATCCCCAATTAGCAACATGATCCCTGTCGCCGCCTCGGGGCACCGCGATCGATGCCGTCGAGAGAGAGTGACGATACGAAAAGTCTGCCCTACGACATGAGCCGCATGGGTTATTCCACCAGGGCTGCCGCGAGGTCCTCCAAAAGGTCGTCGTCCAGCGAGTCGGTGTTGAAGTCGCTGAGGGCCTGGTCGACCGTGTCGTCCGCAGTTGCAGTTGCCGGTTTGGATTGAGTGGAAGACCTAGAACCAGTAGTGGCTGCCGGCAGACGTGTGGCTACAGCCGGCAGAATATTGCCGGCATGGGCAGGCGAGCCGGGATCACCGAAGCGTTTTGCGAACGTCCGTTTCTGGCGTCGGATGTGCACACCTCCGCGCCGAAACGACAGTAGCTTCTAGGCTCTATCGAGCCAAAATCCGCCGTCGGCTCCTTGCCAAGCAGAGTGCGGCTAGGGCTAGGGTGCAGGTGGTGGGCTCGGGGATTGGAAAGAGCCAACGCGTATTGAACCTCGCTCAACAGGCAAACATCCTAGGGTGCAACGCCCGTGATTCGAATCGAGTGCATACCAGAGGGCAACGGTTCATCAAATGCGAAAATCGCAATTGACCCTTGGTCCGAGTTACCTCACTCGTTTTATCCCTAGACAGCCTGTGGTGAAAAGGCCCGCGAGCGCTTCAGTTGCCGAAGTGGACAGATCTTCGGATCACACTCGGCACATCGGATGCGCCGAGCGCCGACCCTTGCGGGAAAAGTGTCCTTGAACTCGTTGAGTGCTGCTGAAAATCGCTCCGCGACGGCGGCAGTGCTGTCGCGGGACGCGCGCAACATGTACTGCCCCTTGGTGTTGAAAACTCGCAGCACACCGATGGACTTACCTTCGACCTTCTTAATACAGGCGCAAGCCCGGGGACGTGTGTCAGGCGGAGCCAATTTCAACACCCGGGCAATGTCAGAGCTCAGGCGATTGGCCAGCGAGGGCTCCGATGCAAGTCCATCGATGCAGAGGATGCCGCTCACGGTGTCTCTTGCTAGACCAGACAAGAAACGCCGGATGCGAGAGCCCCCCTCCACGACACCATCGACAACCGCTCCCAACAGGATGACCAGCGAGATAAGCAACAGCACTGCGCAGCACCTGATCAACACAACCAAGAGAAAAATTGCTGCAAAGCCAGTCAATAAGATCTCCATGGCGCCACCTCCCTCAAGCAGCTTAACATCTCATGAAAGCCTTCGCCTCTGGTAACGCATGCGATTCGACGCTCGGGGGGGACTGCCCAGTTCATCCGGGCAGCGATCAACGATCGGCGAATCACCAATATTGATTGATGGGAATTATATGCCTCCTATCGCGTATGGTCAAAAAACTCGAACGGCACCCAGGTCGACATTTCCCTGGACAGAAAACGGGACAGGGCTGGCTCTGTAGGGAACCTTTGGTCTGGCATTTCCCATTTGAAATTGCCTAGAACCGATCCAGGCTCGGAATGTCGCCAATTGCAACAACACGCCCCTAGTGTCCGCGATATGCCCGAAGAATGCCAGCAAGTTACCGGCAGCGGGCTTTGAGAACACCCGAATTTGGCAAAACGCTAAGGTACGGCGGGGAATCTGCCCGCTGGACGATAACGAACGATACCCTGTGGCCCGAAAGTGGCCCGAGAATGGGGGGATTCTGCCGTCTCGCTAGGAAGCTTAGGATTCATCGTCCGACGGCAGACCACTCAGGGACAGCTAAAGGAACACTCTCCATGCAATAACGCCAACCGCCCCGATAATGGCTCCGTAGAGGAAACCGACATACGGCTCAGCAGCCCGCCGGTGGGAGGCTTGTTCATGGCGTTTGGTAACTAGGGACGTGATGATCGCGACTAGAGTACCACAGATGACCACAATCAGCGCAGATGCAATGGGACCGAGCGTGCCAGTCATGTTAATTCCGCTCCAGTCTCGGAATGTCGACCGTAGTTGCAGCACCTCCCCAGTATCCGCGAAATGTCCAAAAGATTCAAGCAAGTTACCGGCGTCGGGCTCCGTGAACACGCAAATCTGCCAAAACGCTACCGTACGTCGGGGAATCTGCCCGACGTACAAACGGACGTTACGGAAGTTAGCAAACTTCCCTCATTTGAACCCCCATTCTGGGGGTATTGGCACTTTGCTCCGACGCGTCGGCGTACAAGGCCGACGCACTTTTCGGAATATCCGAATCTGCGTCGAATTCATCGACCGAAGCACTTTGGCAACCTCCAACCGGAACGCTCGAATATCGTGAAATCGACCGCTTCCATCCAATCTGCTTGGCCAAACGGTATCTCGTTGCGATCACCGGGGCGCCTTGCATTGCGTGGCAATGCGGCTGGGACAATACCCGACTTGACCCCGATCGCCCGACGCGGTAGATTTGTAGCCATAGCTACAGTTTTAACGCCAAGGGCTTTGCCATGAACCGTTTCCTTTCGATGCTCACCGTCTGCTGTTTGCTCGCGACGACGGGCTGCGGCGCGGCGCATCATCCGGATCACGCGGAGGCTTCCTCCGCCGAGCACCGCTTTGCCGGCGAGTATAAGATCCAGGTCGTCTGCACCACCGGGCCGGTGGCGGAGATGATCGTGAAGATCGGCGGCCCGCATGTTCACGTCGACAACCTGATGGGGCCCGGCGTCGATCCGCACCTCTATCGGCCCATCGCCTCCGATGTGCGCAAGCTCGACGCGGCCGACGCCATTTTCTATAACGGCATGCATCTGGAAGGGCGGATGGCCGACTTGTTTGTGCGCATGGCTCGCAGCCGAGCGACCTTTGCCGTTACCGAAGATCTGAAGTCTCGCGGCGACTCGCGTCTGCGCAAGCCGCCCGAGTTTGAGGAGATGTACGACCCGCACGTGTGGCACGACGTCGCGCTGTGGTCTGACTGCGTGCGCGACATGACCGAGAAGCTGGTGCAGTTCGATCCGACCCACGCGGCGGATTACCAAAGGAATGCGGCCAAATACATTGCGGAACTCGAAGAGCTCGACGCGTTCTGCAAGAGCCAGATCGCCACGATTCCCGAGGATCGCCGCGTGCTGGTAACCGCCCACGATGCGTTCGGCTATTTCGGCGCGGCCTACGGCCTGGAAGTCCACGGCCTGAAGGGGATCAGTACCGAGGAAGAAAAGGACATCCGGCATCAGGAAGAGATCCAAGCGATGATCATCGAGCGTAAGATTCCCGCCGTGTTCGTCGAGTCGGCCGTGTCTCATCGGACGGTTCAGGCACTGATCGAACCGTGCCGCGCCGCGGGGCACGATCTGCAGCAGGGCGGCGAGCTGTTCGCCGACGCGTTGGGCGCCGCGGGTACACCTGAGAGTAGCTACACGGGGATGATTCGACACAACGTGCGAACGATTGTTGCTGCGCTTTCTGGGGAGTGACAAGCGACGGAGAGGTTGGGGGGCATGACAAAAGTTGCGTTTGAAATCCACGACATGACGGTTGCCTACTACCGTCGCCCCGTGCTGTGGGACGTCGATCTCACCGTGCCCGAGGGCAAACTCGTCGGCATCGTCGGACCCAACGGTGCGGGCAAGACGACGCTCATCAAAGCCGCGCTGGGGCTCGTGCCCCTGGCCAGCGGCAAGGTCGAAATCTACGGCAAGAGCTACGCCGAGCAGCGGCATTTGGTCGGCTATGTGCCGCAACGCGAATCGGTGGATTGGGATTTTCCCGTGACGGTGCGCGACGTGGTGTTGATGGGAACCTACGGCCGGCTGGGCTGGTTTCGGCGACCGGGCCGGGCGGAACGCGAGATCGCCGATCGTTGCCTGGATGAAGTCGACATCCGTTCGCTCGCCAATCGGCAGATCCGCCAACTTTCCGGCGGCCAGCAGCAGCGCGTTTTCCTGGCCCGCGCTTTGGCTCAGCAGGCCCAGCTCTATTTCCTCGACGAGCCGTTCGCCGGCGTCGACGCGGCAACCGAAGGGGCCATCGTCGACCTGTTGCAGACGCTCCGCAGCGACGGAAAGACCGTGCTGGTCGTACATCACGATTTGCAGACGGTCCGCGAATATTTTGATTACGTGATTCTTCTGAACATGCGTTTGATCGCCTGCGGCGACGTCGCCGAGACGTTTACCACGGAAAACTTACAAAAAACCTACGGTGGTCGGCTCACCCTGCTGGACGAGGCGGCCGAAGCGATGCGAAAACAGGAACCACTCTGATGGACGGCCTCTCGCTGAGCGCGAAAGTGATGATTGGCACAGCCCTGTTGGGCGGCATGTCGGGCGTGGTGGGCAGTTTCGCCGTGCTGCGCGGACGCTCGTTGGTCGGCGACATGCTGGCCCACGCGGCGCTGCCCGGCGTGTGCCTTGCGTTTTTGCTACTGGGCACCCGCGATCTGCTGGGGCTCTCGCTGGGGGCATTGGCCAGCGGACTTTTGGCCATCGCCGCCGTGACCGTGATTGTCCGCTGGACTCGCACCAAAGAAGACGCCGCGATCGGCATCGTGTTGAGCACCTTTTTTGGCGCGGGCATCGTGCTGCTCTCGGTGATTCAGAAACCCTCGGTCGGCGGCAACAAGGCGGGGCTCAATCAATACCTGTTCGGCGAGCCGGCCAACATGCTCACGGGCGATCTGTTTCTGCTGGCCGGCGTCGCGGTCGTGGTGCTCGCGGCGGTGGCGATGTTGTTCAAGGAGTTCAAGCTAGTTTGTTTCGACGCGGACTTCGCCCAATCGCAGGGCTGGCCCACGCTCGGGCTCGACTTGGCGATGATGGCCGCGCTGGCCGTGGTCACCATCGTCGGGCTGCCCATCGTGGGCGTGATTCTCATGGCCGCGATGATCATCCTGCCCGCCGCCACGGCCCGATTTTGGACCAATCGGCTGCACTTTCTGTTGCTGCTGGCCGGCGCGCTGGGCGTGGCGGCAGGTTTGTTGGGAAGCCGACTGGGTCGCAACCTCCCGGCAGGCGCCTCGATCGTGCTCACAGCCGCGGCGTTGTTCGTCGTCTCGCTGCTATTCGCGCCTCAGCGAGGCGTCGTCGCCCGAGTGGTCGCCGAATGGCGGATGCGCCGCCGCATCTCCCGCGAACACTTGCTTCGCTCGCTCTACGAGCTAGGCGAATCGCAGTTGCCGCAGGTCGCCGAGCTGCGAGTCGAGCAACTCCGCACCTATCGCTATTGGAAACCGAAATCGCTCGAGCGGCTGCTACAGTGGGCCGTTGCGGAGGACCTGATGAAAGTCGCGGTCGACCGCGTACAGCTCACTCCCTTGGGCCTCCGCCGCGCCGCCGAACTCACCAGGACCCACCGGCTGTGGGAGATGTACCTGATGCAGCAGGCCAACATCGCCGCCGACCACGTCGACCGCGACGCCGACGAAACCGAGCACCTGCTCCCCCCGGCCTTACGACTGGAACTGGAGCAGCAACTGGAAGACGCAGGCCGCCTGCCCACCGCACCGGTCGGCGTCCCCCAATCGCCGCACGAACTTGAGCCGTCCCCCGAACCAGAACGCAGAAACTGAAGCGCTGACAAGCTGTCATCCTGAGGTCCGCCGAAGGATCTCGTCGGCCCCGCAATACCGCGGCACAACGGAGATTCCTCGGCGGACCTCGGAATGACAGCGAAATCCCTCGGTCCGCTGGCTTCCGCCGACGGCTAGAAGTACCATGATCGACGAAACCCAACAGAAAGCGGTCGAAGTGCTCTCCGCCATGCCGGAGCTGTCGATGGCCGACGTGTGGATCGTGCTCACCGCCGCGGCGACGAACGTTGCCTGCGCCGTCGTTGGGTGCTTTCTCGTGCTGCGGCGGATGAGTCTCATGGGCGACGCGATCGCGCACGCCGTGCTGCCGGGGCTCGTGATCGCACTGCTGGTTTCCGGTTCGATGAGCATCTTGCCGATGTTTCTGGGGGCGGCGGCGGTAGGCCTGTTGACCACGTTTCTCACGCAAACTCTCCACCAGTACGCCCGCGTACCGAGCGATGCGAGCATGGGCGTCGTCTTCACGTCGCTCTTCGCACTGGGCGTGGTGCTCGTGAAGAAATTCGTCTCGGGAGCACACTTCGACGTCGCCTGCGTCTACGAAGGCGCCCTGGAATTTGTGCCGTTCGACGATCCGGTGTTCGGCCTGCCGCGTCCGCTGTTCACGACGCTCGTTGTGCTGGTGGTCAATCTGATCGTGCTCACCCTCTTGTGGAAAGAGCTGAAGGTGAGCTCGTTCGACGCGAGCCTTGCCTCGACGATGGGTTTTTCCGCAACGGCGATGCACTATCTGCTGATGGTGCTGGTGGCCGTCACCACGGT
>CAXMSB010000339.1:0-8234 GCA_964195615.1 uncultured Granulosicoccus sp. | reverse complement strand
CTCGGCGTAATCAACCCCGACAGGCCGATGATGTCGACGTCTTCGGCTGCGGCCGTTTCGAGGATCGTTTCACAGGGAACCATCACGCCGAGGTCGATCACTTCAAAATTGTTGCAGCCCAGGACGACCCCGACGATGTTCTTGCCGATGTCGTGGACGTCGCCCTTGACGGTGGCCAATAGCAGCTTGGCGCGCGGCTTGCCGGCTGTGCCGGAGGCCTCTTTTTCGACTTCCATGTAGGGAGTGAGATAGGCGACCGACTTTTTCATCACCCTGGCGCTCTTGACGACCTGCGGGAGGAACATTTTTCCTTCGCCGAACAGATCGCCGACCACGCTCATGCCGCCCATCAGCGGGCCTTCGATGATTTCGAGGCAGGTGTCGTATTTTTGGCGAGCTTCTTCGGTGTCTTCGTTGATGTGTTTGACGATGCCTTTTAACAGGGCGTGTTTGAGGCGGTCTTCGACGGGGGCGCTGCGCCATTCGGCGTCCGCTGAAGCGGTCTCGCCTTTTTTCCCTTTGACCGTTTCGGCGAAGTCGACGAGGCGCTCCGTGGCGTCCGCGCGGCGATTCAGGAGCACGTCTTCCACCAACTCCTTGAGCTGCGGCTCGATGTCCTCGTAGACGGCCAGTTGCCCGGCGTTGACGATGCCCATGTCGAGACCGGCCTGCACCGCATGATAGAGAAACGCCGAGTGCATCGCCTCGCGCACCGCGTTGTTGCCGCGAAACGAAAACGAAATGTTCGACACGCCGCCCGACACATGCACGCCGGGACAGGTGGCTTTGATCTGGCGGGTCGCCTCGATGAAATCGACCGCGTAGTTGTTGTGCTCGTCGATCCCCGTGGCGACGGTGAGGATATTCGGATCGAAGATGATGTCCTCGGCCGGGAAGCCGACCTCCTCGGTGAGCAGCTTGTAGGCCCGCCGGCAGATACGCACCTTTTCGTCGGCGATCGCGGCCTGACCCTCTTCGTCGAAAGCCATCACCACGGCGGCCGCCCCATACTGCCGACAGAGGCGAGCCCGGCGCAGAAACTCCGCTTCGCCGTCTTTCAAGCTGATGGAATTAACGATCGGTTTGCCCTGAATGGCCTGCAGGCCCGCCTCCAAGACCGACCATTTGCTGCTGTCGACCATCACCGGCACCGCGGCGATGTCGTGCTCGCCGGCGATCAGCCGCAGGTACTTGGTCATCACCGCTTCGCTATCGAGCAGGCCCTCATCCATGTTGATGTCGATGACGTTCGCGCCGCCTTCGATCTGCTGACGGGCCACCTCGATCGCTTCCTCGTGGTGCTCTTCTTTCACCAGCCGGGCGAATTTTCGAGAACCGGTGACATTGGTTCGCTCACCGATCATCATGAAATTGCTGTCGGGGCGCAGCGTGAGCGGCTGCGTGCCGCCGAGCCTCAGACGCGGGGCGACCGTGGTGCGCGCGTGGGGCTTCCAACTGCCGACCCGTTCGGCCATGGCCCCGATGTGCTCGGGAGTCGTCCCGCAACAACCGCCGACGATATTCACCCAGCTGTTGTCGGCAAACTCACCGACGAGCTTGGCCATCTCGGCCGGGCCGAGATCGTATTGACCCATTTCGTTCGGCAACCCGGCATTGGGATGGCAACTGATCCGCACCGGCGCGATCTTCTGCAACGTTTCCAGGTGCGGCCGCATGTGTTCGGGACCCAGCGCACAGTTCATCCCCACCGAAAGCACAGGGAAATGCGCTACGGCATGCCAAAACGCCTCGACGTTTTGGCCGGAAACAAACGTCGCCCCGCCCTTGTCGAACGTGGCCGAGATCATCACGGGCACGCGGTTGCCCGTCTCGTCAAAACATCGTTGGATCGCGAACAGGCACGCCTTCAGGTTAAGCGTGTCGATCACCGTCTCGGGCAGCAGGATGTCGACGCCCGCTTCCACCAGAGCAGACACCTGCGCGTGGTAGGAGTCGGCCATCTCGTGGAACGTAACGGCCCGATAGCTGGGGTCGTCGACCTCGGTGCTGATGGCGGTCTGCTTGGCGGTCGGCCCAATCGAACCGGCCACGAACCGCGGTCGGGCCGGATTTTTTTCCGTGAACTCGTCGCAGGCGATCCTCGCACAGCGGACGGCCGCCGCGTTGATCTCAGCAACCATCGCCAGCGGCAGATTAAACTCTTCCATGCCGACCGGGCTGGCGCCGAAGGAGTTCGTCTCGACGATGTCGGCCCCCGCCTCCAGATAGTGGCGATGGATGTCGGTGATGTCTTGCGGGTGTGTGAGGCAGAGGATGTCGGCAAAGTTCTTCAGGTCGCGATCGTGGCCGGCAAACCGTTCCCCTCGAATGGCCGCCTCGTCCAACTGCAGAGCCTGAATCTGAGTGCCCATCGCCCCGTCCAGCAGCAAGATTCGCTCGTCGAGCAAGGCTTCAAGCGTCTCGGTCAGGTCTATGGTTCTCGTGGTCGGCATCGGCATCTGCTGGGGCGAACGGGGCTCAGGGAAAGCTGCACATGATAGTCCGCTGTCAGTGTTTACGACAGGGCAGCGGCCCGTTTGGTTCGACGATTGAAGCTCTTTGGAGAGAATCCGCTTGACAACTACTGGCCAACCCGTAGAATCACCTTGTTGTTACTGGAACACCCGTAGGAAGAGCCATGGCCGACCCACAACCGACCGAACGTGAACTGGAAGCATTAAAAGTCCTCTGGCAACGGGGCGAAGCGACGGTGCGCGACGTGTGCGATGAGATGAATAGCGCCGGCCAGGACCTGGCCTACACCACCGTGCTGAGTCTGTTGCAGGTGATGGAGCAAAAGGGCCTCGTCACGCACCGCCGAGAAGGCAAAGCCTACGTCTATCTGCCGAGGATCGAGCGCGAAGCGACGCTCGGCCAACTGGCCGCAGGATTTCTGGAGCGGGTATTCGACGGCAGCCTCGACGAGTATCTGGTCCACGCACTCGGCTCGCGGAACGTCAACAAGTCGGAACTGGAGCAGCTCGAAGCGATGCTCGCCAAGGCCAAACGATCTTCTGGCCGCAAGTCACAGAAAAAAGGGGATCAGAAATGAACGCTTTTGCTGAAACGCTCGCCCCGTGGTTGGCCGATTTCTTTCTGTTGTCGACGCTGCTACTGACGATGGTGCTGTTCATGGTTCGGTGGATAGGTCAACCATCGAGGCGTCTGGCCGTCGCTCGACCGACGTTGGCGGCGCTCGTGCTGCTCACCGGACTGTGCGCGTTACCGGGATGGTCGCTAGTGCATCTGCTGACGGAGGAGGCGGCCGTCGCAGACAAGCAGAAAGTGTCAGCACTCCCCCCTGCCCCGTCGATCGAACAGCCGACAATGGGATTTGCTCCCATACCGTCCGTCGAGATCCAAGCTTCGCCGACCATCGCCCCCCCTGCCCTCTCGGCTCCGGTGGCGAAGCCGATTGCTTGGACGACGCTGCTAGTCGGCGCGTACCTCTGCGGTTCGTTACTAACGATCGCCTGGCAAGCGAGCGGCGGCGTCCTCGCCCGCCGTCTGATCCGCGACGCCCGCCCCGCCCCGCCTCAGTTGCAGGCGTTGCTCACGAACATCGGCGAAACCGACAAGCGGCTGCCAGCACTGTTGATCAGCGCCCGCATCCAAACGCCCGCGGCGATCGGCGTCGTTCGGCCCACGATTCTGTTGCCTCAGGTCATGCTCGATGGTCACCAGGACTCGCTCCGCCCGATCCTCGCCCACGAACTGGCCCACATCCGTCACGGCGACCTGCGCACGCTCGCCACGATGCGCGTGCTGATGATTCTGCTCTGGGCGCAGCCGCTCTATTGGCTGTTGCGGCGCCAGATCCGTCGCGACCAGGAAACCCTCGCCGATGCCGCCGCGGCCGAGGTAACCAGTCGCTCCGACTTCGCGGAACAATTGGTCGAGTGGGCCCGCGTTGCCACAGCGCCGGGGGCGGGGACGCCCCGGCTCGCTTCCTCGGTGGGGTTGTGGGAGAGCCCGTCGCAGTTGAAACAGCGCGTGGCGATGTTGTTGGATGAGAAATTGACCGTGCTGCGTTCGTGCTCGCGGCGGTGGTGGGTGACGTGCTCCACGCTCGTCGCATTGGTCGCCGTGGGTCTGTCGTTGGTCACATTGCAACCGGCAAGCATCTCAGTTGCTGAGTCGGCGAAGGATGTGGCGGTCGTCGGCAGCGCAAGCGTAGAGGAAGGCTCAGCGGATGGAGAGGCCAGAGCTGCGATTACTGCCGTCGAGTGGCCGGAATTTCTTCAGGGCGAGATACGCGATGACGAGGATCGCCCCATTCCCAACGCCAGGGTTCGCTTGGTTTTGAATAAGATTCACGAGTTCTCGACTGGCCGTTGGGATGAGCAGCTCGCTGTTGTGGAAGGAAATAGCGGCGAGTCCGGAAAGTTCTCGCTTGATGTGTCAAGATTCCCAGAACTGCGGCATCGGCCGTTCTGTTTGATGCTTACCGCTACGGCCCCCGGATATGCGAACGGCAGGAATTGGCATTGGTATTCGAAACGTGCAAATGTTGACGGATGGTCTCCTCGAGTCAAGATGACGGCAAGCCGAGCGATACGTGGGCGCTGTGTCGACCCGGACGGCAATCCTGTAGGTGGAGCTGTCGTGCGAGTCATGGCAGATCATGGCAAGCGATGGCTCTGGAGCTCTCTTGAAGCCGATAGCGACGGTACATTTGAGATCGCTGGGCCCAAAGACAAGGAAGTGCAGTATTGGATTTGCACGAACGAATGGTCACCCAAGTGGGGCTCGGTTAAACCGCCGCAAACTGAGTTGGGCGATATTCAACTCGAAGCCGGCAGCGCTGTAGAAGGCACGGTGCGCGATCGCCATGGCCGCCCAGTCGCGGGATGCGTGGTTGCCATGAAAAGCGCCTTCAATGGAGATATCGACCGTCAGATATTTGAGGCTGAATTTGCTGCGAAGACCGATGCCCAAGGACGCTATCGTCTCCCACCGGTCGCGGGGGCTTACAAAGTCTACCTATCGCAGGCTGCTGAGATCGACAGCCAAATCAATGAAACTTTTGTAGTGAGCGAGAGTACGCCGCCCCTGGTTGTTCCACAACTGCTTCAACTCGAAGGCAGACACCCTACAACAACCCTTGATTTCCAAGCGGGAGCAACCTCGCGACTGGGAGGCACCATTCGATGGAAAGACGGTCGGCCGGTTGAAGACTGTTGGGTGCGAGTTTCCTACATGCCACGAGGGAAGGAATTTGGCAGCGGGATCTGGATCGCGAAAACGCATTCGAATGCTCAGGGAGAATACAGCGCCGAGGTGCCAAATCCAATCGAAAGCATAACCATCCACGTGTCAGGCAAGCGCGACGAAGAGGGCGTTTGGCACTACGCAACCCCTGCCGAATCTGTGGAAGCTGACCGAAAATCGGTGCAGCAAATCGCTTTCGATGGAGAACTTCGTGAGGATCGCGACGATTTCGACTGGGTTCTGGGCGCGCTTGCAGACGAAGTCGATTCGGAGTGAGTTCTCGGCGAAAGTTATTCTCAGTAGTTTCGAGTTCCGAATGAGCAAAGCGCGATAGAGTCGGGTGAATGGCAAAGCATCCGAGGCTAGCGCCTGCGGCTCATAACTATGACGCACTCACCCGCGCTCAAACGACCCCAACAAGTGATCAAACGCCGGCTTCAGCGCCTGCCACTGGTCCTCGGGGCACGTGCAAAAAATGATCAGCCCCAGGTCGTGGGCGATCACCGTGGTGCGGTAGCCGTGGATCTTGCTGCCGAAGGATGTGTTCGACGTGAATTCGCTGGTGCGGGCCGCGCCGAGTTTGCAATTGAGGACTTTTGGGCTGCCGGGCTCGTCGGCGTAGTCGGCGTACTCATCCTTGGCTTCGGCCATGAGCCCGTGATGCAGTCCGTCGACCGGCTCGAACCCGATGCCGCCGCTGTCCGACGACGCGCTGCGCTGGGCGTCGCTCATCAGGTTGCCTATGATGCTCGATTTGATGTGAATCAACGCCGAGCCGGAAGCGAATTTCGCCCACAGCCGACCATGCTTGCCGCCCCCCTTGGCCTCCCAGCCCTCGGGATACTCGCAAGCGAATTCTCCCTCCGACGAACTGTAAGCGGCAAACGACGTCGGCACGACCGCCGACTGTGAGCCACAGCCCACCAGCGCTGCCGAGGAGCATAACAGAGTCACCAGAAAAACACGGTTCGTCGACATCACGAAACTCCTTTCGATCTATCTACTCAAAGTGAAAACGCTAGCAAGGATAGGCCCGCGAATCACGCGAATAAGCGCGAAAAAGCGCCAATTCTTCAACATCCCCGAGTTATCGGTCAATAAAAAAAGTTCCTGGTGAAAACTCCGAGGAACAAGACACTTTCGCGTCTATTCGCGTGATTCGCGGGCTCTTTTTCTTCTCAGTGTGAGTTATCTACCTTTCAAAGTAAACCAACGCGCCAGCGTGCCCAACAGCAAGCCATAAACCGCCAAGGCGATCGTCGCGACAGGGCCCATCAACAGCATGGTCACATACGGCGGGTCTCTTCAGGCAACGCGAGCCACCAGGGTAGTCAACGAAATTACGGCTGCCGATGCGACATAGAAAAAGACCCAAGCCAGCGGACGGGTTCCCAGCGTGCGAAACACTCCTAGAGAAAACGGCGCCAGCGGCGAACCGTTTTCCAGCGTGGAAAGCTGCATCAGCGGGTACAGCAGCGCGACAGTCACGCCGATTACTTTCCAAGTGGCAACGTCAAACGGCAAACTCACCAGCCAACCAATCCCCGCCGCCGCCGCGACCGTGCCCACTGTCGATGGAATCAACCAGAACCAGTCCTGCCAGTTGCCGCGCAGGGAGTCTTCGGGCGAGGTGCGCCCATGGGACGTCGACTCGACGATTCCCAAATAGAATGCCGAGCCGTAGGACAACGTCAGAAAGATCAACACGCCCGTGGGCAATGCAACGATACGCCCGGCAATAAATGCCGTGTCGAGCAGCACGTAGCACCACACCGCCGTCAGCGTGGCCACCGTGACAACGGCCGACAGCAGAATCGCATGGATGATTGTCGACCCGGCGAGCGATGGCACAAGATCGGTGACCGAGCCGCTGCCGCCGTTTTCCTTAGCGGGAGGTCGCCGTGCGGGCTGCTCGGCCTCCTTGGCGGCCAACTCGTCGTGGGCCGATTGCATGTACCGCTGCGCCAGCCGACGCCGCGGATCGATTTCAGAAGAGTCTTTCTGCCGAGAGTCTGCCACCCCAAGCCTCCCCAAGCAAGAACGTTTCGCACAGAGGCGAGTCTACCAGCTTGAGATGTCTGAACAAGCTTTTTTCTAAGAGACGTTGTCAAAGAGTTTCAGGCTTGCTTGGCATCGGCGGTCTTTCCGAGCGGATCGCGGGGAGCATCGTACGCCCCAAAGTCGCTGAAAAACCGCCGCTTCGCGAAGCGGTAGACCCAGCTCTTCTCGGGGACTTCTTCGTGCAGATTGTATTGCGAGGGCCGTGGGGTCATCGATTGCAGCTCCTGGGCGGCAGTCTTTCGGGCCGTTGTGTCGCGAGCGTCGTGCAGCACCGTCAGTTCGTGGAGCAGGTCGGGGCGCTCCAGCACGATGCAACCCCGCGTGTGCGACGCGGCCAAATCGCGGAAGTCGCGCAGGAATTGCGAGTTGCTAAACGTTTCGGCAAGCGATCGGTCGTCGTAGATCGATTCCTTGGCGAACTGCACAATGGGGCACGGCTCGATGTCGCCCCAGGGACTGATGTGATGGGTGAACCCGGTCGCCGCGGGGCACAGTGCCTGGCCGTTCGCGTCGTAGTAGGCGTCGACAATGCCGATCGGTTTCTTGCAGCGCATCTCCACCACGAACCGGCGAATCCGCAGTTGCTCGTCTGGCGACAGCGCCAACTCGGGCGACGCTTCGGGGCCCATCGGTCGGTAGGTGTGGTACCACATGTAGAGCGCACCCAACTCGATGAGCCGATCGACCCAGGCTTCGTTGACCAGATCGTCGAGATTCGTTTTGCAGACGCTGGTGCAGACGCCCGTGACGAGGCGATGTTTTACGCAGTTGCGAATCCCTGCGAGCGTCTTGTTGAGCACTTCGGTGCCGCCGCGGCGCTGGTCGCTGACGATCTCGCTGCCCTCGACGCTCACCAACGGCGTGACGTTACCGCAACGTCGCAACTCGGCGGCGACTTCGTCCGTAATAAAATGCCCATTGGTGAAGACTTGAAAGTAGCAATCCCCGTGCCGGCGGAAGAG
>CAXMSB010000338.1:0-2113 GCA_964195615.1 uncultured Granulosicoccus sp. | reverse complement strand
GTCGATGTCGGTGACGTTTCCCAGGGCCACCTTCACGTTGCGTTGATTACGCAGGATCTTACGGATTGGCGCCGCGATGTTGTCTGGTTCGAGCTCGGCCGTGGCCACTTGATAGAGGAGCGGCTGAAACGTGTGGTAGTTCTGCCGGTCGACCAGAACGATGGACACGGGCGCACGACCGAGACCCCTGCCGACGTTGAGTCCCGCGAAGCCGCCGCCGAGGATGACGACACGAGTCTGACTTGTCGAATTGGTCATCGACTGCATTCCTTCCGTTTCGTGCTTTGGTCACTGTTTAGGTTCAGCGCTATCGCGGCCACATGTTTAGTCTTCTGCGGCCGGGCTCGATTGGTTCTTCAGATCCAAGCTCCAGGCGCCGCCGCCTACAACAACCACGACTAACGAGGCAACAGTGACGATGACTGGCAATGGAAGCGGCGGAACTTTTGGGATCTCTGTTAATCCGCCTGGCAAGTCGGCCACGGTCATGCCGGAAAACAAGATCGTCGTGTAGATGGCAACCGCCATGGTTGCAATTCCGAGGACCCCACCAATGCGCGCGAACAGTCCAAGCAGTAAGAGAATTCCTCCAATGGCCTCGGCAGCTGGCGCCGCATACATGTTCAACTCGACAAGCGGAATCTGGCTCGCGATTAAGATCTCTCGAAAGTGATCCGGTTTGATGAAGTGCATCGCACCGAATCCAAGTAACGGCAATCCTGCCAGGACTCGGGGAATGATCACAAACTTGTGGTCAGAAGTGTGGTGAGCAGTGAATTTTGGGCCATGTTCTTAACTCCTTCTCTGAGTTGCAAACCAGCGGCAACCGCCAGTTGTAGACTTTGAATAAAGTCGGACTCTGCAGACCGGTATCAAATTATGATATTGCCCTGTGTTATCGTTAGCATGTGAATCCAGACTTGGTAATTACAGTCCATTCTTGGTTCTGCTCTGCTTGCCATTCTCAATTCTCTATTTCTTGGCGGTCTTGGTTGCTGGTGGCGTGTACCAGATGGGCGAGGAATAGGCCCGCTCCTGAATAGCTGCGTCGATGCCCTCGGGCGGTGCGACACCGAGCTTCGCCGCATCATAAGTAGACCAACGCGGGGTCGGGATCTCCAGTACACGGACGTAGTAAACGGCCTTGATGGAGGGATCAAAGTCGGGATCGGTCCACACGACTCTCAGCATTGTACTGCCGATGTCATTGGTGTAGGTCGCGGTCTTGATGTCGACCGTGTTGCCAACGGGCGGCAATTTGCCGGTGCTTGAATCGATCTTGCGCTTCCCCGACCATGCCACGTCATAGATTTTTTCGGCCGGGAACCCGGTCCTGACATTGATCCAGCCCTTGATGATTTAGATGCGGTCCAGATTACCGCTCATTGGATCCTTCATGGCCTGAACGGCAAAGGTTGGTGCTTTGGCACCGCCGGTTGCAGGAAGCAAGTCTTGCCCCATCGGCACGCCGCCGGCGTAGCCTTGTTTGGCGAAGTCGCGAGCCTCTGCCATCGATTGTGGATACCCCCAGCCGCCGAACAAACGCAGGCGGATCAAAGTTCCAGTCGTGCCGTAAGTCTCCTTGCGTTTCATCGCTTCGAAGATCCCTGCCCGAGTGTTCTCGTCGGCCCAAACCGCGGTGGTTCCTGCGCTGGAAACACCATAACCAGTCTCGCCCGTCGCGTTCTTTACCGGATTGAGTCGCTTGGCAGGTGTGTCGTCCAATGTGCCATGAGCGCCTTTCCAGTCCCACTCCTCGTTGCCCTGGTAGCCGGAGTGCACGTCCGCACCAGCCACGACACCCATCTTGTAGGGGTTGAACCCGGTTTCAGTTTCAAGCCTCATGCCCTCCACGAGGCCCTGACGATAGAAGCCGCCTTTGATTGCCGAGGGAGAGTCCAAGCTGATCAGGCTGGGGAACTGCTCGAAATCAGCGAACTCGTCGTTGGGAGAGAGCCACGGGTGCGCCTCGGAGTTGCCCTTGGTCTGGCAGATCTCGAACAGCGGCTCGTTCTCATTCTGGCGCTGGGCGTATCGGGCATCTATTACGGCTCCAAGGTTACGCGAGGCGTATTTCTTATCCATTGGAGTGCCGATGAACTTCCGCTCCGAG
>CAXMSB010000337.1:0-2475 GCA_964195615.1 uncultured Granulosicoccus sp. | reverse complement strand
GCAACCGATGCGTGCAACGGCACGGTTCAAAACACTCATGTGGGCGCGACATTGGTCGTCAGGGCCGAATCCGTTCGCGACTCAGGTCGACAACAGGTATGACGGTTCCAAGATAGAAAAACCTCTTTTGAGAGGGGGAGGTGGCTTGGATTGCTGTTGGGGAAAGGTTCAGGTCAGGACTTTCACCTTTCCCGTTCAAGGAGAATCCAGATGCCGTATCAAGCAAGAAAGAGTCGCCGTACGCGTCGTAAATCGACGTCGAGTTCACGCAACGGACGACCCCTGCAGAAGCCCAGCGGTGTCATCAGCCCCCGTGTTCAGAAAGTGGGTGGCGAAAAGTTTGCCATCGTCTGTGTCGATCCAGCCAAGCATCGTTCGGAGTGGATGATGGCCGATTTCTATGGCAATCTGCTCATTGAACAACAGACAGTGGAACATCGAGCGGCCTTCTTCAAGCTGGCCATAGCACAGATTCGCGAAGCACAGCAGTTACACGACATTCAAGACATGATCGTTGTCGTGGAACGAACTGGAATCTACTATCTGCATCCCAAACGGGCCTTTGCCAAAGCGGGGTTTGATACGCGTGTCGTGCATCCTTTCGCGACCAAGCAATATCGCGTGGCTGCCGACCCTGGCCTCAAGACCGATGGAAACGATCTGAATGCCCAGCACCGGGCGGCTGCCGCCGGTTTCGGCCTCCGCGAGTTGGAGTTGGAACCACCCTATCGCGAACTGCGGCTCAGAGCGCGCCATCGACGGAACCTTGTGGAGAAGTCTTCAGCCCTGGCCTGCCAGATTCGCGACCATCTGCACTTGTCCATGCCTGGTTTCGCAACGATGTTTGATAAGTTGTTTGTTCACAAGTCGGCCCTGGCCATTGCCCGGCGGTGTGAATCGCCTGCCGAGGTACTCCAGCTCGGCCAAGCTAGATTGAGCAGGCATTTGCACAAACTCAAGATCCGCCATCGGGTTCGGACCGTGGACAAGGTTCTAGCCTGGGCAGCGCAGGCGGCTGATGACAGCTTTCAGGACGGGCCTTTGCACCATGCGATCTGGACCGACTTGGAAGAACTTTATCAGCATTATCAACGGCAAATCACCGCCTTGGAGCGAACCTTGGCCGGTGACCTGGTGCAAACTCCCTATGTTCGCTTGATGGCGATTCCCGGCATCAACGTGGTCTCGGCCGCCGAGCTGGCTGGCGAGATGGGACCCATTGCGGGATACCCCAACTCCAATGCGATTACCGGGCGTTGTGGGCTCTACCCTTCGCGTCACCAAAGCGATCAAACGGACAACGACCGGGGACCGATCATCCGTCAAGCGAATCGGCGACTACGGTGTGTGTTCATGCGGATCGCCGACAACCTAGCGCGCAATTGCGCTTACTATCGTGGCCAGGCCGCCGCCGATGAAGCCCGCGGCATTGATAAGCGAGCCATTCGAGTCAAGATCGCCAAGCGATTCAGCCGCCTGACGCTGGCTTGTGTTGCCGGAGACGAACCCATGAAGCATCCGTGTTTCCGACAGCCAGATTCGATTCTGGAGAAACTACGAGAGTTTCATCACCGCCACGAAACAGCGGTTGATCGTCTTCTGTCCGACCTGGAAACCACCGTCGGACAATTACCCTACAACACGTGCAACCACGAAGCGGAAGTTGTTGCACATGTTTTGGAGCAGCAGACGAAACGTCGCCGAGGCGTCAGTGCCATCGGTGAACTGCTACCCGCCGTACTAGCTCGCTTGGAGATTGTAACGAAACACAAAAATAACGGGGATCGGTCCTGAACTCGCGTGAGGATCCACACCGCCTTCCGACAACAAGGCATTCCTGTCTTTCAGGTGCATGGCGCTCTGTTGGATCACCACCGTCTGATGCGGCAGTTTGGGGCCGTCCCTCTTATGTATTACCTGTTTGGCGAAACGTGATCGCTGCGACAGAGAGGACCCTCACGTGCCAGTCGAAGACCGAAACCTGCGCGGACTCGAAAACCACCAACCCGGTGGCCCGAGGAACGTGCGTACTAAAATAAATTCCAGTACAGGACTTGAAATCCCCATGGCAGTCTCGTGAGTGCCGAAACTCACCGACCCAAAAGACCATGCCCCCCGCTGGCGCAGACGATTCGTGGGTCTTCGGGCTAAGAAGTTTCGCGTCTCTCGGCTGAGATTGAGCGACGCGAGGTGGCAGAAACCACTATTTTACCAGGGTTTTTTGTTCGGCTACTTTTTTTACCCCTTCGCGACGAGCCTTTCGTCACCATCGGTGCGTGTTACAGTTTACGGAACCTGATATGCGTCAGGCCCATGTTCCGCGAACTGGGGTTTCGATCCGCCGCGCGGACTCGCAGAACTCCGTCATCAACGTTGACGTGGCGCGTGATCGAATAGTCTTTCCACTCAGAATGTTTCGGCGGCGGCGCGAGCGCAAACGCGACCCCGTTTACCAGCAGCGTCCGCGTGTGGTCT
>CAXMSB010000336.1:0-36040 GCA_964195615.1 uncultured Granulosicoccus sp. | reverse complement strand
TCAAACAAAATTTGACCCCACACTAACCTCCGCTTGACTTTCACCGGACAATCTCTGCTTAAAACTCTTCTCCTCCGCGCCTTGTGTTGCGGGGCAACACGGCTGGGGCGGCCAAGAATTGTTGCTGATATCCCGTCGTCAATTCGTACAATGGATGCTCGCCGGACTTCCTGATCGAAGAGTGCCGACGCGCTCCGGTGCGCGGCCGGCGATGCGCCCGATCGCGGTTATCGAGAGCCCTGAACCCTGAACCCTGAACCCTAACAGAGTTTTGTCCCAAGAGGGGAGGACGAAAATGACCTAAACTCCGACCCTTTTGTCTCGGTCGACTGATAGATCCCACTTGAATTCCTATCGGCAATCAAATTGACGACGGACGAAACCCTTGAGTTTTGACCCAAAACATGGGACCCCAGGCACAGGGACAGAACTATGGGGAAGGGCGAAGGCGGATGGGGGAGGGAGAGCGGTTCTGGTTTGCCGACAGCCGATAGCCGGTAGCCCTAATCGCTCGTGAGCGATTGAAACGCTCGGCTTCTGGAGCGAAGAGAATGCCAACGTTTTCCGGTGCGCGCCTTCCCCCTTGAAATTTGTGTATGAGTCTGGGACCCAATGAAAGTGGTTCGCAACTCCTCGGCGGCACCCCTAGCTTAAGAAAAGAAGACTTCTACTGGACAGAGAGCGATTGAAACGCTCGGCTGCGGAAGTCGCGCAGCGCGTCGACCAATTCCTGCATCGTTTGGAAGCGATCGGCCGGAGATTTTTCCAGCGCCCGCATGGCGATGGCTGCCAGCAGACGTGGGATCTTGCGGTTGGGGGCCCGTTGTTCGGGCGGGATCGGACGTTCCTTGAGAATCATCTCAAAGGTTTCGTTGACCCGTTCGCCGCGGAGCGGTTCCTTGAGCGTGAGCAACTCGTAGAGGACGGCGCCGATGGCGTAGACGTCGGTGCGGCCGTCGATCTCGACACCGCCGCCGCGGACTTGCTCCGGCGACATGTAGAGCGGCGTGCCCGGACGCTGGCCGACGTCGGTGAGTTCTTCGTGTTCCATGAGAGCCCGTTCGAGATCGTCGTCGCCGTGCGACCACACTTTTGCCACACCCCAGTCGAGCAAGATCACTTCGCCGTAGGAACCGATATGCACGTTTTCCGGTTTGATATCGCGATGCACCACGCCATGGTCATGTGCGTAGGACAGCGCGTTGCAAACCTGAATCAGCGTGCCCAGCAGCCGGTCGAGGTTGTAAACGCGACAGGCGTCTTCATCGCCGAGGATCTGTTTCTCCAGAACGTCGCGGAGCGTCTCGCCCTCGAGCTTCTTCATCGTGAAGTAGAGACGCCCCTCGATATCCTGGCCGATCTCGTAGACCGGCACCGTGTTGGGATGCATCAGTTGAGCGGTCACACGGGCTTCGCGCAGAAACCGAGACCGAGCGTACTCGCTTCTGGCCAGATGCGAGTGCAACGTCTTCATCACGACCGTACGGCCCAAGTTATTGTCGAGACAAGTGCGCAGCACCGCCGAGCCTCCCTTGGAGAAGTCGGTCAAGTCGGAGTACCGCGTGAAGCTATTGGAAAAATACTTCGGCAACTGCCGGTCGGTGTCCTTGGCGTCGATCTTAGGAGAGTCGGCTCTGGCGGACGTATCGGTTGGCTGTTTGGTCATGTTGCAAGATCCACTTGTGTGTTGCACGCCATCTGGCGGGAAGAAGCACTGTCGGGAGCCTCCCGCCATGCCTAAGTTTAGTGTCCCACGGCAAACATCCAAGAGCGGCCTGGCGGACTTTCCCTGGCCGAAATCCAGTCAAGCTTGCCCGACGGGGGCTGAATCACTTCAGATTCCAGTCTGCTTCGATGAGTCTGGTCGAGTCTGGTCGAGTCTGGTCGAGTCTGGCCGAGTCTGGCCGAGTCTGGCCGTCATGTGGGGATCGAGGTGATTACCTCGAACAATTGAGCGCGGATGTCGTCGAGGCGCCCCTGGTCGAGGACCTTGCAGCCCTGGCGATCAGTAACATAGAACACGTCGACCACCTGGTCGACCGACGTGCCGATTTTGGCGTGGCGGATCACCAGCTTCAGCTCGTGTAGCCTCCGCGCCAGTTGGTAGAGTAGGCCGGTGCGGTCGAATGTGAACACCTCGATCAGCGTACACTGGTCGGATGCGCTATTGTCGATCCGCACTTCGTTGGAAGAGGCGGTCAGTTGAATCGACGCCTCGGCTTGCTCCTGTCCCCACTGTCGGCGGAAGCGGGGTGGCTCGTCCGAGTCGGCCGAGGCGACCAGCGCGCGGCAGATTTTCTTGAGCCGATTGGGCGGTGTCTCCTCGGGATGAAGCAAGTCGATCGCCTCGAAGCGAAGCATCAGCAGCTCGTCGGCTAGGATGTCGGTATGGGCGGAGAGAATCTGCATCCCTTCGCCAGAGAGAGTACCGGCCAGCTTGGAGAACATCCCCCGACCCACGGAGCGGCTCACCCCGGCAGTGAACTGGAACGTTTGGGTTTGGGATTGGTACGCACACCAGGCGTCCGCCGCGCCTTCGTCGAGCTGGCGAAAGCGACGCAGCGTCTCCGCAATCTCGCCGGCCTCGCGTTCCGAGAGATAGCCCTGCGGCAGCACGGCGATCTGCTGGGTGAACCACTCATCGGATTGCTCCGCCGAGGCTAGCTGCGCGGCAACCGCGCGGCGCTCGGACTTCAGAAGCGAGTCGGGCGGGGCCTCTCCCGAATCTTCCAGATACTTCGCCGAGCGGATGTAGACGTGGGCCAGCACGTCGACCTTCCAGTCGTTCAGCACGCCCGGCCCCACAGCGGCCAAATCGGCACAGGTGAGCACGAACAGCATTCGCAACCGATCGACGCTGCCGATCTCCGCGGCGAAGCGCTGAATCACCTGCTCGTCGCTCGTATCTCGTCGAAACGCCAAGTGGGACATCACCAGGTGCTTGTGTACCAAGAACGCGACGTCCGCCGTGGTGCGCTGGTCGAGCCCCAACAGTTCGCCCGTCTCCTCGGCCCGCCGCCGACCGACCTCGCTGTGGTCCTCCTCGTATCCTTTGCCCAGATCGTGCAGGAGCAGCGCGAGGTGCAGCGCCCGCTTGTCGGCCACGTCGCGATAGGCCTCGCCCAGGGTGTCGCTTCGATCAGCAAACTGGGCCGCCAGTCGGACCGATCGCAGGCAGTGCTCGTCGACGGTATATTTGTGATACTCATTGAATTGCAGCAGGCAGCGCGCATGCCGCATGGCGGGGATGATCTTCTCCAAAAAGCCCAGCTCGTGGAGCACGCGCAACGCCTCGCCCACGTGCGCCGGGTCGGCGAGCAGATCGTAGAACTGCCGGCTGACTTCGCTGCCAACCACCTCGGGAAACTCGGGTGCCGCCAGCAGCAGAGCCGACCAGGTGGCGTGGTCGAGGGGTTTCGCGTACTGCATGGAGAGCTCGACCAACCGGAGCACCTCGCGGACGTCGCTGCGGAGCTTGGCCAAACCGGCGGGCGTGGCGGAGATTTTGTTCAGCCCAATGCGAAAGTCGCCAGCCACGGTCTTGCTCAGCATGGGATCGAGCACGCGGGACACCGTGGAGATGACCTGCAAGCTGGCGTCGCGGCGCCGCACCAGTTGCCAAAGGTGATTGGTATGGCGGAAGTAGTCGCGCATGAACCGTTCCACCGGCAACATCCCCTCGCCGCCGCGAAAGCCGAACCGTTCAGCAATGTGGAGCTGCTCGGCCCGAACGAGCAAGTCGCGAGCAGAGCCGGCGTGAAAGTGCATCTCATGGCGGAGCCTGAGCAGGAACAGCCGGGCGGAGAGCAGCCGGCGGTGGTCGAATTTCGAGAGGGCTCCGATGAGGTGCAGCCGGTCGGGGTCCGACGCGTCGTGCTCGGCAAACCCCAGCCAGCGCAGCAAATTCAGATCGCGCAAGCCCCCGCGAGAGCGTTTCACGTGTGGTTCCAACAGATAGACTGTCGTGCCATACTCGTCGCGTTCGGCAGTGCGGGCGTCGAGTATCGTGCGGAGCAGCGTCTTGCGATTACGTCCGACCATCTTGGCGAAATTGGTGCGGAACCGATCGTACAGCTCCTGATTGCCCAACAGCAGTCGCGTGTCAATCATCGAGGTGCAGATTACCGGATCTTCGCGGGCCAGAGAGACGGCTTCCGCCGCGGTGCGCACGCTATGCCCAAGCTGCAGCCCGACGTCGAAGATCCCCTGCGTCAACGGGCGAACCAGAGTCGTCAACTCGTCCGGACGCTTCGACGAGTGCAGGATCATCAGGTCGACGTCGGAGTAGGCAGCACACTGTCGACGACCGTAACTCCCCAACGCGACGATGGCCACGTTACCTCGGAGCGAGTCGGCAGACTTCGAGTCGCCGATTTCTTCCAGCGACAGGTCGAATAGCCGAAAGACCACGGCGTCGATCAACGTAGCCAACCGTGCCGAGACCTGGGGCCCCGGAAGGCCCCGGTCGTGCAAGCGGTGAACCTTCTCTCGCTGCTGGCAAAGATCGTCGCGCAGCGACTGAACGGTAACGCTGATACGAGAACTGTCCGACACGCCGAGAGCCTTTCCCCAGGGATGGAACCAAACCATGAAAAGGGCCGGCGCGAACCGCGCCGGCCCCGATGCCTATCTGACCGTCTCGGCGTCTGCTGAACCGACCCGGCGATGTTGCGATGCGTTGCCGTAGCGTGTTAAAGAGCCTCGCCGCCAGTTTCACCAGTGCGGATGCGTATCGTATCGGTCAGATCCGAGACAAAAATCTTGCCATCGCCAATCTGGCCCGTCTGGGCCGTCTTGATGATGGTGTCGATGACCGCCTGGGCCTGATCGTCTGCCGCGGCGATTTCGACCTTAACCTTCGGCACGAAGTCGACGGCGTACTCGGTACCCCGATAGGTTTCGGTGTGACCTTTCTGTCGGCCAAAGCCGCGGACCTCGGTAATCGTCATGCCGGCGATTCCATGTTCACTGAGGGCATTCTTGACGTCCTCGAGCTTGAAATGACGAATCACTGCTTCGATTTTCTTCATCGCGTGATTTCCCTATGTATTTGACCAGGCGCCCGGCGGCGCCGTGTGAGTAAACATGTTTCCGGAGGGGCCGCTAGACTGCCCCCGTCATTCTACGCGAAAATGTAACCTTCTTCACCATGCTCGCTGAGGTCGAGACCCTTAGTTTCATCATTTCCGCTGACTCGCAGTCCGATCACCGCGTCGAGCACCTTCAGGATGATGAACGTGGCAACGATACTAAAGACCCAAGTCGTCGCGATTGCCACCAGCTGACCCGGCATTACACTGCCACCTTCGATTATTCCCAGGGTCTCGCCCTTCTCCGTGATATCCCAGCAGGCCCGGGTGGCAAACACCCCGGTGAGCACCGCCCCCAGCGTCCCGCCTACGCCATGCACGCCAAAGGCGTCCAGCGAATCGTCGTAGCGGAAGTGGTTCTTCAACACGCCGCAAGCCAAGGCGCAGACCACGCCGGCCGCGAAGCCCATCAACAGTGCCGGCATCGGATTGACAAACCCGGCCGCGGGTGTGATGCAGACCAGTCCGGCCACCGCGCCCGAGGCCGCGCCCAAGACGCTCGGCTTGCCATGCGTGAGCCACTCGTAGAGAGCCCAACCCAACACGCCGGCCGCGGCCGAGAAATGCGTTACCGCGAACGCGCTGGAGGTGAGATGGTCGGAGAGCAGTTCGCTACCGGCATTGAAGCCAAACCACCCGACCCACAGCATCGCAGCGCCGAGGACGGTATAAGTCATGTTATGAGGCCGGAGGTCGGCGCTGCCGTAGCCTTCACGTTTGCCGATCAGCAACGCACAAATGAGCGCTGAGACGCCCGAGCTGATGTGCACAACCGTGCCGCCGGCAAAGTCGAGACCACCTCCCAACCAGGAGTCGACCACACCGTCTCCCGTCCAGTCGGCTCCAAAGGCCAAGAGTCCTCCGCCCCAAACCCAGTGGCACAAAGGGCAATAGACGAGCGTTCCCCAGAGTACGCTGAACAAGACCATGGCGCTAAATTTCATGCGTTCAGCGAAAGCGCCGCAGATCAGCGCGGGAGTGATAATGAAGAACATTCCTTGAAATAACATGTGTGTTAGACGAGGGATGCCACCTGCCATGGGTCGCACAACCGAGTTGGTGGTCTCATCCCAATCGCGCGCGACGTTGTTCATAAAAACGTAATCGGTATTGCCAATGTATGGACTGTAGGTGCTTCCCAACGCTTCGTAGTCATCGCCGCCGAAGGCCAGCGAGTAGCCGTAAAGCGCCCACAAGACGGTCATCAGACCCATCAGAAACAGACACTGCATCATCACGCCCAAGACGTTCTTCTTGCGGACCAAACCGCCGTAGAACATCGCCAGGCCGGGGGCCGTCATGAACAGCACCAGTGCACAACTGGTGAGCATCCAGGCATTGTGCCCGGCCAACAGTGCGGCGTCGGCCTTCTCGTTGACCGCCGCCAGATCAGGCGCATCCTGAGCAAAGACCCCCTCTGCTTGCCACAAGGTTCCCGCGATTGCCAACGCCGGAGCCAGCCACCGTAAGATTCCGCCCATGTTTGTTCTCCACCATCTTTGCGTGATTACAGTGAGAAGACGCACTCTTCCAGAGCCGCTGGTCTCGGGCGCCTGCCGATCGATTTTGCTGCCGCCAAAGCTGAACTGGAGCTTCTTCGGCGACACGAGACAGGTAAATAGGATAAAACGCCCAGACCTAGGAGTAAAGTGGGAGTCGGACGAGGCGAGCCCTGCTAAGAGCCCTTTTTCCACTCGACGTCCCCGAGGTGGGCCTCGGCATTGGCTGTTCGGGCCAGGACGAACAGTAGATCGCTGACCCGGTTGACGTATTTCAGCACCAGCGGGCGAACCTGCTCTTGCTCGGAGAGGGCCACGAGTTCTCGCTCGGCTCGGCGGCAGACGCAACGAGCCAGATGCAGAGCCGCGGCGGCCGGCGACCCGCCCGGTAGGATGAATGCCTTGAGCGGTGGCAAACCCTTTTCCAGGGTATCGATCACCGCTTCCAGCTCCGCGATGACCTCATCTTGCAATACTTCAGCGGCGGAGTGGGCGTTCTGGGGCGTTGCCAGCTCGGCTCCCAGATGGAACATTTCCCCCTGCAGACGGAGCAGAACTTCGTCGCATCGCGATGACATGCCGGCTGACCTGGCGACTCCCAGTACGGCGTTGAGCTCGTCGATGGTGCCGTAGACGCTAAGACGCCGGTCGCTCTTGGAAACACGCCCGCCCCCCAGTAGGCCAGTCATCCCTTCGTCGCCAGTGCGGGTGTAGATTTTCATCGCATCACTCAGATGTCCAGCGTGGACGGTCAAATGCCCTCGCCACGATCCTGTAAGCCTACTCCATTGCGGAGCCGTCCGCAGGCCAGAATTACGGGTCGGGACGAATAGTTCGGTTGTGTCAAAACGGGTTGGGGAAGAGTGTTTTTCCGGGAAAAAGTCGTTTCTGCCAGTCTCCGAGCCCCGTTTACCGCGAAAGGCCGGTTCTGGGCGTCAAAAGTCTGGCTACTGACGGTACGAGCGGTAGGTGTTTCTGGCAGTTCAGCGACTAAAATACAAGGAGAATGTAGGCTTATGCGTCAGTTCGGGCTAGAATCTAGCGTCCGCAAATTTTGCCCACTTTGCCGAATCCACCGCCAGCTAGACCTTGGGTAAACTAGCTGCGTAGGTGCCCTAGGAACTCTGGGGTCGGTTGGTAATGGCCAGTGGCTTGAATAGATAGCTCTTGGGAGAGTCTCAGATGTCTCGATGGTTTGTCAGCTTGGTATTGGGTCTGGTGGTGCTTCTCTTTGCGGTTTGGAGGGCGGACGCCGGAGCGGCACTGTCCATTGAGCAAGCCACCTCCGCCCCCGCCGCCAGCCCCAAAGAAGACGGCGTAGAGGACACGGAGGAAGACTCCGACGATCCGAAAGCTGAAGAGGCCAAAGACGACGCGAAAGAGGACTCTCAGGACGCAGAAGAAGATGAAGAAGAGGCTGCTGAGGACAAACCGGCTACCGAAGAGAAAGCCGACGAGCAGCAGTCCGACGACGAGGAGGAGCCCGCGGAGAAAGACGCTGACGCCAGTGAAGATTCGGAGGCGGAGTCGTCCGACGAGGACAAGAAATCGAAGGAAGAAGAAAAAAAGAAACCCAAGCCGTTCAAGGTCAAGCGTAAGCCGCTGAAGATCGAAGTGAAACTAGACGGCTTCTTTGTCGCCGACCAGATGGAAGAGATAGCCTTGCGGCCTGAAGTGTGGACGCGATTCAAGGTGCTCGAAGCGGTCGAGCATGGCACGCCGGTGAAGAAGGGTGAGGTGTTAGTTCGCTTCGACGACGAGAAGATCGAAGAGGAACTCTCCGACGAGTCGATCGACCAGCGGATTGGCGAACTCACTCTTATGCAGGAAGAAGAAGATTTCCCTCGTGATGAAAAGTTGTTGGAACTCAATTTCGAGCAGGCTAAGACCGCACACGAGCAACTGATTGAAGACTTCGAGTACTACAAGAACACCGACCGGCCGTTCATGGTGCGTATCGCCAACTACCGCTACAACTCGGCCGAGGAAGACCTTAATTCGCAGCGTGAGGAACTAGCCCAGCTTGTGAAAATGTATGAGGCCGATGAGTTGACTGAGGAGACCGAAGCCATCGTGCTGCGGCGGCAGAAATTCGAGGTGGCCACTGCCGAACTGATTCTGGAGCTACAGGCTGATAGTCGCGACTACACGCTCAATGTGGTTCTTCCCCGCAACGATGAGAGCTACGCCAGGCGGCTCGAAGAATCGCAATTGAAATTCGAGCAAGCGAAGACGCAGAAGGAAATGGGTCTGACTCGCGGCAAGTTTGAATTAGAGAAGAAGCGTGACACTCGCGTCGACAGCGTGCAGCGGCATGCTAAGCTTCTCGCCGATCGGGGACTGATGGTGCTGCGGGCGCCCACCGACGGAATCGCTTACTACGGTCGGTGCGTGAAGGGCAAGTGGTCGGAAGTCGGTACTCTATCGGCCAAGCTGCGACCTTTTGGCACGGTCACTCCCAATACGGTTCTGATGACGATCGTCAAGCAACGGCCACTGCACGTGGAAACGAAACTCGCGGAGAAGAACCTACCCGACTTCAAGACAGGTTTGGCCGCGTTGATTACTCCCGGCGCCGACGACGACCTGAAACTGCCCGGCAAGGTCTCCAAGATTCACGCGATCCCCGACGCTGCCAGTCGCTTCGCGATGTTCTTGGAAGTTGACCTGTCCGATGCCCCGGAGTGGCTCGTGGCCGGGATGACGTGCCAAACCACGGTCAAGGTCTACGAAAACAAGGAAGCGTTGTTGATTCCCACCGATCTGGTGCAAACCGACGAAGAGGACGAGACAACCAAGTACGTGATGCTTGTCGATTCCGAAAAGGAAGAGCCCGTACGCCGCGATGTGAAGCTGGGCCGCAGCAAGAAGAAGTTGGTCGAGGTGCTCAATGGGCTCGACGAGGGCGACGAGATCGTTAAGGAAGAGAAGAAAGAAGAATCGTCAAAGGACGACTAGCTCGCATACCCCGGATGAAATCTATGACCTTCGGCCGTGATCGTTTGACCATGCCAACTGCTTTGGTGATTGGGGCTGCGCTCGGTGTGGGTCTGTGCCTTTCGGCCGCGGCTGTTGGCGAAACCGCAAGCGGAGGGGACGTTGATCCGGCGGCCCAACGAATCACGTACCCGCTGTCGGTGATTGGGCCGGAGCCGGACGACATCACGCCTCCTTCTGCCGCCCAGATCCATGAGGCCATCGAGCGGGGCGTCGACTTTCTGTTGGAAACCCAGCTCAAGCAAGGCGCTTGGGGACGCTCGGCCAACAGCAAGTACTATCGAATTTGGGCGCCTGTGCCAGGGGCCCATCGTGCCTTTCGCACGGCGACGACCTCGTTGTGCTTGATGGCTCTGATTGAAGCCCGCGACGGGTTTGAGGGGGAGCGTCGCGAGCTGATGGAACAGTCCATTGATCGCGGGCAAGCCTGGCTATTGGAGCAGGGCGACGACCTCAGACGGAGCGAGCCGGACGCGTGGGATGATTATTTCGGCTATGCCCTCTACAGCGTGTGGGGCCACGCCTTCGCAGTACACGCCATCGTCCGCCTGCACGAGCGTGCCTCCGGCGACTCCGAGTTTCAGGCCAAGCTGCAATCTCTTCTGGAATACCAAGTCGACCGTTTGCGCCGGGACGAGTTTCTCAACGGCGGTTGGGGGTATTACGACGAGCCGTTTACCGATAAATATGGCCGGAACTCAAAGCCCCGACGGGCACGGATGCAGCGGCCCACCGGCAGCCCCATCAGCTTTACGACCGCCACAACGCTCATTGCGCTCAAGGAGGCGGCCGCGTTGGGTGTCGAGTTCCCCGAGGCGGCCGTTGAGCGTGCGATTGCCTCTATTCACAGACAGCGCTACCCCGATTTCGCGTACGCCTATGGCGAGTATCTTCGCTACAGTCCGCGTGCGGGGATTAATCGTCCCGCCGGCAGCTTGGGGCGATCTCAGGTTTGCAATCTGGCGCTGCGACTGTACGACGATCCGCTGGTGACCGACGACGTGCTCAGGACTTGGCTCAAGCGGCTGATTGCCCGCAACGGTTGGCTTAGCATGAGTCGCAAGCGTCACATCCCGGGCCAGTCGCCTCACTTCGCCGATTTTGGCGTGGCAGGATATTTCTACTACTACGGCCATTTCTATGCCGCGATGTGCGTCCATCAGCTTCCGGAACAGGAGCGGTCGTATTACCAGGCCCATCTGGCTCACCTACTCATTCCGTTGCAAGAGAAAGACGGCAGCTGGTGGGACTACATCCTCTACGACTATCACCAGCAATACGGCACAGCGATGGCCATCTCATCGCTCGTGCGCTGCAGCCAGGGGCCTTCTTCGGCCACTGAATAGCCGAGTCATCTTGCAGTGGCGTTTCCGCTTCTGTCGCAGTTGGGGACGATGAGAAAAAGCCACGTCATCGTGCCTTCAGCACACCGTTTCGTGCTCCGAGTACACTGTAATTGGTGCAGTTTTCTCAGATATTGGCCCGAAGCCGATTGTGCAGATTGTGTCGCGTTGCCCCCGGGGAAAGCTGTCGGCGGGGCTCCTTGCGACCCAGAATGCGTGAAACAGTAACCTACTCTTCTTTTAGCAGACGGCTGCGGGCCCAAAAGCCTCCGGCCAGACGTTTTCCCCGGGACGATCCTGCTAGAAACCAGATAGAATCCCCTTCGATTCGAGGCTCTTGGTCTCAGTTAGTAGCTCCCGGGAACTTTCCCAACATTGTTGGACAGACCAGACTTTTTTTTGCTTAGACCCAGCAAAGAGCTTGCCGATGGGATTCCTGAAAAACTATTTTCGCAATGTGTTCCACGAGGACGGCCTCGTCGAGAGCACCAGTAGCTTCGAACGACTCAATGAAGATGAGTTGGAAGCCCACTTGGGCGTCAGTCGCTATGGAAACTATGTCCTGACCGACGCGGTCCGGCCTTCCTACGATTTGGACGTCGTGCCCTCGGCTGGCTTTCGCCACGACGTCTACCGAGACGAATCGGCCCGGCAAGATGTGCCAGTGCTGATGGCCACCGCGTCGCGAGAAGGGCTGTTCGATACGTTCATGGAATTATTGGATCCGCTGGGACCGGTGGTCGACGTGGTCCTGGAAACGAGCCATGACTACGGCGCCTCGGGCCACCAAGACCTCTACCGCGAACATATCGATATGCCGATTCTGCAGAGCATTCTGTGGGACTTCGAAGACATGCTGGTGAACGACGGTTGCACGGGTATCGCAGTGCTCAACCCGAGTATTCCTCAGGAAGTGCAACTAGACGAACACAAGCTGTTGATCGTCTACGGCAAAGAGCTTCGCGAGTACGAGAGCATTCTGATCGACGCCCACCTCAATTGCCGCGAAGACATGCGCTTTATCACGGAAGCCGAGCACGTTCACTCGACCACCGACGAGTACATTCAGCGGTTCGAGGAGTTAAAGATGCGACTGGGCATCGACGAACATTCCTATTGAGCCATGGCACTCAAGACAGTCCACTTTGGCCGCGGCTTTGCAACCCGCCAGGCCGGTCGCCCGCAAGGGCGGCCGGCCTGTTGTTTTTCTGTGGCCAGCGGAACTTCTGCGTCGAAAACGTGTCATCCCGAGGTCCGCCGAGGGATCTCTTCGGCCCCCGCTTATTGGCATCGCGACGGAGATTCCTCGGCGGACCTCGGAATGACAAATGGGTCCCTCGGAATGACAAATGGGGTCGTAGTCACCTGTTTTGCCTTATGAGGCTTGATGGCCTACAATGCACGGGCCTGCTCGAAACTCTCTGATTGGAGTTCGACTATGTTACGCTCTCTGATTCTTTCGGCGGCGGTGTTCTCCGCTACTCTGTTTTGCGATGGCCAGACGGCACGGGCCAGAATCATCAGTCGCGGCAATCCGGGCAGCCATTTTAACGTTCACGGCATAAACTACGGCTCGATGAAGTGGGAACGCCAGCAGGGCAACCGTCGGCCGCTGTTTCAACGCGGCCGCCGAGCGTTCTTCCGCCGCCGGTGAGCTACGAGCAATCGCGCCAATGCTAGCGTCCGCCGATTCGCTCTTGCCGTGCTGGCAGCGTTCCGCGAAGATTCGCGGCCCTTGTGTAAGTGGGTGTCTCGAGGCTGTAGGCTGAAGGTGCGGATGGAACCGTATACCAGAACTTGGATCACGCTCGTCTTTGGCATGGCGATTGGTTGCCAGCCATTTCAGACTGCGCCGGTGGCAAATCAAGCTGTGTTGGTTCAACCGCCGCAGACGATGCTGGTTGACCCCATGCAGCCGCCGGTGCCGATGGGGCCGGCGATGGTGGCCCCGCCAGCCGGTAACGCAATGATTCTCCAACCACAAGCGGCGCCGACTGCGGGCACGGTCTCGGCCAATCCAATCTACATTCCTGTCACCAATCAGGATTGGGCCTGGGAACAGATCGTCGACGTCGTGGACGACTACTTCCGCATCGAGCACGAGAGCCGAGTGCAATTGGTGGGCAATGTCGTGACCGAGGGTCGCATCGACACGTTCCCCCGAGTTGGCGCGACGCTGGCCGAACCACATCGTCCCGACTCGGTGGGACGCTATAACCGGTGGGAGAGCACGTTTCAAACGATCCGTCGCCGGGGGCTGGTGCGGGTGATTCCCGAGCAGGGTGGCTATCTGGTCGATCTGGCCGTTTACAAAGAGCTGGAAGACTTGCCGCACCCCGAGAATGCAACCGCAGGAGCCGCCACCTTCCGCTACGACGGTTCACTCCCGAGTCGCGTCAACGACGAGGTGAGTCGCACGCGCCTCTCGGACTACTGGATCCCTCTGGGGCGCGACGTAGACTGCGAGCAGCAGATGCTCGCGGAGATTCAGGCCCGGCTCTGCGGCAGCGGCGAAGGCGGCGTGTTGCTGCGCTGAGTGCTCACTGCACCGGCTGGCGGTTCTCGACGGGCACGCCCAGTTTGGGCAACGGCGCGGCGGGTCCGGTGGTGGTCGGTTCCCGGAAGACGGGCAGTCGCACGGTAAATGCCGTGCCTTGGCCGACGGTGCTTTCCACTCTCAAGCGACCTTGGTGTGCGTCGACAATGTCTTTGCAGGCCGAGAGGCCCACGCCCGTGCCGCCTTTGCCGGTATCGTCCGGCCCATTCTTTGTGGAATAGAAGCGGTCGAAGATTTTGGGCAGCTGCTCGCGAGGAATGCCGCTGCCGGTGTCGCGGACGGTGAATTCCACCGCGCCGGCGGCTTGGTCGTGAGTGATGCGCAGGAGCAATTGGCCGCCGTTGGGCATTGCCTGGCGGGCGTTGGTCATCAGGTTCAGCAGCACCTGTTGAATCTGGTTGCCGATAGCGCGGACGGGCGGCACCTCGGCAAACTCACAGCTGACCGCTACCTTGTACTTCATCATTTCGCGTTCCAAGAGAACGAGCGATTCCTGGAGGATGCAGGCCAGGTCGGTCGGGGCGAACTCCTGCTTGCGATTGCGTGCTAGCCCCAAGACACTGTTGGTGATTTTCTCAGCCCGCATCGCGGCGGCGAGGATCTTTTCAAGCGCCTTGTCGCGGGTGGCCTCGTCTTTGTTGCGCAGCCCGAGTTTGGCATAGTTGAGGATAGTCATCAGCACGTTGTTGAATTCGTGCGTGGTGGTGCCGACCAGTTCACCGAGCGCCGCCATCTGCTGGGCCTCGATCAATTGTTGCTTGAGAACTTCGATTTGCTGTTCGGGCGTGGGTTGGCCGGCTGGCATGGCGGGTTCCGTTTGGGCTGGAGATTTCGAGGACTGCGTTCGCCGGGCAGCGATCCGCGGGTGCTATCACTGTCCCTGGCTGAGGAAAGTGGCGAGGGGTTAAACGCAACGCAGTTTGCCAAACTCTGCCACTCAGCCGCGCTTTACTGACTCGCAGGCTTTAACTCTTGCTCTGGTCAACACTTACCGCAGTAGTTCCTATCGTCGAACTCGCCTGGGCGACTCTAACCCAAGCCGATATAATCCCGCCCCAAGCAGCAGTTCAGGGTTCAGGTTTCAGGTTTGAGCAAGCCGGGTCGTTGCTTTCTAAAGACGTGACCCCGGCCAACAGGAACGGTGAGATGCACACGGCACAGTTGCTATCGCAGGCGATCGACGCGGCACGCAGGCTAGGATATGAGGTTCGGGAAGATTCTTTGGAAGGCGCAGGCGGGGGGCATTGCCTCATTCGTGGCAAGAAATGGTTGCTGCTGGACATGACGCAGACCTACCGCGACCAGCTCAGCGACGTGCTGGACGCCCTGCGCGTGGAGCCCGAGCTAGGAGCGATCGAGATGCATCCCGCGCTGGCTGAGCGTCTGAATTCAGGTCGCAAAGTTGCCTGAGTACTAGCTCCTGGCACGTCCGTTTAGGATGAGTCCGCCTGAATTCTTGATTCAACAGTCGCCGCGTCTGGCGCCATCAAAGTGAGCCGGCGATCTCGGGAAGCGCGCCAACAACTGTGGGGAAAGACGTCGCTGCGACTCTGCCCCGTATGAGGCCAAGGAAGACTTCGATTTCTCGGGATCTCGCCATCAGAAGTGCGAGTTGAGGAAGGGTGGTGACGCCCATCTTCTCGTAGAGATGTGTACGGTGGCCTTCAACTGTCTTTGTGCTTACGTCAAGTTGTTTGGCAATTCCCTTCGTTGCTTTTCCGGCCATGACTAACTTGAAAATTTCATGTTCGCGGTGTGTATCCGCAATCGGGTGGAAGGCATCCAGAGTTCAACTCAGGAGGCCGTCAACTCCATCGGCGAAGTTAGTGGAGTGATCTCGGAGGTGAGCAACGTCTCGCAAGCGATCGCCTCGGCGGTGGAAGAGCAAAGCATCACCACCAAAGAGATTGCCCGCAACGTTACGCAAACGTCCGACGCGGCATCGACGGTTTCGTCGGGCGTTACGGAGTCGGCCTCGGCAAGTGGAGAGATTACCAAGAGCATTGCCGAAGTCGATCAGGCGGCAAAGAAAACCTCAGCTGCCGCAACTCAGACGCAGCAGGCAGGCGTCGCCCTGGCCGACCTGGCAACCGAGTTGCAAGGACTGGTGGGGCAATTCCAGGTTTAGCGCAGACATCTGTTCTTGCCACATTTGCGTGAGACAGATTCCAAGTGACGACCAAGTGTGCCAGAGGTAGCCCTCTCGACTCTCACGAGCGGAGGGCTACTTCTATTCTTGGAGCGAACTCCGCGCTAACGAATCTCCACATAAAGAAGTTTCTCTCCGACGTAACTAGCCACCGCGGAGGGCAGCAGCTCTTTCCAGGCACCATGCCCTGCGATCAGCCTGCGGATCTGAGAGCTGCTGATGGGTGTCTCAGGCATCTCGACCTGGTGAGTGCGAAATCGCTCCAGTCGATCGGCCGCTGTCACGTTTCGTAGGACGTCGAAGTCGGGTTCCGGCGCTTCCGCCCGTCGGACCACGAGCAACGTGGCGAGTTTGCAAATCTCCCCGGGCCGATGCCAGTGGGGTAAATCGGCTAGCGAATCGGCACCCATCAGGAAGAAGAGCTCCGCCTCGGGATGTTGCGATTGCACGGCAGCGAGCGTGTCGACCGTGTAGCTCACGCCGCCCCGCTTGATCTCCAATTCCGAGACCTCGAATTGCGGACGATCGGCCAGCGCCAACCGCAGCATCGCTAGGCGGTCTGCGTCGCTCGCCTGGGGTCCCGTCGGTTTGAGCGGCTGATGTGCCGCGGGTACGAACCACACCTTGTCGAGCTTCGCCTGCCGGGCGCACGAGTCGGCTAGCACCAGATGTCCGCGATGCACCGGATCGAAGCTGCCGCCGAAGAGGCCTAATCGCATGAGTGGAGGGTTCAGGGGTCGGGGTTCAGAGATCGGAGTTCGGAGTCTGGTCGATGTTGGTGGCTAACTGGTATCGTACAGGTCGGGTGAATGGCCTGCCACCGGGGGCGGGGACGCCCCGGCTCGCTTTCGACGGACAACTGGCAACTTTTTATGGCCCAGCAACAACAGCTTTTTGAGACGGAACCCGCGGCGTGGGAGATAGACGCCCACGAGCAGCGATTGGTGGCGACCGTCGTGTCGGGCGAGGGGCCGAAGGGCGAGTTCGACTACTTGGTACCCGAGAAGTTCTGCGACGAGTCGCTTGGCGATCGATTGGTGGAGGCCGGTCGGCGTTTGCAGGTGCCCTTCGGCCGATCGAATCGGGGAGTGGTGGGCTACTGCGTCTGCCTGGAAACCAAGAGCGTCGACGCCCGGCGGTTGAAGTCGGTGGCCGGCGTGATTGACTCGGCCTCGCTCTTGTCGACGGCCATGCTGCGGCTGACCCGCTGGATGGCCGACTACTATCTTTGCCCTTGGGGTCAGGTGCTCGGCGCGGTGGTGCCGGCCGGCGTGCGGCGTTTGGCCGGCACGCGACAGGTGACGCTGCTGCAGGTGCCGCCCGACGTGGTCGAGCAGCTCGACCAGCAGCAGGTTTCCTCGAAACAGCAGCGGCGCGCGCTGGAGGTCCTCGCCAAAGGTGGGCGACCGCTCACGATGGCTCAACTGGCCGAAGCGGCCGGATGCACGGCGAGCCCCATCAAGCAGTTGCTCAAGAAAGGCCTGGTCGAGGGTTTTACCAAACGCGTTGATAGCGGCGAGTTCGACGAAGTTGCAGTCCCTCGCGAATCGCCGTTGGTGCTCAATGCCGATCAGCAGCGTTCGCTCGATGAGATCAGCGCGGCGCTGGAAACCGCCGAACCACGGGGTATGGTCCTGCACGGAGTCACCGGCAGCGGTAAGACGGAGGTCTATCTGCAGGCGATTGAGAAGGTGGTGAGCTTCGGTCGTCAGGCGATCGTGCTCGTGCCCGAGATCAGCCTCACGCCGCAGACGGTTCAACGGTTTCGAGCGAGATTTGATTCGGTAGCCGTGTTGCACAGTCATCAGAAAGACGTCGAGCGACATCGCCATTGGCAGCGGATTGTCCGGGGCGAGGTGCAGGTGGTGGTTGGCGCGCGGAGCGCCGTGTTCTCGCCCACGCCGAATCTGGGGTTGATCGTGATCGACGAAGAGCACGAATCGACGTTCAAACAGGACTCTGCGCCCAGGTACCACGCCCGCGACGTCGCCTGGCAGCGGGCACTGGCCGAACGGATTCCGTTGGTGTTGGGCAGTGCCACGCCGTCGCTCGAAGCTTGGCAACGTGCGGCGGAGGGGGAGTTCAGCCGATTGTCGCTGCCCAACCGGGTGCTTGATCGCCAGCTGCCCGACGTGGCAACGGTCGATCTACGCGACCCGGCGCAAAGCCGTGGTGGGCGGGGGGGCATCAGTCGGCCGCTGCACCAGGCGATCGTCGCGGCGCTCCGCGATGGTGGGCAAGTGATTCTGCTCTTGAACCGCCGCGGGTTCTCGACCCATATCCAGTGTCCAGGATGCGGGTTCGTGTTGAATTGTCCCGACTGCGAGATATCGCTCACTTTCCATCGACAGAAGAACAAGGCGCTGTGCCACTATTGCGATCACGCTGAGCTGCCTCCCACCGATTGTCCCGACTGCAAGTCGAGCGCGATCCGCTACGGCGGGCTCGGCACGCAGAAGTTGGAAGACGAAGTGCGGGCCCGATTTCCGAAGGCCGTCTGTGCTCGCATGGATACCGACAGCATGCGGGTGCGCGGCAGCCACGAGGACGTGTTGGGCCGGTTTCGCAAAGGCGAGATTCAGATTCTGCTGGGCACGCAGATGATTGCCAAGGGTTTGGATTTTCCGAACGTGACGTTGGTTGGAGTGATCAACGCCGACACGGCCTTGCACTTGCCCGATTTTCGCGCCGGAGAGCGGACGTTTCAACTGGTGGCCCAAGTGGCCGGCCGCACGGGGCGTGGCGAAAAGGGAGGACGGGTACTCGTGCAGACGCTCAATCCCGATCACCCGGCCATCGCCGCCGCGGTGCGGCACGACTACTTGCGATTCGCCGAACAGGAACTGGCCGCGCGTGCCGGGTTGCACTATCCGCCATTCGGGGCGATGGTGCGGTTAGTGGTCCGAGGACCTGTGGAAGAGGTCGCTCGCGATGCGGCGGACCATGTGGCCCGTGAACTGAAAAAGCATGCTAGCGGCGAGACCGGCGTGCGCGTGATGGGCCCCGCGCCGGCGGCGATCCCGAAGTTGCGCGCCAGTTATCGGTTCCAGATCCAGATGCAAGCCACCGAGGGCGAACCGCTTAGGCGCGTGGCTGCGGCAGCCGTGGCCCCGCTGAAGCTGCCTAAGGACGTGTGTTGCACGGTGGACGTCGATCCGTGGGATATGCTCTGAGGGGGGCCAGAGGTCGGGGTTCAGGGGCCAGGGGGCGCGTGCTGCTCGCTTGCACTAGGAATCTCGCGCGCAACCGGCTTAGAATGGCACCTTGTAAGCTGGGCATTCACTGCCCTTACTTCGTCCCTGACCCCCGACCTCTGGCCCCCGACCCCTTCCCCCATGAGCTACCGCACCTTCAAGAGAGCGCTGGGCGAGACCAACCTCGAGCGGAAATGCCGCTGGTTGTTCGGGGCGTGCCTGTTGCCGCTGATTATGGGCAGCTTCTGGTGGTACGGGTCGCAGACTGACAAGATCGTCGTCAAGCAGAATCGATTTGTGGGCGAGGCGCTTGTCGATCTGGCGATGATGCAGCAGCACCAGCACGTTCTCGGAACGCGACTTCTGCAGATGGCTCCTCCTCTTGACGAAGTTGAGATAGCGGCCAACGAAGCGTTGGCCAGGTTGTTAAACGAACGTACTTTCGATGGCAGGATTCTGCTAACCAAGAACGAGATGGGGATACGTCAGCCCACCGACTCGTTCGAGTGGGCGCTTATGGACACCTGGGAGGAACTCGGAGACACACTCCTCAAAGACGAAGATATCGATAACCTCAAGCAGCGGGAGGACAGGCCGTGGGAGGGACGGCTGGATGAAGAGAAGACGCGATATCTATACTACCAGCCAGTTTTCGCCAAGAAAGGCTGCATCACCTGCCATAACAATCCATCGCAAGAGGTGTTTTGGGCCGATCTGCAAGTGGGCGATATCATGGCGATTGTCCGTGTGGAGATGGATGCGACAAACACCAAGAGAGACCAAGCCAACAACCGTGCGATGCTGATGGTCGCGGCAATCGCCACGGCCTTTCTAGCTATGGTGGCCCTCTATGTCGTGGTCCGCTATTTGATCGTCAAGCCGCTCCGGCACTTGAAGGAGGTTAGCGATTCGATCCGAGCGGGCGACGTCGAACAGCGGGCCGTCATCCACACGGGCGACGAATTCGAAGAACTTGGGGCCGCGTTTAATCGAATGCTGCGCCAGTTGCTGCGGCAGCAGGACGAGCTGCGCTCGGTCAACGGCGAACTCGATGTGAAGATCGACGAGATGGCCCAAGCCAACATGCGACTGTTCGAAATGAATCAGCTCAAAGGCGACTTCCTGGCCACGGTGAGCCACGAGTTGCGCACGCCGCTCAACAGCATCATCGGTTTCAGCGATCTCTTGGGCTCGGCCGACGGGCTGGAAGAAAAACAGCTTCGCTACGCAAGCAACATCCAACGCTCCGGCAAGCAACTGCTCGACATGATCAACGACATTCTCGATCTGGCGAAGATCGAGAGTGGCAAGATGGACGTTCGGCTGAGTGACTTTAACATCGCCACGGTCGTCGCTACCCAATGCGACCTGGCCCGTCCGTTGAGCGAGAGGAAAAACATTGATCTGGACTACGAAGTCGCCCCTGGCTTGCCGCTTGCGACCCAGGATCAGGGGAAAATCGAGCAGATTCTCAACAACCTGCTCTCCAACGCGATCAAATTCACGCCCGACGGCGGGCGGATCAGCGTCGCGGCGCACCGCGACCGGCGGGACGACTTACGGCTGACCGTTTCCGACACGGGTGTCGGCATCAGCGAGTCGGAGCAGGTCCTGGTGTTCGAGAAATTCCGCCAGGGAACCACGGTGCTCACCGTCGGCAATGCGATGACCCGCGAGTACTCGGGCACGGGGTTGGGGTTGTCGATCGTCCGCGAATTGTGCCGGCTTTTGGGCGGCGACATCGCGCTGGAAAGCGAGCTGGGCAAGGGGAGCGAGTTCACCGTGCATCTCCCCTGGAAGCTCACCGAGCTACCGAAGATCGAGTCGCCCCTGGCCGACGAACTCAAGCAACTCACTAAATCGCATCCCGAGCTGCCGACCGTAGCCGTCGACCGTTCCGAGTGAATTGGACAGGATAGCAGGATTCGCCGGATCGACAGGAATTGTTGAGAAGGTCTCTTCATATCGCTCGCACTCTCTCTCTAATCCTGTTAATCTTGCCGATCCTGTTATTCTGTCGAATTTGTCTTAGCAAGGATTGATACTCAGCATGGCGCAACTCTCTGAAGTTCATTTATTCACCGACGGTGGCTGCAGCGGCAATCCGGGCCCCGGCGGGTGGGCGTATCTGCTGCGGCATCCGGCCACGGGCAAGCAAGTCGAGCAATCGGGCGGCGAGCGAGAAACCACGAACAACCGCATGGAGCTTTCTGCCGTGATCGAAGGCCTGGCGGCGCTTAAGAAATCGTCCCAGGTGCAACTGTTCACCGACAGTGTTTACGTCGGCAAGGGCATGAGCGAGTGGATGCCCAAGTGGAAAGCCAACGGCTGGCGTCGCAAGGAAGGCAAGCGGATGGTGCCGGTGAAGAACGAGGATCTGTGGCGCCGGCTCGACGAGTTGCGCCAGAACCACGAGGTCCACTACACCCGCGTAGCCGGCCACAGCGGGCATCCCGAGAACGATCGCGTTGACGAGCTGGCCGTGGCCGCCTATCAACAGTTTCTCTAGAGCCTGCCTGATCCTGGGTGGCCGGGGCAAGGCGAAGGGTGCCCCGGTACGCGGCGCCAACCGGGGCACGCCCTTCGGGACTTTGCCCCGGCCACCCCGACGGGATGTGTAGCCAGGTATTGCAGCGGTCGTCCAGGCGGTAAAATGCTCTCATGACCGCTGACGCCAAATCGCTGCTCAACACGCCCGTGGCACAAGTGCACGGAGTCGGTCGTCATCGCGCCGAACTGCTCGCCAAGCTTGGCATCCGCTCGGCCAGCGATCTGCTGTTCGACTTTCCCAGGGACTATCTCGATCTGTCCAACGAACGGCCGATTGTCGAACTCGACGAAGGCGAGCTGCAAACGGTGCGCGGCATGGTGACCGAAGTGGCGGCCGCGAGCAGCGGTTTCGGTAAGACGCGCGTGTCGATCTTGGTTCAGGACCCCAGCGGCCACCTGCGCGCTACTTGGTTCAACCAGCCGTTCATGCGCAATCGGTTTCACGAAGGCCAACCGCTGCTGCTCACCGCCCGACCGAAGATGCGGGGCATGATGTGGGAGATGTCGCACCCGCAGATCACGTACCTTGCCGAGGAGGAGGCCACCTCCGAAGGCAAGCGGATGCTGCCGGTCTATTCGCTGACCGAAGGCGTGTCGCAATACTACATGCGGCGAATGGTCGAGGCGGCAGTGGAAGATTTTGCCGACGTGCCGGAGGAAGTCTTCCCGGCCAGCCTGCTCCAGCAGTGCGACCTTCTGCCGCTCGCCGAAGCGATCCGCACCATCCATGCGCCTGAGGATGCGGAATCGCGCGACCGAGCGCGGCGACGGTTCATCTTTCAGGAGCTGTTCGTGCTACAGTTGGCCCTTTCGATCCGCCGCGCTCAGCAGCAACTACTGCAAGCGCCTCCCCTGGACACAACGACCAAGATAGATGCTCGCATCCGCCGGCTGCTGCCCTTCGATCTGACACCGAGCCAGGAGGCAGCGATCGGCGAGGTCTCTGCCGACATGGCCCTGGGCAGGCCCATGAATCGCTTGCTGCAAGGAGACGTCGGCAGCGGCAAGACGATCGTTGCGCTGTACGCGATGTTGGTCGCCGTGGCCCACGGCAAGCAGGCGGCGCTGATGGCGCCCACGGAAATCCTCGCCCGTCAACATGCCGATACGTTGGCCGCAATGCTCGAAGCGAGCCGCGTGCGGTTCGCGGTGCTCGCTGGCGGCATGGCCAAACGCGAGCGGGCTGAACTGCTGGAGAAAATCGCCTCGGGGGAGATCCAAGTCGTGCTCGGCACGCACGCGATCATCCAGGAGAACGTGCGGTTTAAGGAACTCGGCTTGGTGGTGGTCGACGAGCAACACAAGTTCGGCGTCCGCCAACGCGCCGCCTTGCGGCAATCCGACCAATCGCCCCACTACCTGGTGATGACCGCCACGCCTATTCCTCGCACGCTCACCATGACACTCTTCGGCGATCTGGACGTCTCGACCCTCACCGAGTTGCCGGAAGGTAGGCAACCGGTGAACACCTATCTTGTAGAGCCCGACCGGCAAGAACGGTGGTGGCAATTCGTGCGCGACCGCTTGCGCGAAGGTCGACAGGCGTACGTCGTCGCGCCGCTGGTCGACGAGTCGGAGACCATTGCCGCCCCCAGCGTCGCCGAGGCGTTCGAACAACTCACCAACGGCGAACTCGAAGCCTTTCGCATGGGCCTGTTGCATGGCCGAATGTCGTCGGCTGAGAAGCAGCAGGCGATGGAGGATTTTCGCGACGGCGAGACGCAGGTGCTCGTCAGCACGTCGGTCATCGAGGTGGGAGTCGACGTTGCCAACGCAACGGTAATGACGGTGGCCGGCGCCGAGCGGTTTGGCTTGGCTCAACTGCACCAGTTTCGCGGCCGGGTGGGCCGGGGCAATCACCCGGGCTTCTGCGGCGTGCTGCTCGGCGACATGAGCGAGCTAAGCCGCGAACGCCTGGAGGCATTTTCCTCATCAACCGATGGGTTTGCACTGGCCGAGCTCGACTTCGAAATGCGCGGGCCCGGCGACTTGTTCGGTACGCAACAGCACGGCCTGCCGCCGCTACGGATCGCCGACTTGAACCGCGATCGCGAACTGCTAGAAGCGGCCCGCCGCGATGCGCAACTGCTGATCGCCGCCGATCCCGGCCTGCAACACGCCGACCACGCCAAGCTGCGTCGCCAGATGCTCGCCCGTTACGGCAAGGCGTTGGACATCAGCGATGTCGGTTGACGTATTACTGAGGAAACGTATGTTGGGGTGGCCGGGGCAGGCGCCAACGTATCACTCCCCTGCCAACTTCCGCGCCCGCTTGACCAACTGCAAGAACTCCACCCGATACTCGTGCAAGTCGCGTCCCATGCCGCCCTCGGCGATTTCCAGAACCGCGGCGTACGACGTGTTCCCCCGATGCTCGGAGTCTCGCAGTAGCATCCCAAAGCTGGCCACGGCGGCGGCGAATTGGAAGTCGTCAGTCGCTTCGGCGAATGAGCCGCCGGTGTCGGTGATTGGGAATTCCAGCTTCGTGCTCGAATCGCCGTCCGGCTTCTTGTAACGAATCTTCAACGTCAGCATCTCGCCAGACGCCGGCACCTCGCTTGCCGGTTTCGCCGCCTGCTGGTACTTCAACGGATCGGCGTCCGGCACATCAACCGACTTGCCCGCCGGCACGACTTGGTACAGCGCCGTAACCGTATGCCCCGCACCAATCTCACCGGCGTCTTTCTTATCATCATTAAAATCCTCGGTTCGCAACATGCGGTTCTCGTAACCGAGCAGGCGATAGCCGGCCACTTGGGACGGGTTGAACTCGACCTGGATCTTCACGTCCTTGGCAATTGTCACCAGCGTGCCGGCCATCTCTTCGACCAACACCTTGCGGGCCTCGGTCCGGTTGTCGACGTAATGATAATTGCCGTTGCCCTTGCCGCTGATCGCTTCCATCATCGCGTCGTTGAGATTGCCACGCCCGAAGCCGAGCACGGTGAGAAAGATGCCCGACTCTTTCGCATTATTCTCTGCCATCCGCTCCAATTCAGAAGTGCTGGTAACGCCCACATTAAAATCACCATCTGTGCAAAGGATCACCCGGTTGGTGCCGCCCTCAATAAAATTGTCCTGGGCGGTTTGGTAGGCCAACTCGATGCCCGCGCCGCCCGCGGTGGATCCGCCGGCTCGCAGTTGTTCGAGTGCCGCGAGGATCGTCGCCTGCTTGTCGCCCGACGTGCTGGGCAATGCCAAACCTTCGCTGGAGGCGTAGACGACGATCGCCACGCGGTCGTTCTCACCCAACTCGCGTGTCAGCATCTTCATGCCCTCGACCAGCAGCGGCAGCTTGGCCGGTTGGTTCATCGATCCCGACACGTCGATCAGGAACACCAGATTCGACTGCGGCCGCCGGGTCCGCTCGATTTCATGGCCCTTGATGCCAATCCGCACGAGCCGATGCTCCGGATGCCAGGGACACCCGGCCGTCTCGACGTGCGCGGCAAACGGCACCTCGTCGGTGAGACCGCTGTAGTCGTAATCAAAATAATTTACTAGTTCCTCGATCCGTACCGCGTCGGGCAGTGGCAACTGGTTTGATTGCATGAGAAACTGCCGCACATTTGCATAGGAGGCCGTGTCAACGTCGATCGAAAACGTACTGACGGCATTTCCGCCCTGGGCTTCGATGAACGGGTTCTCGTTAATTCGAGTGTACTGGTCGCCCGAGTTGCCGGGGCCGATGCCTTCGGTGGCCGACAGAGGTGCGGATGCCGGGGGACGACGTCCTGGGGAGACAGAGCCAAAGTACTGAGATGTGTCTTGTACTCTGGCAACTGCGTCGAGAGATTTTCTTTTGGCCTGGCCCATCGAGTGGACCGCATGGGGGAGGCCACCGCTACCGCTGGCGATAACACCTCGAGCCGAATGAGGCGACCTAATAACCGGCTCACTGAATCGGTCCAATTTAGAACCTGGTGAAGCGTCGATGCGGAAACGCTGCCCAGCACCGCGAAACTCTTCCTTGGCAAACGACTCTTCTAAGACCTCTTGCGGTTCACTTCTCTGCCGCGACCCTTCGGCGGCTTCCTGAGAGGCATAGTCATCGTTGATCAAGCCTTGCAAGCCGATGCTGTCCTCACTTTTTGGAGAGGACTCGGAAGGCGGTGCAACCTTCGCCAGTTGCGTTTCATCCATCTGCCGCATGGCAATCACCACGCCCACGGCGATCAGCAGACCTGCCGCCGCGCCGAAAAATGCCCAACGTCTTCGTTTCGATGTCAACGTGTTCCGTGTTTCGTTCATGGCTGGGTCTCCTGTGACGGGGGTAGCAAGCGGCTGCTGGCTGGCGGCGGCGAGGATGCGCTCTGAGAGGTCCGGCGGCGCGTCGCCGCCGACGAGCTCGTCGAGGCCGCGGTCGACCAGGCGGTCTTCATGATCGGTCGGTTGTTGTGGTTCGTTGTTCATTGTGTTGCTTTCTTGTCAGCCCCAGCCGTATTGCCACGCAATACATGGCGCGCCTTGTGTTGCGTGGCAACACGGCTAGTTACTCTTGCGCTCGATGCACTGTCGTAAAAGCTCACGAGTGCGCCGTAGCAAACTCTTCACACCGTCGGGTTTCATCTGTAAGTTGCGAGCGATCTCAACCCGACTCCTGCGATCGCGATACGCCTGGTCGATCGCCTGCCGGGCACGACCGTCGACATGCTGCAAGCAGTCGGCCAGCGCTGCCAGGTAGCCATCCATGCCGGCGGAGCCAACGTTGGCGGACCACACCTGCTCGGCCGCCTCCAGCTCGACCGTGTTCACCTCGCGTCCTTGCCTTCGGCGAGCCATCAACAACTGGTTGCGGGCCACGGTCCGCAGGTAGCCGGCCGTCTCGGCGGGCGAACGCTCCTCGAACGTCGATCGGGCGACGGCCAGAAACGTTTCCTGTGTGAGGTCGTCGGCGTCCGCGGCCTTCGCGCCCAAGTAGCGCAAATACCGCCACACGTCGGCCTGGTATTGATGAACCAGCTCTTCCAATCGGACCTCGGTTGGCTCGCTCACGGTGGTCATGTCAGTATCAGTGCCCCAGGGGGCTGAATAGGGTGCAGAAAAATGGTTCCAGGGTTTTGGATGCTCTCCGAGCAACCGAAGTTCCGCCCGCCGACCCGCTGTAAAGGGCTGCCAGTGAGCGGAAATGTCGCTGCCGTGTGCCTCGTTCTTGGGCAAACCCGCTCCCTGCCTCGGCTGACTTCAACAGGAAAGTGATTGATCTTGCAACGGTTGTAGCGAACGTACCATACTGGCGCGGGATTTGCCCTGCTCTCTGTGTTCGTTTCTTCGCGCCCGATCGATGTCCCCAGTCGGCCCCGCGGATCAGCTACGCGGGATCGGCAGCCTACCCACTTGGACCCATGTCGTACTTATCACCGACATTTCCAGCCACCGAGAAGCCACCATCCGCTTCCGACAGGACCGAGCATACCTTGTCTTACGATCTGGGCGACTTCTACGACGAAATGTTCTGCCCCGACGGCTCGCCCCGGGAGCACTGTGCGGAGCTCTACGACTTGCTGGGGCAAGTTTCGTTTGAGGAACTGTCCCGGCAACAGGCGGCCGCGGATCGGTCGATGTTGCGCCTGGGAATCACGTTCAACGTCTACGGCGACGAGCAGGGTCAGGAGCGGACCATCCCCTTCGACATCCTGCCCCGGATCATCGATGCACGCGAGTGGCAATGGATCGATCGCGGCTTGCAGCAGCGCATTCTGGCGCTGAACATGTTCATCGACGACATCTACCATCAGCAGCGGATTCTCAAGGACAAGGTGATTCCCGACTTCGTCATCCTGGCGGCAGATTCGTTCCGCCAGCAGTGTGTCGGGTTGGATCCACCGCGGAAGATTTGGTGCCACATCACTGGCACCGATCTGGTGCGCGACGGCGACGGCCAGTTCTACGTGTTGGAAGACAACCTGCGCTGTCCCTCGGGTGTGTCCTACGTGCTGCAGAATCGTCAGATGATGAAGCAGACCTTCCCCGGTTTGTTCCAGCAGTTGCACGTGAAGCCGGTCAACGACTACTGCAGTCGGTTGTTCGACGCCTTGCAGTATCTCAAGGAAGATCGCTCTGAACGCCCCAGCGTTGCCGTGCTGTCGCCGGGCGTGTTCAACGCGGCCTACTTCGAGCATTCGTTCCTGGCACAACAGATGGGCGTGCCGCTGGTCGAAGGTCGCGACTTGGTGGTCCACGACAACTACGTCTATATGCGCACGATCTACGGCTTCCAGCGGATCGACGTGCTCTATCGCCGTATCGACGATGACTTTCTCGACCCGCAGGCGTTTCGTCAAGACTCGATGCTGGGCGTGCCGGGGTTGTTCAACGTCTATCGCAGCGGCAACGTCGCCTTGGCCAACGCGCCCGGCACGGGAATCGCCGACGACAAGGTGGTTTACGCCTACGTGCCGGAGATCATTAAGTATTACCTGAAGGAAGACCCGATCCTGCCGAACGTGCCGACCTATCTCTGCTGGGACGACCAGCAGCGCGAGCACGTGCTGGCCAACATCGAAACACTGGTGGTCAAGCCGGCGAATGAATCGGGGGGCTATGGCATGCTGATCGGACCGCACTCGACGCAGGCCCAACGCGAGGAGTTCAAAGACCGCATCAATGCCGATCCGAGAAACTACATCGCCCAGCCGACGCTCAGCTTGTCGCGTGTGCCGATTCTCACTGACAGCGGGTTGGAGGGTCGGCATGTCGACTTGCGACCGTTCATAGTCTACGGCAAAGACATCCACGTGTTGCCCGGCGGGTTGACTCGCGTGGCGCTGCGGCGCGGGTCGCTGGTGGTCAACTCTTCCCAAGGGGGCGGCAGCAAAGACACCTGGGTCGCCCAACAATGCCAGTAGTCGTTCGCAGGAGAAAAAACAATGCTTAGCCGCGTGGCCGACGCCCTCTATTGGATGAGCCGCTACGTCGAGCGGGCCGAAAACGTTGCCCGATTCGTCTCGGTGAATCTCAACCTCTTGCTCGACGCCCCGGGGACGACCGACGAGCAGTGGATGCCGTTGGTCGTCACGACCGGCGACAAGCAACCGTTCCTGGATCGCTACGGTGAGGCGAGCCGTGAGAACGTGTTGCATTTCCTCACGTTCGACAAGGCCAACCCTAACTCGATCATCTCCTGCTTCACCGCCGCTCGGTCGAATGCCCGCAGTGTCCGGGAGATCATCTCTTCGGAAATGTGGGAGCACATCAATCGCGCCTACCTGTTGGTCGAGGACAGCCAGCTCAATCCGGAACTGGAGCAACTGATCGAGTTCCATGAGCACCTGCGGCAATCTGGCCAGCATTTCATCGGCGTGACCGATTCCACGATGACCCACAACGAAGGTTGGCACTTTTGCCAGCTCGCTCGACTGATTGAACGGGCCGACAAGACCTCGCGAATTCTCGACACCAAGTACTTCATGCTGCTGCCCACTCCCGACGCGGTGGGCACCACGCTCGACGAAGTGCAGTGGTCGGCCCTGTTGCGTTCGGCAAGCGCCCTGCAGATGTATCGTCAACGGCATGGGCGGATCACGCCGATCGACGTCGTGGAATTCCTGGTATTGGATCGCTACTTCCCGCGGGCGATTCTCAATTGCTTGACCAAGGCCAACGAATCGCTGCACGCGATCACAGGCGCCGCTTTGGGAGGATTCACCAACCAGGCGGAAAAACTGCTGGGGCAGATACAGGCCGAATTGGCCTACAATCGAGCCGAGGACATCATCGAAAGCGGATTGCACGAGTTTGTCGATGGTTTGCAGACTAGAATGAATGAAGTGGGCGAGAGTATTTACGAAACATTCTTCTCGATTCAGCCGATCGACGCCTTGCAATTCCAAAGCATGCGGCGACTGAATCGTTTTCAAAACACAGGAGTCAGCAATGACGTTTTGTCTGGGTGTCAAAGTCAATGATGGGTTGGTCGGCATCGCTGACACGCTCGTTACCTCGGGTGCCGAGTGCATCACTGCCAGAAAGGTGACCTTGCACGAGTCGGGTGATTGTCCGTTCTTCTTGATGACCTCGGGGTTGCGCTCGGTGCGTGACAAGGCACTGACCTATTTCGAAGAACAACTCGAAACGCTCGACGAACCCTACGAGCGGCTCTATCACGTTGCCAACGCCTTCGCCGAACAGATTCGCCGCGTCCATGTCGAGGACGAGGCGGGACTCACTACGAGCAGTTTCAATTTCGATCTGCATGCCCTGGTCGGCGGGCAAATGGCCAACGACCGCGAGCACAAGCTCTACTTGCTCTACCCGCAGGGCAACTGGGTCGAAGTCGGCCCGGGCAGCCCCTACTGCATCATCGGCGAATCGGGCTACGGCAAGCCGATTCTTGACCGAACGCTCATGTTCACCGATTCGATGCGCTTCGCGCTGAAAGTCGGTTGCCTGGCGTTCGACTCGACGCGGATCAGCGCCGCGAACGTCGACTTTCCGATCGACGTGGTGATCTACGACGCCCAAGCCAAAGCCATCGTTCAGCGTCGGTTCGAAAAACAGGACCTCGTCTCCAACTCGAACTGGTGGCAGGATCAACTGCGAACCTTGGTGCGGCAGCTCCCTTCGGAGTGGATGGATTCGATCCTCGACGAAGAGGGCCGGTCCATCATCGAAACCGACACCATCTCGATTCGCTCCGCCAAGGGGTCGTGATTTGTTTGTGCATGTGCGCCACGTGACTCGCTATTGCTACAGCAAGGCGGTCTTTTGCGAGCCGTTCACCGTGAGGCTCTATCCCCGCCACGACGCCTCGCAACACGTACACGGCTATGCGCTGCACCTGCTCCCGGAGCCGGCCGGCCTTTCGCAGGGACTCGACGCGCACGACAACAACGCGGCGAATATCTGGTTCCAGGGGACGACGCCTAACCTTATTTTCACCAGCGACGCGGTCGTCGAAACGCGGCGCACCAATCCGTACGACTTTCTGTTGGATGGCGATGCCGAATCGTTGCCCTACGCCGTCGACATTCCGCGGGAACCACTCTTGGACTATTACTCCCAGCCCCAAGGCGATTCTCCCGGCATTCGGGAGTTTGCCGAAGAGGTGTTGGACTCGACCAATCACCAGACCCTCGGCTTCATCTGTCGGCTTGCCGATCGGATTTACCACGAGTGCGAAACGGTGGTGCGCGACGAAGGCGACTCGCACCCGGCCGAGCACACCTGGCAGACGCGCTCCGGAGCGTGCCGCGATCAGGCGGTGCTCTTCAACGAGGCCTGCCGCGCCGTCGGCCTGCCGGCTCGTTTTGTCAGCGGCTATTCGCTCTGCGACATCAAGGACCACGAGGAGCGTCACCTCCACGCCTGGTCGGAAGTCTTTCTGCCGGGCGCCGGCTGGCGGGGTTTCGATCCGACCACCGGCCTGGCCGTTGCCGACGAACACGTCGCGGTGGCCACCGGCCGCCTGCCGCACCATGCTGCACCAACCCACGGCACCTTCCGCGGCACCGACGCCACGTCAACGATCGAAACACAAATCGAGTTGCGGCACGTGACGGAGCAAGAGGCGTTGCAGGGAACGGCTATCAACAAATCCCAAATCTGAAATCCCAAATCCAATTCCTCATCTGCCCCTCAACTCTAGTCTCTGGTTCCTCGCCCATTTGTGCATTTTGCACGCCGCGTAGGGGTCCCATATTCTCGCGCTAAACTCGTCCAATACTGCGCGGTCCTCTCCGAACGATGCTCTGCCATCGCAGTCTCTACGCGGCAGTAGCCCGTGCACAAAGGCGAGAATTAGCGTTCGTTTCGTGCGTCTTTAGCGTAGCCACCATGGGGGCGTGTATTTCGAGTTGTAAAAGAACTGGCGCAAGCGTGCGCTCTCGATAGTATCGCAAATCGTACCGGACAATTCAGCAACAATTATTGGCCGCCCCAGCCGCGTTGCAACGCAACGCAAGGCGCGGAGGGGAAGAGTTTCACGCAGTGGCGCAGAGCCGCGGAGGTGGTGGTGGGGAATTCGTAGGGAATGCGCCACCGTGCCATTCCGAGCGGAGGGTTACGAACGGTTTAGTAGCAGGGCACGGAATGCCACGGAGAGTCATTCCCTACAGCAGTGACCCTGAACGAGTCTGGCACCGCCCACAGAAAAACGTCGACCGCTGCGTCTGCACGATGCGAGTAATCTTGCTCGATCGGCAACGGGGGCACGGCTTGCCCGCGCGGTTGTACACACGGCGGAGGTTTTGGTAGCTGCCTTGTTGGTTGAGTGCGTTGCGGTAGGTGCCGTCGCCGAGGGTCGAGCCTTCGTGGCGGATCGCTTCGGCGAGGACGCGGTGCGTGGCGTCGGTGAGGGCTTGCCATTGGCGAGCGGTCATCACGCTGCAGCGGCGCTGTGGGTGGATGCCGGCGACGTGGAGGATCTCTGAGGCATAGAGATTGCCGATTCCTGCGACGGCGCGCTGGTCGAGCAGTGCCGGCTTGATCTCGCGCCGCGAGCGGCCCAGGTTTTCTCGGAAGGCTTCGGCGGTGATGATGAGGGCGTCGGGGCCGAGCCTCTCGGGGCCAAACTGTTGGTCAAATTCCTGGGCGGAAAAGAGGCGAACATTTCCCAGCCCGCGACGGTCCCAGTAGTAGATCTCGGGGATGCTGCCGCCGGCCAGCTCCAGCCGCCAGCGGAGGTGCTCGCTGGTGGGCGGATCGACCACCAGCACCAGCCCCGTCATGCGAGGTTCGATGACGATCGCATCGCCCGAGTCGAGCCAAATAACGACCCGCTTGCCGGCCCGGGCCAGCTTGCGAACGCGTGTGCCCCGCACACGGCGGCGGAACTGGGCGATGCCCGGGCGGATGTCGATCGGTTTGCAGGGGCACCGTAGTTTGCTGACGCCCACCACGCGGCCACCCACGGCACCGGCAATGCCGCGACGCATCGTTTCGACTTCGGGGAGTTCAGGCATGAGATTTGAAACCGCAGATGGACGCAGATGGACGCGGATTGGGGAATATATCTGCGTTAATCAGCGTTCATCGGCGGTTGCCTCCAACGAGTCAGAAATGTTCAGCTCTTGACCGCCGGCTGGCGGCAATCGAGAATTGGCAGTTTACCCTGGAGAATTTCATGTCGACAGCCCCACGCCAAACTCCCGCTGAGTTACCCGATGCGTCGGGACGTTTTGGCGATTTCGGCGGGCGGTATGTGCCGGAGACTTTGGTCCACTCGCTCGATCTGTTGGCTACGGAGTACGACGCCGCACGAGCCGACGCCAGTTTTCAAGCCGAGCTGGACGAACTGCTGCAACACTACGTCGGCCGGCCTTCGCCGCTGTACCATGCCAAACGGCTGAGTGAGCATTGCGGCGGGGCACAGATTTGGCTCAAGCGCGAGGACTTGAATCACACCGGCGCCCATAAGATCAATAACACGCTCGGCCAAGCGCTGCTTACGCTGCGGATGGGCAAACGGCGGGTGATCGCCGAGACGGGGGCCGGGCAGCATGGCGTGGCCACCGCGACCGCATGTGCCCATTTTGGGCTCGACTGCATCGTGTACATGGGCGAAGAGGACATCCGCCGTCAGGCGCCCAACGTCTTCAGCATGAAACTGCTGGGGGCGAAAGTGCGACCGGTGACCAGCGGTTCGCGCACGTTGCGCGACGCCATTAACGAAGCAATGCGCGACTGGATGGGCAGCGTCGAGACGACCCATTACATCCTCGGCTCGGTGGTCGGCCCGCACCCCTTCCCGAGGATCGTCCGCGACTTTCAATCGGTGATCGGCCGCGAGACAATCGAACAAAGCCGCTTGCGGTTTAGCACTCTCCCGGATCTGGTCGTCGCCTGCGTCGGCGGCGGCAGCAACGCGGCCGGCATGTTTTTTCCTTTTGTCGAGCATGGCGATGTTAAGTTGGTCGGCGTCGAAGCGGGCGGCCGCGGCAATCAGCCGGGCGATCACGCTTCGCCACTGACCTACGGCAGCCCCGGCGTGTTGCACGGCAGCTTTAGTTATGTGATGCAAGACGAAGACGGTCAGACGTGCGACGTGCATTCGATGTCGGCCGGACTCGACTACCCGGGTGTCGGCCCGGAACACAGCTACTGGAAAGCCACGGGGCGCGTCGAGTACACTAGTTGCACCGACGCCGAGGCGATGCAAGCGTTCGACGCCTTGGCCCGCCTGGAAGGCATTTTGCCGGCGCTGGAATCGTCGCACGCCGTGGCCGAGGCGATACGACTGGCCGCGAAGCGCGGGGCCGACGAGCGGGTGGTGGTGTGTCTCTCGGGCCGCGGAGACAAGGACGCTGCAGAGATTGCCCGGCTGAAGGATCAATCGTTTGGTTGAGATAGGAGCATTGAGAAGCCGTTCAGGTATATTCCCATGAGGATAGTTGCCATGAGTATCGACCGCCTGATTAGCCGTAATCCTCTGGCCTGTGCCCTCGTTTTGGTGCATACGTTGTTGTGGGGCGCTTGTGTGTGGATCGAACTTGATGATGCTTGGAACGACATGAACCCCACGATGGCGGTCGGAATGGCCATGTATGCGATGGATGTCCCGATTCACTGGCTACCGCGATCAGGGTTTGAAATCAAGGAGATAAACGGAATCTACGCGGCCACAGTTTTGTTTTTAGGAACTGCCATGTGGTTCACAATCGGGATGCTGATAACGCTAGCGTTTCGTGGGTTGCGACGCATCTCGATTCGAAAAATCCCGCTCACGAATGGGGTATGAATGGTTCGCTCGGTCCTGTCCCCTGACCTCTTGCCCCTAACCCCTTCCTTATGTCTGAAATCGACGAGTTATTTGTTAAGCTCCGCACCGACGGTCGCAAGGCATTGATGCCGTTTGTGACCGCAGGCGATCCTGATTTGGATTTCACCGCGGCGGTGATCCAGGAGTTGGTCGCGCGCGGGGCCTCGATGTGCGAAGTAGGCATCCCCTACAGCGATCCGATCGCCGACGGGCCGGTGATCCAAGCCTCGTACACGCGAGCGTTGGATCAAGGCATCAAGCTCAGTGCGATTCTCGATACCTTGCAGGCGGTGGCCCCGAAGGTAGCCGCGCCTCTGGTGACGATGGTCAGCTACGCGATCGTCTATCGCCATGGACTCGCCGAGTATGCCGATCAGTTGGTCGAGCGGGGCGTGGCGGGGATGATCGTGCCCGACTTGCCGGTGGAGGAGTCGACGCAGTTGGCCGAAGTCTGCCGCGCGCGGGACCTCAGCTTGATTCAACTCGTGACGCCAACGACGCCCCGCGAACGGGCGCTGAAGATCACAGAAACCTCGAGCGGTTTTCTATATTATGTTTCCGTGGCCGGGATCACCGGCGAGCGGACCGAGTTGCCGCCTGACCTGGTGGAACGGATCGCCTGGCTCCGCGAGCAAACGCCGCTGCCAGTCTGCATCGGTTTCGGCATCAGCCAACCCGAGCACGTGCGGCTGCTCGCACCCGTGGCCGACGGGTTGATCGTCGGCTCGGCAATTGTCCGCCGCGTGGCCGAAGCTGGTGCGACGGGGCGCGAAGCGACTCTCAGCGAGATCGGCGAGTATGTCGCGTCGCTGGTAGCGGCGCTTTCTGAAGTCTAGCCACCTAGTGAGCCGTACGCGCTAGCGTCGGGTGAACCGGGATAACGTTTTGCCCCTCCAAAACCCGCGGCTAGCGCCATCGGCTCACTTTTTCTGTCTTCCGGGCTAATATTGTGCCGAAGAACAGAAGTGAGGCATAATCGGCACACTTGATTTGACCCTAACGAATTTTACAGGGTAAAATTGAGAGGGTTGAGTCGCGCGGAGCGAGTCCCCGAATTGGAAAGCCTAAGCTTCCGCGCGATGCGACCGACCTTTTTCCCTTGGAGGTCGTTCATGACTGCGGATTCTTCTCGAAGCGGATTGTTGCTCCGGTTCTTTGCCGGAGTGACCGAATACACTTTTACTTCTCGGCTCGGTGTGGCGGATCCTCCGTTGGTGGACTATTTGTCGTCGATGCTTGCGCACTTTGTGCGTACCGACGCAATCTATGGCCTGCGCACGCCGACGGGTGAACGGCTTTCGCAAGTGGCCGACATGCTGGCCGAAGCAGAAGCCCGACGCGGCCCGGCCCGCCGCCGCGTGCATCGGCACATCGGCGACTACACGCTGTTTTGGACCGGCATGTATCCCGAGATCGCCGAACGCCTGCGCAAAGGACGAAAGGACAGCCTCATCAGCTACCAAGACCAAGGCAAGCGCAACTATTATCTCGCCAGCCAGTTGCCAGCCGACGCCGAGTCGGCGCCTGACGCGGTGCTCGAGCGGCTCAGCGATACGTTCGAGCTATGCGTCTACGGCCTGGGCGAAGTCCGCAAGCAGTGGGAGGAACGCGAAGGGGAGAGTGATGCGCCGCTTTTGTTGGGGTGAGATTGACTGCTTGCCGGGTTCACAAACTTGAAGTCTTGTTCTTTTCGCTGAGTAGAATTGGATGTAGAATGACCGCTTATGCCTACTGTTCTCCGCATCGGTCCTTATCGATTCCACTTTTATTCCGATGAAGGGAACGAGCCCGCGCATATCCATGTTCGTTCGCCCGATGGAGAATGCAAGTTCTGGTTGGATCCGATCAGTCTGGCAAGTAATCGCGGACTGCGACCCGAGATACTGAGGAAAATTGAAAGTTTGGTTTACGAAAACCAGACGTTTCTGAAAGAGAAATACGATGAAATCCTGAAACTGGATCCG
>CAXMSB010000335.1:0-3548 GCA_964195615.1 uncultured Granulosicoccus sp. | reverse complement strand
GTGCGGCCTTCGACTATCGTCATGCCGGGGTCGGGGAGCTGCGCCGATGCGATGTTTGTAATCCCGAGTGTGGCCAGAATGATTGTTGCGATTGTGATTCGTGTATTCATGTTGTTATCCATATTTAAAAAGTGTTTGTTTAGAGGCGTCGGTCGGACGCGCTGATAGGAATGTCGTTGGCGCTCATGTCGCGACGTTGCATATAGCCGTCGCCGTCGAACTCCCAATGCTCGTTGCCGTGGGTGCGATACCATTGCCCCGTTTGTGAGTGCTGCCACTCGTATTCGAAGCGCACGGAAATACGGTTGTCGGTAAATGCCCAAAGCTCTTTCATCAGCTTGTAGTGCAGCTCCGTCGACCATTTGTCCTTCAGGAACTCGGCGATAGCCTCGCGGCCGGTGAAAAACAAATCGCGGTTACGCCACTGGGAGCCGGGTGAATACGCCTGGGCGACTCGCTGCGGGTCGCGTGAATTCCACGCGTCCTCTGCCGCCTGTACTTTCGCCAGTGCGCTTTCGCGGGTAAACGGCGGTAGGGGTGGTCTCTGCATATCGGTAATCCTTGAGTATTTGTGAATGCCTGGTTTCTGCTTCTTGTATTGCAGCAACCGTGCCAACTTTGAAAAGCCAATGAAAACAATTGCTTAGCGATTTTCACGCTACCACAGAAAGTTGTGGTACACAGGAAACTGTGGTCTAATCCACAGGAATCTGAGGTTAGACCGATATGGCGAAGCAAACCGAGCTCTCAAAGCTCCAGACACAGCACCAGCTCATTCTTGATGCGGCGGGAGAGGGCGTTTACGGCCTGGATTCCAAGGGGTGCGTGACATTCAGCAACCAGGCTGCAACCGAGATCCTCGGCTGGAAGCTCGAGGACGTGCTTGGGCAGCGTTCGCACGATGTGCATCACCACTCGCATTCGGATGGCTCGAACTATCCGCGGGACGATTGCCCGATTTACGCAGCGTTAAAGGATGGTGAAGTGCACACCGTGGACTGCGAGGTATTCTGGCACGCGAATGGTAGTCCCGTTCCAGTTGAGTACACGAGCACACCGATTCGGGTCGATGGAAAACTGGACGGAGCCGTGGTTGTTTTCAAAGATATTTCGGAGCGACGTCGCATCGAACAACAACGTGAAGAGGCGTACGCCGAAATCTCGGAACTAAAAGAGCAACTGGAACACGAGCGGGACTATCTTCGCGACGAAATCGACGTGACGGTTAACTTTGGTGAAATTATCGGGGGAAGCCTGGCCTTGAGACGAACCCTTGCTAAGGTGGAGGCCGTTGCGAATACGACCGCCAATGTCCTCGTGCTTGGGGAATCGGGTGTAGGCAAGGAGATGATCGCACGAGCTATTCACTCCAATAGTGACCGCTGTGACAAAGCGCTTATCAAGGTCAATTGTGCGTCGATTCCGAAAGAGTTATTCGAAAGCGAATTCTTCGGCCACGTGCGGGGCGCGTTCACGGGCGCACACAAGGATCGTGTCGGCCGATTACAGCTCGCGAACGGTGGCACATTGTTTCTCGACGAGGTGGGCGAAATTCCGCTGTCATTGCAGGGCAAGTTGCTTCGGGCGCTGCAAGAACAGGAGTTCGAGCGAGTTGGCGATGATGAGACGACATCCGTGGACGTGCGTGTCATTGCAGCGACGAATCGCGATCTTGAGGCGGAAGTCGCAGCAGGACGGTTTCGCGAGGATTTGTATTACCGACTGAGTGTCTTCCCGATCGAGTTGCCGCCGCTTCGTGATCGCGCTGAGGACATCGGCTTACTCGCAGCGCGTTTCCTGGAAACCATCTGCTGCGAATTGGGCCGCGAACCGCTTACTCTGACGAAGCAACACGCTGCCATGCTGCAAACACACCAGTGGCCCGGCAATATTCGCGAGCTCAGGAATGTCATGGAAAGATCGGTCATCCTGACCAAAGGCTCACGACTGCGACTCGATCTGGCGATGGGGGGTGCGCCCAGGGAAGAAAAGGCACCGAGCCCGATCGAATCTGAAGAGCTTCAATACCTGACCGAAATTGAATTTCGCGCCAGCGAGAAGCAGAACCTGATTGCTGTATTGAAAGCAGCCAACTGGCGAGTCTGGGGACCTGACGGAGCTGCAGCTATGCTGGGAATCAGTCCCTCGACACTGTCGTATCGTATGAACGCGTTTGGCATAGACAAAGGTTAAAGCCGTGCGGCCAGCCGGCTCCCCTGATCAATAGCACGCTTGGCATCCAGCTCTGATGCGACATCCGCACCACCGATGACGTGCGTCTTGATGCCGGCCGCTTCCAAAGGTTCTTCCAGTTCGCGTAGCGGAACTTGCCCGGCACACATAACGATGTTGTCGACGTCGAGCCATGTCGGGTTTTCACGTTTGTCGCCGTAGCTGATCAGCAAGCCTTCGTCGCCGATGCGTTCATAGTTAACGTCAGCGATCATTTGCACATTGTTTATCTTCAACACGGCGCGATGTATCCAGCCGGTGGTCTTGCCGAGATTGGCACCGTGTTTGCCGGCTTTGCGTTGCAGCAGGGTAATTTCACGGGTGGGTTCTGGTCGCTTTCGCTCCGTCGCCAAACCACCTCGTGCTTCGGAGGGATCAACGACACCCCATTCGGCCAGCCATTCGTCGAGATCCAGTGTGGGCGAGTGTCCGTCGTGCAGCAGAAACTCGGCGACATCGAAACCAATACCGCCTGCACCAATAATCGCGACGCGCTCACCGACAGTCGCGCGATGGCGAAGCACGTCGATGTAGCTCAGAACCTTCGGGTGATCCTGTCCTTCGATCTTTGGGTCGCGCGGTGTGACGCCGGTGGCGATGATGACTTCATCGTACTTCTTCGCGGCGAGATCTTCGGCGTTCACGCGGGTATTGAGGTGCACGTTCACGCCCAGCAATTCAATCTGCCGTGTGAAGTACTTCAGCATCTCGTGAAACTCTTCCTTGCCGGGAATGACCTTGGCCATATTCAACTGGCCGCCGAGCTCTGCGGCTGCCTCGTATAGATCAACCTCATGGCCGCGCTCGGCCAGCACCAGGGCGGCAGAGATTCCGGCTGGCCCTGAACCGACGACCGCAAAGCGGCGGCTGGCTTTCGTCTTGATGTAATTCAGCTCAGTTTCGTGACAAGCCCGGGGATTCACGAGACAGCTCGACATCTTGTTGGCGAAAGTGTGGTCGAGGCAGGCCTGATTGCAGGCAATGCAGACATTGATCTCGTCCGAGCGGTCTTCACGTGCTTTCTGAACAAATTCCGGGTCCGCGAGAAGAGGGCGGGCCATGGAAACCATATCGGCACATCCATCAGCGAGAATATCTTCTGCGGTAGAGGGCAAGTTGATGCGGTTGGACGTCACCAATGGAATCGTGACCTCATTTTTCATCTTCTTCGTCACCCAGGCGAACGCGCCGCGCGGAACCGATGTCGCGATAGTCGGAACACGTGCTTCGTGCCAACCAATGCCGGTGTTGATGATCGTTGCACCGGCAGCCTCAATCGCCTTGGCCAGCATCACAGTTTCTTCCCAGCTGCTGCC
>CAXMSB010000334.1:0-1913 GCA_964195615.1 uncultured Granulosicoccus sp. | reverse complement strand
GCTACCAGGAGATTGTTAATCCCGGATTTGTGGGGAAAGCTAGTCCTTGGTCAAGCGAACTCCAATTGAGTTTTTTCTACGCGGCATGAAAAAACTCGAAAACTCTGGGCCGTTTCAGGCGTTTAAGGGGTATGGAACTTTGCCCTTGGCCCGAGACATGGAGGGTTTTCGAGTGAACGATAGAATACGAAAACAATTGACGCGACGCAAGAGGCGGATTCAGCGGCGTTTGGACAAACGCGACAACCGGGGGTGCCAGCGTCCCATGCTGACTGCCAGCAACATCCAATACGAAATCGCCGAGCGAACGCGGGCCGTGACGCCGGGTGGCATCGGGGCTATGCACCTCATGGCTCGGAAGCTTGGGCTGATCGATGCCGTCGATCGGCAACTGCACCTCTTGAAAGTCCATCTGCCCTATCACGAATCGGACCACGTGCTCAACATCGCCTACAATCTGCTGGCCGGCGGAACTTGCCTGGAGCACCTCGAACTCTTGCGAAACGACGAGGTCTACCTTGACGCCTTGGGGGCCCGGCGAATCCCCGATCCCACTACGGCGGGTGACTTCTGCCGTCGCTTCAAACAGACCGACGTGGAAAAGCTCGCCGAGGTCTTCAACGAAACGCGACTGGCGGTCTGGCGGCAGCAGGACGAAAAGTTCTTCGACGAAGCAATCATCGACGCCGACGGCACGCTGATCGAAACCACGGGCGAGTGCAAACGGGGAATGGACATCGCCTACGACGGCACCTGGGGCTATCACCCTTTGATCGTCTCCCTTGCCAACACGGGCGAGCCGCTCTATCTGGTCAACCGGTCGGGCAACCGGCCCAGCGAGGAGGGCGCCCACAAGTACTTCGATCGGTCGATCGCCTTGTGCCGCCGGGCGGGGTTCAAGAAAATCACTCTGCGTGGCGACACGGCCTTCACGCAGACCGAGTATCTCGACGGCTGGGATGATGACGGCGTGCGATTTATCTTCGGTATCGACGCCATGGCCAACCTCTACGAACTGGCGGAGAACCTGCCTCAAAGGGCCTGGAAAGCCTTGCATCGCAGACCCAAGCACGAGGTAAAAACGGAGTCCCGCCGCCGTCCCGATAACGTCAAGGAAGAAATCGTCCGCCGCCGCGAGTTCAAGAACATCCGACTTAGCAAAGAACACGTGGCCGAGTTCGCCTATTCGCCGACGAAGTGTAAACACACCTATCGCGTGGTGGCCCTCTGGAAGGATCTGGAAGTCACCCAAGGCCAGCAAAAGTTGTTCGACGATGCCAAGTGCTTCTTCTACATCACCAATGATTGGAAAACGCCGGCCGACGAGATCGTCTTCGCGGCCAACGGGCGTTGTGACCAGGAGAATCTGATCGGGCAACTTAAGAGCGGCGTTCGGTCGCTCTCGGCGCCGGTCGACAACCTGGTGAGCAACGGAGCTTACATGCTGATGGCCTCGCTGGCTTGGAGTCTGAAAGCCTGGGCGGCGTTGTTGCTGCCTGTGCATGGCCGCTGGCAGGAGAAACATGCGAACGAGAAACAAAGGTTGCTGCGGATGAGCTTCGCCACGTTCCGGCGAACGATGATCCAGGTGCCGGCGCAGATCGTTCGTAGCGGACGGCGAACCGTCTATCGCTTGCTTGCCTGGAATCCGTGGCAGCATGTCTTCTTCCGTTTCTTCGATCAGTTGCGTTTGCCTCTACGAGAATGAGGCCTTCCTTTCGAAGCCGACGTACGGACGCGTTGGCACCATCGCAGCCCTCAACCGCGCTGGCGCAGCAAGAACAAAGTGATGTAGCACCCCCAACCAGAACTCCACCCGCGACCACCGGCCGCCCGCCCACTCCACGCCCTGCCGACAACCGCAAACACCATCACAAAACACGATCCGGATACGCTTGTTTAAGGACTAGCCC
>CAXMSB010000333.1:0-2155 GCA_964195615.1 uncultured Granulosicoccus sp. | reverse complement strand
CATCAAGAGTATGTTGTTTTTTTAACTCTTCCGTTTCAGCCCTGTACTTAGCAATGATTTTTTGCTTTTCATCTTCAAGTTTTTCTACATCTTCAATTAAGGCCTTGTTTTTACCTTTAACCTTGAACGTCCTGCAAAAAGCCTATTGGGCTAAACAGACTCTACGGCTAGGCTGGTCACGTTAATAAGACTGGCATGTATTGCTTCGCTTTGCTAAAGTGTGCCTCTCTTCTATGGAGCGTAACTTATCAAGGGCGCATGACATGTTCGTTAAAAACAATCCACAGCAATCTCTCTTCCAACCATGTGTGTCCATGCCGTACCCGTTACGGAAGAAGCTAGCGGATTCGTGGGCTGAAGTATTTCGCAATGATGTCTTGGTGCACATTCCAGAAGACATGTTTGCCCATCTCTACTGTAGCGACAACGGGAGACCCAATTCCCCCATCGCGCTCCTTGTTGGCCTGAGCTTGATCAAAGAACTGCGCAACCTCACCGACGCGCAACTGTTCGAGGCCTTTCACTTCGATCTCTTGGTTCACCACGCTCTGGGCATCGCCCCGGGTGAAGTCACTCTCTCTGAACGTACGCTGTACAACTTCCGCGCCCGCGCGGCGGGGGATGCGGCGGTGTTGCAGGTTTTCGAGAGCCTCACCGACCGGATGATCTCCGCGTTGGCCCTGTGCACGGGGGTACAGCGACTGGACTCCACGCAGGTCTCCTCGAACATGGTCCATCTGAGCCGCTTGGGGCTGTTCGTCCAGACGATGGAACGGTTCGTGACCAAGCTCAACGCACTGGCTCCCGCGCACATTGCGGCTCTACCAGAACCCATCCAGGAACGCTACCTGGAGCGCACCGGTTCTTTTGCTGACACCACGGGGGCCAATAGCCGTCGGCGCCTGGGCCAAGCCGCCCAGGATCTGGCCTTCCTGGTCGATCACTTCGAGGACGACCTCCAAGTTCGAGACCTTCCCGCCTACCGGTTGCTGGTACGCCTGTTTCGCGAACAGTGCGAGGTCCAGACCGACAACGGAGAGCTGGTTGCGGTCCTGAAAGAGCCCACCGACATCGCCGCCGATTCCCTCCAAGCACCTTCGGACCCCGATGCCACGTACAGCCACCACAAGGGCAAGGGCTACCAGGTGCAGATCGCCGAGACTTGCCACCCCGACAATCCAGTAGAACTGATCACCCATGTGGCGGTGGAAGGGGCGCACGAAAGCGACCACAACGCCCTGCTGCCCTGTATTGAGGCGACCCACGAGCGGGGGATCGGTCCCGACCAACTCCTAGCGGACACGGCCTACAGTAGTGGTGACAACCTCGTCGCGGCTGCCGAGAAGGGCGTCGATCTGGTCGCTCCCACTCCCGGCACGGTGGATCCGGACAACCTGAGCCTGGCCGACTTTGCTTTCGAAGACGACGGTATGGACATTGCCCGCTGTCCCGAGGGACACCGCCCCATCCGCCAGGGGCCCAACCGCAAAGGCGACCACCATCTCGTGCGTTTCGATGCCAGCGTCTGCCAGGCTTGCGAATGCGAAGGCAGCTGCCCTGCCGGCAAGAACCACGCTACCGTGCGCTTCTCGATCAACGACTACGCACTCGCCCTGAGTCGGGCTCGGCAGCAGACCTCCGAGTTCAAGCAGTTCTACAAGCTACGTTCCGGCGTCGAGGCGACCAACGCCGCATTGAAAACCGCCCATGGTTTCGCCAAGCTGTGGGCCCGAGGTCGAGACCGGGTCACCTTCGCGGTCCTCATGAAGACCCTGGCGCTGAACTTCAAGCGCTACGCACGGGTGCGGTGCGCCCAGATGGCGCTGGTTCCAGCGTAACACGGACAGAAAGGCTCACCTCCGACCAAATCACACAGCAATCCAGAGAGGTTCTTGTCGCCGGCCATTTTGGCCCGGCGGCGAGGGCCAGCGCTGGACCATCCGGTGCCAAATGCAGGCGTCAGCCGCGCTGCTGCCCCGATAACGTGGTCGGTCGGAAAGAGGGTTTTTTCAGGGCGTTCATCCTTCTTCCCACCCTTGTCTCCCATTGCGTGGCTCCTTTTCGTTTGCATTCATCGTGTTGCCGTGATGAGTGTCGCAGCACGGCAGATGGTTTCGCTGACTATCTTCATTATCGTGAAGGCCAACGACAAAGC
>CAXMSB010000332.1:0-10849 GCA_964195615.1 uncultured Granulosicoccus sp. | reverse complement strand
GGGGGCAATCCAACGGTCAACATCGCAAACGATATTACGAACTCCGGCGGTGGTCAGGCGGTCGACATCCAGGACATGACCGGCGGCGGAGTCACGATCACCGGCAACGTCACCGACGACGATACCTTGGGCAGCGGTATTCTGATTGAAGGCAACTCCGAGGGCACTTTCGCCTTCCAGGGAGTCAACACGATTGTTACCGGCGCCGGCAGTGCGGTCAAACTGAAGGACAACGATGGCGCCACAATCACCTTCGATCATCTCCACGCGACCGCCGGGATCGGAAACGCGTTTGACGTCGAAGGCGGCGGCAAGATCACGGTCAGCGACGACCCGAACAACATTGGCATGATTGTTAACAACGGCATCGGCACGGCCGTAAAAATCCTCGGCGACGACTTTGTGACTGCTACAGGCGACCCCAACATGAGCATCGCCATCGACATCATGAATACCGGGGGCGGCATGTCGGTCGATATTCAAGACATGACCAGCAGTGGAGTCGCCTTCACCGGCTTGATCAACGATACAGCTGGCGGCGTACTCGTCAAAGACAACACCGGCGGCATCATCCTCTTCACCGACCTGTTGACGGTGAACACCGGAAACAACGACGCCGTTGCTCTGGACAATAATACGGGCGCCACGATTAGCTTCAACGGGCTCGACATCACTGCATCCGGTGTTGTCAAGGGATTCACCGCTACCGGCGGCGGCGATCTGACCGTGACAAACACCGGCGAAACCAAGATCCTGCAGAGCGGCGCTGGCACGGCCCTGGAACTGGACGGCATGACCATCACCGCCGCCGATGCCGCGTTCGACACCGTGAACGTGACAGCCGGCACGGCCGCTGGAATCATACTCAAAGATTTGGACGGAACCGGTACGGTCACTGTCGGAACCGGCACCGATCCCGGCGACGGCGGCACCATCACCACAGCCGGAACTGGAATTAGCGTGGACAACGTTGCCGACGTGGCCGTTAACAATGTCACGGTCAGCAACTCCACCGGAAATGGAGTCCGAGTGGCCGGACAAGGCGCGGGCTCCTCCGCGACGTTCTCCGACCTGACGGTATCGACAAGCACTGGAGCCGCGGTCACGGTTGCCAACAACACGGACGGCTCGATTACCTTCAACGATCTCGATGCCACCACCACTACGACGGGCAATGCCGTCACGGTCTCCGGCAATTCGGGGGGAACAGCTACCTTCAACGGTGTTACTGCAGACACGACCGCGGGATCCGGCGATGCCTTGGTTGTGCAAAACAATACGGGCGGAACATCGACCTTCATCAGTGCCGACGTCGACACGACGGCTGGCCAGGGCGTCGCCCTAACGAATAACACGGGCGCATCGGTCTCGTTCCAATCAGTTGACGTCGACACCACGACAGGAGCTGGTTTCTCCGCGTCTGGCGGCGGAACTTTGACGGCTACTGGAACCAATACGATCGACACCACCACCGGCATCGGTCTCGACCTGAATGGCATGACCATCGGCGGCTCGGGAGCGGCGTTTGCAAGTGTCTCGGTAAACGGTGCGGCCAATGGTATCTTGTTGACCGATCTCACCGGCGGACAGACTCGAATTGGTGCGGCAACCGCTACCGGCGTCGACGGAGACGGGGGAACTCTGCTAAGCACCAATCAAGCGATAAGAGTGATGGGCGTTACAAACGCCGTGTTCAACGATGTCACGGTAACCTCCACTGCCACGGAGGCAATCGCCATCGATCACACCTCTCCAGCAGCGTCGACGGTCGTGTTCGACAACCTCCAGCTTGTAACCAGCAACCCTGCTGCCAACGGCATCAAGGTTGAAGACAACGGCACCGGGGAGTTGGACTTTACCTTGCGAAACAGCATGGTTGACGTGTCTGCCGCCAATACGAAAGGCTTCGTCTTCAACTCCGGGGCGAACACGGGTGAGGTCGACATTAGGCTTCAGAACAACACCATTACGGCGGCTGACGAGGAGGCCTTGGACGTCAACGTAGTGAATGGCACAGGCGACGTGCAATTCTTACTCACGGGTAATACCGTGGAGAACGACAGCGCAACGAATGCCGCCGCCGAATTTATCGTGACAGCCAATCGCACTCTGAACGCCACGATCGGCGATCAGACTGGAGCGCTTCCCTTTGACGACAACAGCTTCATAAATTCAAATATCGGCGGCACTGCTTTCACCATGGAAACCAATGGCGCTGTCTCATCGATCAACCTCGACCTGCAAGACAACATTGGCTTTGGCGGTACGGCCGATTTTGTTTTGACCGAAACCAACGGGACTTTTGGCGTGGTTGACAGGGACGTTACCTTCGGCACGCCAAGTGGCAACAATAACGGAGACGTCGATCCCGGCGCTGGAAACGTAGTTGGTGACTTTGACGATTTACTCGGACCCATCAAACAGGTCGATTGATAGGTTGAGCAAAGTGTATCAGTGGGCCGCAACAAAGGGCCGGCAAAGAGATGCTTTCCGCTACGCTTAAGTGCGACAAGTGCGGCTGGCAGACTTGCTGCGGCCAACAAGAGATCGAACGGCGGCTCCGCACACTGGGCCTGCTACGACGAGCGCCCCATCCACCGGAGGATCTCGTCAGCGAATTGTTGGCCGTCAATCTCTCGCGGCTCAAGTGCGACGCTTGCGGTTTCGCCGGCCTGCTCCAAGTACCTCCAGAGCAAACCGACGCCGGAGACGACTGGCAGCAAGCCGCCCTCTGCCAGATCTGCAACGAGCCCATCCCGCCGGAGCGTCTGGAAGTGTTCCCCAACGCGGTGCGGTGCGTGGGCTGTCAGGACGCCGAGGATCGGGGCGTGCAGTCGTTCGAGCCCGAGTTCTGCCCCAAGTGTGGTGCACTGGTTGAGCTGCGCGTGAGCCGCGGCAGCGGCATCACACACTACAAACAATTCTGCACCGGCAATCCCCCCTGCCGCCTCTAGCCAGTCCCGGCAAGAAGCGTCATCATGGTTTCCACCGTCTACAGCCACTCTGGCTCTAGGCACTCGACTCTAGACACTCGACCTCTCTCATGCTTCAGCTCGTCGCCACTGCCGCCTTTGGTTTGGAAGCAGTCGTCGTGCGCGAGCTCGAACAACTCGGCTACGAGCCTCGCGTGGCCCGGCCGGGGCGGATTGAATTTGCGGGCGACGTGAGCGCCGTCTGCCGAGCGAACTTGTGGCTGCGCAGTGCTGATCGTGTGCTGGTGCAGTTGGCCAAGTTTCCCGCCGCCGATTTCGACGCCTTGTTCGACACGGCTCGCGACTTGCCGTGGGAAGAGTGGATTGGCCCCACTACGGCCATCCCCGTGCGGGGCCGTTCGCACAAGTCGCAGCTCACGAGCGTGCCGGCCTGTCAGCGGACGGTGAAAAAGGCGATCGTCGAACGGCTCACTGCAAAGCTCGGAGTCACAACGCTGCCGGAGACGGGGCCACCGGCACCCGTGGAGGTCGCCCTGCTCGAAGACGAGGCGACGCTGTCACTCGACACGTCGGGCGAGGGGCTCCACCGCCGCGGCTATCGCACGCTCGTCGGTCCGGCCCAACTGCGAGAGACGCTGGCGGCCGGTTTGGTGCAGTTGAGCTATTGGCGACCGGGGCGACCGTTGGTCGATCCGTTCTGCGGCACGGCCACGCTGGTGATCGAGGCGGTAATGCTCGGCCGACGCCTGGCCCCGGGCCGCCGCCGCGAGTTTGCCGCCGAGCATTGGCCGGCTACTTCGGGCGACGCCTGGCGCATTGCCCGCGAGGAGGCCGACGACCTGGCACTTCCCCCGCTCGAAGAACGGCCGATCGGTACCGACATCGATGCCGAGGCACTGAAACTAGCCCGCTACCATGCCGAACAGGCGGGCGTGACCGAGGACATCCACTTTCAGCAGCGCGCGTTCGCCGACATGCAGTCGTCGCGGGAGTACGGCTGCACGATCATGAACCCGCCCTACGGCTTGCGATTGGGCGAAGAAGCAGAGATCGCGGCTCTCTACCGTTCGCTGCCCGTCGTATTGCGGCGACTGAAGACGTGGTCGCATTTTATTCTGTCGGCACGCGAGGACCTGGAGCAACTGGTGGGCCAGCTGGCCGACCGTCGTCGCAAGTTGTTCAACGGCCAGATCACCTGCACCTATTTTCAGTTCCACGGGCCTCGTCCGCCACGACGGCGTGACCCCGGCGAAAGACGAGAAACGCCCGAGTCTATACCAACGCCTCCTCCACCCGCGTTCGGCGGCTTGCGCGACGAGGCCTCGCGCCAAGCCGAGGAGTTTGCCAACCGACTACGAAAACGGGCCCGGCACCTGCGGCGGTGGCCGACCAAGCGGGGCATCACCTGCTATCGACTTTACGAACGCGACATTCCCGAGGTGCCGCTGGTGGTTGATCGGTACGAGGATGCGCTCCACATTGCCGAGTTCGAGCGGCCCCACGAGCGCACCGCGGCCCAGCACGCCGACTGGCTCGACCACATGGTCCGCACGGCCGGCGAAGTGCTCGAGACGCCCCGCGAGCTGATCTTCCTGAAACACCGCGAGCGCCAACAAGGCGACGCCCAATATGGCCGATTCGCCGAGCAGGGCGACGCGCGAGTCGTGCAGGAAGGGGGACTCAAGTTCAAAGTAAACCTCTCCGACTACCTCGACACGGGGCTGTTTCTCGATCACCGCATCACCCGAGCGATGGTCCGAGATTTGGCCAAAGGAAAGAGCTTCCTGAATCTGTTCGGCTACACGGGGGCGTTTACCGTGTACGCCGCCGCGGGGGGAGCCGTGCGGACTACGTCGGTCGACTTGTCGGAGAATTATCTGCGGTGGGCTGGCGAGAATCTGTGCCTCAACGGATTTACTGGCAGAGAACATCGGTTGGTTCGCGAAGATGCCAGCGCGTTTCTCGCGTCGGTTGAGCAGGGCCAAACATTCGATTTGGCCGTCGTCGATCCGCCAACATTTTCCAACAGCAAACGCTTGAAGCACGATTGGGACGTGCAGCGCGACCACGTCGAACTCTTGAACGGTGTGATCCGGCACATGTCGCCCGAAGGCGTGATCTTTTTCTCTAGCAACTCGCGCCGCTTCAAGCTCGACGAGGCAGCCCTGCCCGCCGTGAGCATTCGCGAGATTAGCCGCCACACGGTCCCCGAAGACTTCCGCAACCAACGCATTCATCGCTGTTGGCGGATGAACAAGAGTTAGATCAACCTATATTTCTAGGGATATTTCTGTTCCTCCCGGCTGAATCCTCTGCCAACAACACTAAATCAGTCCCTGGAGGATTTACTGAGGGTTGCGCGGCGAATGAACCCTGGAACCACTTTGGTTGTGTATCTTCCGCTGTCTTCTTGGCACGCTTGGCGGTTTCTTCTGACTCTGCAGTTCTCCTGCGCAGGAAGGTTGGAAGATTGCCAAAGGGGACACAGGAGATTATAATCGATGATAGGACAAGTTAGTTCCACATGCGCCGGCACCGCGAGTGAGGCCTCAGACGAAATGGAAGCGATCTTCGTAAGACCGAGAAGGGGTCGACAAAGAAACTTGGTGAAGAAGGCGTTTGAAAGGAACGAATAGGGAAGCGGAAAGGACGGGTTCGATGACCGACCCGATCAATGAGAAAACGGATGCTCATGCCAGAGATGGAGCGTCCCACAGTGCGGAGCATCATCGGGCCCTCTGTTTGCTGCTCCAGGATCTGCAGCCATGCCGGCGTGCCAGTGATATCCTGGAAGTGTTGCTGGACAACATTATCTCGTTGTCATGGCTTGGCATGGCCAGCCGCTCCGCCGGCTTTCTTATTAGAGGGCAGAAGGTCGAGATGGTCGCGCAACGCAACCTTGCCTCCCCGCTGAAGAACCGTTGTTCGCAATTGAGTTTGGGCGAGTGCCTCTGTGGCACCGTCGCTCAGACCGGAAAGAGGATTCTCTGCTCGTCTGTCAATTATCACCACATCATACAATACGAGGGAATGTTTTATCACGAGCACGCCGTGCTGCCTCTCAGTTATGAAGGCAAGGTCTTCGGAGTCCTCAATCTCTATCTGAAGCCCGGCGACAGGCTCGACACTTCCCGTTTGGAGTTCCTCGAAGCTGCCGCAAATGCGGCGAGCGTGGCGCTTGCCGAACAGTTGGCAAGAGAGGAAGCGCGTCAGGCCAGCGAGAGCTTGGTCACCAGCGTGATTACATCCCAGGAAAACGAACGCAAACGTGTGGCACAGAAGCTGCACGAGGGGCTGGGGCCGTCTCTGTCAGCAATTCTGATTGAGATGCGGCTGTTCTGCGAAGAAAACGGCATTTCTCCGGAGCAAAGGGAAACATGCGAGGGTGGGATACGAGAGCTAATCGACCAAATCCGCCAGATGGCGTTGGAGTTGCGACCCTCGATCCTGGATGATTACGGCCTCGATGCTACGCTCGCTCGCCATATTGAAGAGTTGTCGGAACGAGTCGACGTTGAGTTAGACTACCAATACATCCACGTGTCGGGGCGAGAAGACCGCCTTTCCGGTCCTCTCGAAGTGGTCCTATACCGCATTGCGCAAGAGGCTTTGAGCAATGTCGTCCAACACGCCAATGCCTCCAGAGCAAGCGTGGTATTGTCACGGACCGACGAAGCGATCTTGCTTCTTGTGGAAGACGACGGGAAGGGTTTTGACCATGCCTCGGTCCGGCGGCAGCCCAACCGATGCCTTGGACTGATTGGCATGGAGGAGAGGGCGATCCTCTGCAAAGGGCATCTCACGATAGAAACTGCACCCCAAAAGGGCACCACACTCAGAGTGGCAATTCCGGTGGCTAATATGCAGCGGCATTTTTGATGGTTGCGCGGCGAATGAGCCCCCTGGGTGACGTTTGCTCCACGTGGCCCAGGCTCCCGTTGGTCGCCTTGGGTTCTTTGACGGCGCAAAGATCAATAGGGCCAGCCCAACGCGACGCCGACCACCGCTGACGCGCCAGCCGAGCTGTAGTGGAGTTTACGGGACGGTTATCAAGCCATCTTCTATAGTCTCCTTCGTCAAACGTCCTCCGTTACCGCTTAGAAATGCGGTAGGAACTGCTATAGCAGTTGCTTGTGGAGAGTTAGTGGTGCGACGAATTGTAGCGGATGGGGCTTCCGCAACCAACGCATTCATCGCTGTTGGCGCATGGTGAAACGTCCATGAGAACAAAGCCTCCGAGACTATCGATCACATCATCGTCGTGATTTCTAGAGTCAGTAGTTCCAATTTCGTAGTTTGTTCGAAGGTTGTGTCGTCTTCCCGATAGAACGCTAGCAATTAGCGGTTAGCACGATCCGTCGCGAAGCGCTCCGCAACGTCGACTTTCACGACCAACTCCGCCGCGCGGAATTGGCCGCCGAGCTGGAGCCCCGTCAGAACGGCAATCGGTGCCGACCGTCTTGAAACGTCAGTTCAAACGGCTCGCCTTCGATCGTACAGTTCAGGCAGGCTTCGACCGCGTCGCGCAGATCTTCGCTGACGAAGAGATGCTCCAGATGGAGCGTGTTGGGGATGAACATCCAACGCCGCGAGCCGTAGCGGCGGCAAATGCTCTCGACGACCGCTTCGTCGTCGGGCAACGTCGCCGGGATTTTGGCACGCTCCATTTCGCCGGTCGTGTAGACGTTAATAAAGGTCTTTTGCTCGTCGATCGCGTCACGCAGTCGCTGCGAGATAAAATCGGCCAGGCCGACGCCAATGGCATTGCCCTGCGAAGCGGCAACCAGCCCCAACGCAGCAATGATCTTGATCCGCGGCCGGTCGAGGTCTTCGTACCCCTTCACGCCACGATAGCCGATGACGTTGGTGTCCATTCCCGTACCGCTGAAGGTTTTTCCGATCTCGTCGACCACCAACACGTCGAGATCATCGAGTGGCAAGCAGGGAAAGTAGTCGCGATGTCGCTCGAGCAACTGCGGTTCGCGAGAGAGAATTTCGCCGGCAGGCACGGCGTGAATCTCGGCCGTCTGATCGAGGCCGTCTTCGAGAATCGCCAGCCCGGCCCAGAATTTTCCGGAGTCGACGAGTACCTGCCCCATCTCCAGCAACATGTCTTTCATCTGTGGCGTCGGGCTGGAATGAAAGGTTTCGGCCGAGCGGATTTTGCCCATGCCGACGACCATCATCTTCACCAGCCCGCTTTGCACCGGGCCGGAGAAGCACGTGTGCAGCTTGACACGATTGACGACCAGTATGCCGTCGGCTTCGTACGCGTGACGATCGAGCCACACGTCGCCCGTCGAGACGGAGGCCAGCTTGACGCACTCCATGCTGGAGCGAATCGGCATCTGCATCGCGTCTTCGGTCATGCCCAGCGACTCGATCATCTGCCGCTGACCCTCGGCGGTGGCGCCGTTGTGGGAGCCCATCGCCGGAACCATGAACGGTTCGGCGCCGTGCTCGCGCAGCCAAGCGCCGGCGGTGCGGATGATCGTCGGAATCTGAGCGATGCCGCGGCTGCCAACAGGAATCGCCACGCGACCCTGCGGCGGTTCCAGGCCGAGGCTGTCGAGTTGCACTCGAACCTCACGGGCCACGTCGGTCAGGGGTCGGGTGTTGAGCTTCTGTCGTACGGAGAGTAATTTCATGATGTCTACAGTGTGCGCCATCAGTCAGTCGGAGAGAAGAGGGCAACGAACAGAACGGTCAGAGCCCGCCGTTCAACAGGTCGAGCTGATAGATGGGCAGATGCCGGTAGTAGACTTCCAGCATGTAGGTCGAGAGACAGGTGACGAACAGGCGTCCGCCCGCGGAACCCCACTGATCGCCGCGGGGGTGCCAACTGCCCCGCTCCCGGCCTTCGCGGACCTGGTTCTCGGGAAGCACCACCCGCATCGCCTCGTTCCAGGCACGCCAATGCTGGCTTTCCATGTGATGACAGACTTGGGTGGCGTAGTACCAATAGTAGATGTCCCGCTGGCCCTCCTCCCAACTTGGCAAATTCTCGATGAGCCGATCCGCGCCGCGCTGGAGACGTGGGTCAGAATGCTGCCAACCGAGGTACTGTCGGCAGAGCAATCCCTCGGCCGACATGCTGAGCGTAGCGCCTTGCTGCCGCTGATAGGCATACTGGCTGCCATCGTCGCGACTTACCGATTCGAGGAAGTCGTCGATGCGACTGAGCGTGGGACTGGGAACGGTCAACCCCGCCATTCGAGCACTCTGCAGCGCCATGACGAACCAACCGGTGACCGACAGATCGCTGCCCGATCCCGGAAAGTACCGCCATCCCCCTTCGGGAGCTTGCACCTCAACGCAGTAGTCGATGGCCCGTTGGGCCGGTTCACGATACTTGGAGTCGCGTGTCATGCCGTACAACTCGCAAATGGCGATGGTGCAGATCGCTTGCGTGTAGAGTTGGCCATGCGAGCGCCCCGTGTGATAGAAATTGCCGGTCTCGTCCTGCTGGGCCAGCAAGCCCGTCCAGCCGCGTGAGACGACCCTGGTGAACGGTTCGTGCTCGTTGCTGTTGGGCGTGTAGCCGGCACCTTGAAAGGCGAGTAGGGCCAGCGCGGTGGCGGCCTCCTGATTCTCGTTCCCCGAGCCATCGGCGTAGCGCCCCGTCATGCTCCACATGCCACCCTTCCCCTGGTTGCGTGCCAGCCACCGCAGGGCTTCCTTCACGGCGTTTTGCGTCCCCCGCGTGCCGCCGTAGGCGTTCAGCAACGCTTGCTGCATCCCCTGCTCGCGCCCAGAGAGCGCCATGCGAATCGGCGCGGCATCGGTGGGCAACGGTTGATCCAGCAGAGGCGATCGCACTGTCGTTGGTTCGACCGTCAATGCATTTTCAAGTTGGGGCAACTGCTGGGGGGCCAGGGCTGTGTCGAGTTCGTTGTCCGACAGGTCGAGAGGCATGTCGACGTCGTCGCCGGAAAAGTCTTCCTGTTGGCTCTCCCGATAATCGAAACGCAACAACAGCTCGTCCTGCCGTTCGGGAGAGAACATCAACAGCCCCAGAATGATCACCGTTGTCAGATGCAAGCCAGCACTAAACAGCCACGGAGGAGCTTCGAAAACGAATTCGCTCAGCGAGAATAGCGGCGGAAGATTGGCGCCCGGGTTGGTGCGGCGACCTCGGGACGAACCGGAAGTTAGGGTCGCTTCTGAAATGGAACTCTCCGCGTCGGCCGAAACCGATCCCAACGAACCGATCACCGGCGTAGCGCGCATGTCGCCCAGTCCGTCGCCAAACATCAGGCGGGGCTCTGAACTGCTCATGCCAGTCTTCTCCGTTCCGCGGGTCGTGTCTGGGGAAAGAACTTAATGACCGCAGGCTTCCGCCTGCAGTTGCGATGTCGACTCGGCCATCCCCGTAGACCCTCTATTGCAAGTCTATCCTTGCCCATCCTGGCGAGCAAGCAAACCACAGCACAGCGGCTTCTCGACCAGCCTGGAAATCACCGCCACCCCTACAAATATCGGCCATCTGGCCCGCTGGCTCCGCACTCGGCAGCGACGAGGAGCGTTGTGCTGGGAAGACGGTCCGAACAGGGCGACTGACCGCACCAGTTGGCCAGCCCTCAAGTTTCGCGAGTTTTTCGACCGATACGGCTCGAACTCCCCAGCTTCTTTGAGTCCAGGCGCCGAAGCGTTCAGAAAGTCCACTTGCCAAGCGGGGCGCTCGAATGATAGGATGACGAGTCTACTGTCGCGGGGTGGAGCAGCCAGGTAGCTCGCGAGGCTCATAACCTCGAGGTCGTCGGTTCGAATCCGGCCCCCGCCACTTTTAAAAACAGCTGAAAAAACAGATACTTTTTTACCTACGGGCGTTCCGGAGTGCAGCCTCTGATTCTCGAGTATTCCGGTCAATGACTGGAATAGCATCAAGAAAGGTTGCACTATGCCACGCGTATCTA
>CAXMSB010000331.1:0-36257 GCA_964195615.1 uncultured Granulosicoccus sp. | reverse complement strand
CCTGCGGTAGGATTGTTGCGGCCCACCAGGCCTGTGAGAAGGACGCGCATCAGTATGTGCGCCCGTCTTGCTTCTTCAAAAACATCCCAATTGGGCAAAAGACCCTATCCCAGGGCGAGTCCGCCACGGCGGACGCCGCCCTGGGCTTGCGGGTGGGTGGCCACGTTTGGTCATCGAAGCGAGACATGCCCACGCGGACGAGTGCATAGCACACTCAACGCGTGGACGTTTCCAACGGCAAGGGAATCGTTTCCCTCTCGGGAATGGCGATTTCCTCGCGATCTTCACCCCAGATCTTGGCAGCGATGGCCTCTTTTGCGTCGAGTGCCAAACTAAACAGCGTGGGCACGAGCACTAGTGTGAACAGCGTCGACATCACCAGGCCCCCCAATACGACGCTTCCCAAACCGCGGTACAGTTCGCTGCCCGCGCCGGGAAAGAGCACCAGCGGCAACAGCCCGAGCACCGTGGTCGTAGTCGTCATGAAGATCGGTCGAATGCGGGTCTGCACGCTCTCGAGAATTGCCGCGGTGTGAGTCATCTCTTGCTCGCGGATGAGGTTGAGAGACTGATGCACGATCAGAATAGGATTGTTCACCACCGTCCCGATCAGGATGATAAAGCCGAGCATGGTCAGCACGTCAAGCGGTTGTAACACGAAAAGGTTCAGCACCGTCAACCCGAGCACGCCACCTACAGCGCCCAGCGGCACGCTGAAAATGATCACGAAAGGATAGAGCCACGACTCGAACAACGCGGCCATCAACAGGTAGGTGATCGCCAGCGCCAGCACGAGATTGAACTGCAAGGCCGCCCACGTGTTGCGTAGCTTGTCGGCGGTGCCAGCCAGGGCGATCTGATAGCCGCCCTTAAGTTGATCCCTTTCTCGCATGGGGCCGACAATTTGGTCGCGAATCGTCTGCATCGCTGCTTCGAGCGCTACCTCCGGCGGTGGCGACACTTCGATCGTAATTGCCCGCACCCGTTCGCGGTGGTTGATCTGCTCAGGGCCGTTGCTCAATTGGACATTGGCCAGGGCCGCGAGCGGCACGAGTTGCCCTAAGGGCGTGGCGATCGGCACGGTGGCAATCTGGTGGGTACTGTCTGTGTATTTTGATTCTCCGATCATCGTCAAGTCGATCTTTTTGCCGTCGAGGAAGTAGTCGCCCACGTAGGCCCCGTCGACCAATGCATTCACCGCAAAGCCAAGGTCCGAGGCAGTCATCTGCATCTCGGCCATTTGGATCAGCTTGGGCCACACGTGGACTTCGGGGCTAGAAAGATCGAGACTTGGCACGGGCCGTGACTGGGCGTTGGGAATCGCTTCTGGCACCTGGTCGAAAATCTGTCTTCCCAAATCGACGAGCGTTTCGACGTCCGGACCTGTGATCTCGACGTCGATCGTCCGGCCGGCGGTCAGCCCGTCCTCAAACAGACTCGCTTGCTTGGCGACGCAGATCGCGCCGGGAATTCTGGCGCCTACCTGTTGCACCAGGTTCACTAACTCTCCGGAACGCATCGGATCGTAGGCGCGTACGCCGATGAACACCATCCGACCGAACGCTACGAAAAAGAAGTCGCCCACGGCCGGCCCGTCCAGGCTTTCATACTCAGGCGTGCCAGGCTCGACGTCCCAGTAGGGCCGCAGCCCCTCTTCCACCGTTTCTCCCAATTTCATCAACTGATCGATGTTGTAGCCCGGCGGAGGTAGGATGATGCCGAAGACCAGATTGCGATTGCCGGTGGGCAGATATTCCACCCTCGGCCAGATCAGCCAGCTTACACCCACTGCTAGACCGACCATCAGGCACACCGTGGCAAGGCGACGGACGAAGCCCCGTTGAATCCATCGATTGGTCGCCACCAATGCGGTAACGAGCAACTGGGCCAGATCCTTGATCGTTTGGATCAACTTTGCGGCCAGCGAATGTGGGGCAATTCGGGGACCCTCTTGAGCCTTCAGCGCTTGCTGATCTCGATGAAACAGCCGGGCTGAGAAGGTTGGTATCAGCGTTACCGAGACCAGCAGTGACAGAGAGACGGCGGCACTGATCGCTAGCGCGATGTCACGAAATAGCTGCCCAGCTTCTTCCTGAATGAAAAACACTGGCAAGAAGACTGCCACGGTTGTCAGCGTCGACGCGATCACGGCGCCCCATACTTCTTGAGCACCGCGTACAGCAGCCGTTGCGGCCGACTCACCCAGATTGAACCGACGATGGATGTTCTCCAGCACGACGACCGCGTTGTCCACCAACATGCCGACCGCAAACGCCAGTCCGGCAAGACTGATTACGTTGAGAGAACGGTCCATGATCCCCATCACCAGGAAGGTGCCGATGATGCTCGTGGGAATGGCTAATCCCACGACCAATGCCCCGCGAGCGAACCAAAAGCCGCCCACCACGATCAGCAAGAGACACAGGGCAAAGAACCAAGGCGAGACGTAGGCGGCTGCCAGAGAACTGCCCACAATCAACGGGATTGCCAGTAGCGTTCGCATGCCCAGATTCAGAAACGCCATCAGCACGATCATTGTCAACGCGCCGCCAATAAAGATGTTCTGCTGAACAAGATCGACGGATGAATTGATGTACTCGGTTTCGTCGTAAACTTGAGTGAGCTCCAGGCCGTGCGGGAAGAGTACATTTTCGTTCAGCGAGCGGTTGACCTCGCGCAGGCCCGCCATCACGTCCAGCACGTTGGCGCCGGTTTCGCGAACACAGTTGATCGCGATGCTGGACTCTCCAAAGCGGCGCACCAAGCCGGCCGGCTTCTTATAGCCAAGTCGCACTTGGGACACGTCGCGGACGTAGACAGGAGCCCCGTCGCGGATCGTCAATAGTTGATCTTGTACTTGTTCCGGGCTACGAAATTGGCCCATTGACCGCACCACGTAGCGGCGCTTTCCCTCCCAAAAATCGCCGGCCGAGGTGTCTTTGTTTTGCGTTTGCAGCACCCGGCGGACATCGGCGAGCGTGACCTGGCGAGCAGCCAGTTTCTCGGGATCGACGATAACCTGCAGTTCGTCCTCAAGGCCACCGATCACGTTCGATTGAGAAACGCCCGGCACGCGCTCGAAAAGCGATTCGATCTCATCTTCGGCGAGGCGCCGTTCGTGAGTGACTTCCAAATCAGGCGGAGGCAACAGCTCGGCAAATTCCGGATGCTCAACCGCCAATTGCCGCAGCCGCAACATCGCCACGCCAATGTTGCGGGCTCGTCGCACACGCTGGAGCGATTCGGTCAATTCGGGATAGCGGGCGGCGAAGGCGTCAAGCTGTTCCTCGGTCGGTCGCCGTGCGCTGAGGATAAACCATGCGATTGGTTGACTGGCAGAGTTGGCGGTGCTAATTACCGGTTGGTCCGCATCCTCGGGGTAGTCGCGTACTTGTTGTAGGCGGCTATTTACCTTCAGTAGCGCCTCTTCCATGTTTGTGCCGATGCCAAACTCAATGGTAATGGTTCCCACAGAGTCGGTGCTTTCGGAAGACAACTTCGTGGCGCCTTCCACGCCCTTGAGCTGTTCCTCCTGCTCGACGACGATCTCCTGCTCCACTTCCTGGACACTGCCCCCCGGCCACAGAGTCTCGATCGTGATTGTGGGCCGCTGCACTTCGGGAGTCAGTTGCATCGGCATCCGCTCGAGGGAGACCAGCCCGAAGAGCACCACGAGCAGAACACCCACCGACACTTTTACCGGGCTGCGGACGATGGCTTCGGCAAATGACATAGGACGTGCCGCTTCAGGGAACGCGAGTCGAATCGGAGGGAACCTGTGCGGTCGACGTTTCGTCGACCACCCGTACCACAGTCACTGCTTGTCCCGGGAAGAGCCGTTCGTTGCCCCGCACGACCACGAACTGACCGGCCACCACGGCTCCGGTCACTTGAATCAGGTCCTCTTCTGCGACGCCGAGTTCCACCGGGACGGGTGCCACTTGGCCTTGTTTGCTCGTGGGATCGCTGGAGTTGACCACATAGACCACCGTGGTCTGTTTTCCCAATACCAGCGCATCCTTGGGTACGAGCAGCGCATTCTGCTTTGCCCCGGTCGGCATCGTCACTCGAGCCAGCATGCCTGATTTGATCAGCGGTCCGGCATTTGTGATTTCATTTTGCAGGCGTACCTTCACGGGAAAGGTGCGAGCGCGCACGTCGGCCTGGGGCACAATCATTGCCACTTCGCCCGCAAAAATCCGTTCGCCAAGCGAGGGAATGTCCACCCGCACCTGCTGGCCTACCGTTACAAAGGGAATGTATTGCTCGACTACCTGAACGGCGATCTCCACCGTATCTAGTTCCACGACTTCCGCCACGAGATCGCCGCTCTTCACCCATTGCCCGACCTCAGTATGCTCGGCCACCACGTAGCCAGCAAATCGGGAGACGATCGTGTACTTCGTGATTTGGTCGTGCAGCCTGTCGACCATCGCTTCTTGAACGCCGACCTGCGCACGGGCCTGGGCGATCGCTTCGGTGCGTGGACCTTCGACGGCCATTTCGTACGCGGCTTGGGCTTCGAGGTAACTCTGCTCGGCTTCCGTGGCGAGCGAGGTGGCCTGCTCCAACTCGTCTTCCGAGGCGGCTCGGTTGATGCGGAAAGCGGATTCGGTGCGGGTACGGCGGGCTACCAGAAATTCACTGCGCGACTTTGCCGCCACCATCCGTGCGCGGGCTTGTTCGATTTCTTGCGGCCGGGTGCCGTTTTCCATCTCGGCCAGTTGTTGCTGTCGGAATTCGAGTTCCGCCTTGGCTGCGGTCAGCTCCAACTCAATCGTTTTGGTCAACAGTTGTGTGAGTGGTTCACCCGTCTCAACGCGATCGCCCTCATTTCGCGGAAACTCGATCACGCGACCATCGACGGCGCTGCCGATAACCGCGCGCTTCGAGGGCGTGACCGTTCCTACAAACGTACTGCCGGCAGTGACTTCCCTTTCCACGACCGATGCGACAACCACCACCGCTTGGGCCACGACGACGCGACAGTTGAGAGCTAACGTCAACAGCATGGCAGTGCTAAGGAATGTTCGCATCACACCTGTCTCTAGTAATCTTGATGAACTGTTTAATCTCACTTGGCCACTACAGTTGGTTGCGACATATTCGCCTGAATGCGGGATAGCAGGTGACGCAACGTAGCCAACTCCGATTGGCTGAAGCCTTGAGCTGCCTGCTCACGCAATTCGCGGGCACACTCGGTGATCTTCTGCCAAACCGGTTCGGCGGCTTGTTGGGGGACAATCCATTTCTTGCGGCGGTCTTCGCGGCAGGGCTGTCGCGCAATCCAGTCGCACTTTTCCATGCGATCAAGGACGCCCACCAGCGTCGGAGGTTCGATGAACATCCGAGTGGCCAACTCGGCCTGGGTCAATTTGCCCTCCACGACTAGCCAGCCGAGGACCTGTGCCTGGCGATAGGTGACGCCGTGCGGCGCGATGCGGGACGAAAACTCACGGTGATACGCCTGATGCGCCATCGTGAGCCAATAACCGACGCTATGTTCGAAATCGTATTGCAACATCGGGAGGCGTCCGCAGGGGTCGGTGGATCGGCCGAAAAATGGTTAGTGAGATAATCATTATGAGCGCTAACTATTTGGAAACAAGCAGACTGATGCGAAATTCCGAGCTTTTTCGGCCAAAACTGCCAACTACTCATCGGCGATGACCACTTTCTCGACTTTGTCGCCCTGGCGAATCGCGTCGACGATCTTGCGCCCTTCGTCGAGTACGCGACCGACTCTCAAGGTATTAGGCAAGGGCGGCAATCTGTCAGACCGGATCAGTTTGAGGGGGGAAGGCCATACCCTCCTGCTTGCGCTTACAGCAGTCCCTTTCAGGCTACGATTGTCTCCAATTGGCCAAGATCACGGCTCCAAAGCCGGAGTGATCGCAAAACAAGCGGATAAGGCGTAGGATCGCATCTTGAGCAACTTGCATTTAGACGCTTCGGTGAATTTCACCTCTGCGCCCAAGCAGCCCCTGGTTCGTGCATGAGAATGCCCCCACCCGTGCGAGTTTGCAGTGTTCCCTAAGCTCCGCGGTGAATCTGCCCGCTGGACGAAACGTAAGTTCCACCGAGCACCGAGCCCAACATCCAACCCGGCGGGGATCGGCCGAACAGGTCTAATATTGGCGATTCAGGCAAGCATGACTAGTCCTTGGGGACTTCAACTATACCACGCCGCGCAAGGCCTGCCACGATCACCGTAAGACCCACATATTAGACCCTGTCCCGTTTAGGGGGGCAAAAGAGTATCTCGCCAAGGCGCAAAGGCGCGAAGGCCGGAGATTGTCAGGCGTCACCCTTTGCGCCTTAGCGCCTTGGCGAGAGTCCTTTCTACTGATGTCTGCGCAACAAATGAGCCCTTGCTCTTGCGTTTGCTAGTGAAATTCGGGCTTCCGCTGGGCGCCCTCGGCTCATTGGAAGCGCAGAGGTCTATAAGATCAGATTAGGGCCGCCCCGTGGGGGCCTTTATCTTGGTTGTCACAACAAACCCACCGCGACGCTGCGCTTTGCCCCGGCCACCCGCACACTCTCCCCGCGACCTCAGCGCCTCTGCGTGAAACCTAATTCCTCCGCGCCGTGCATTGCGTGGCAATGCGGCTGGTGACCAAGAATCGTCTCTGAACACTGAACTGGATGTCGGTAATAATAGTAAGTCTTCTGATAGCCACAAAGAACACAACAAGGCACAAAAAGAGTGCTGAATCAGGGTTCACTTTAATTCATATCCTTTTCGTGCCTCTTCGTGTTTCTTGTGGCAATTACCTTTCCCCCAGCTGCGCAATGTTAATGGCCAAATCAAGCAAAAAACATCGTCAAGCAAAACCTTTAGCCACCCCTCTGTTGAAAAGCCGCCTCAACGGAATTGGGCTCAACGCTCTGCCACACCCCGGACAACCATGTGACGTGGCCATCTTGGCTGGAAGGAGCGGCACACTTAACGACAGACTACCAACGCGTTGGGGTAGAGGGATTGTGAGATTGTTTCTCAAACCACCGCCGCTTAGAACCGCGACGGAGAAAAAGTCTCGGCCGTACCGATGGCCGGCAACGAAGTTGGCGTGGGCCCGTCGTCCGGCGTGGAAGCCTGGATGACGTCTCCTCCAAACGGAAAGCTGCGCAACTGGGCGACGTGTTCCAACAGAATGCGACGCACTTCCAGAATGCTTTGCGGATGGCGGTGTACGCCCGAGTGATCGGCCGGAACCACGATTTGCGACTCCGCGCTGTCCAACCGAGCGCTGTCGAGGGTGACGACCCCGTCGCCATCGCCGCCGGCCAACCAACCGGCAACGCCCTTGTGCGGCATTTCGCCAGCGATGTTGTGATACTTCACCCAAGGCCCGTGTTGAGCTGCCAGCAGCACCGGCAACAGGGGCGACTCGGGATCGAGCGAATCAATGCTCGTGGTCACATCCAGCGGCGCACCGGGACGGAAGAAGTCGGGATTGCGAGCAATCAACTGATTCCGACCCTGCAGGATCATGCTCGGGATGCGAATCAGATGGCGACTCAGCCAGCGGGTGGCGTCGTTGGCAAATTCGCTGCCGCGGTGCGGCGTGCCGATCGTTACGACTCGACGCACCGACGGATTGGGATCAAAGAAGAACGTGCGCGCCAGCCCCTCGCGAATCTGGTCGTCGGCCTGCAGCTCGGAGAAAGGACGCTCGCTGAGCGTTCGCCAAAACTCGTTGCCGCTGTCGATCGTTTGCAACTTGGAAACCAATCCGCCCATGCTATGGCCGACGAGCACCATTTGATCAAGGGCCGGATGCTGTCTCTCCGTGTCGAGCGTTCGGCGCATGTGAGCCAGGTCTTCCCGCATTTGGGCCGCACTGAACCAGAAGGGCTGGCCCGAGGGATACAAGTAGAACCAGAACTGATAATGTTCGCGCACCAACGGATCGCTGCGCAGATCGTTGAACATCTCCATCCAAGTCACCGGACTCGACCACACCCCGTGGACCATCACCACCGGAATCTTATCCGCCTGGAACGGCTCGAGCATGTAAAGTCCCTGGACGTTCTTGATATTCTCGAGATTCAATAGACCCATGGTCGATAACTTCGTATCGTTGAGACTCGGCTGGCTGAGCGTGTGGGCCAGCGGCGTGCTGAGATCAGCTTCCAACGGCACCGTGGCCGAGGCGACTTGTGTCGTGAGATGGTCCAGCGGATCGTGCAGTTCCAGCACCGCCTGCAGGTTCGGCGATTCAGACGTGCTGCTCGGGACGACTCGCAGGAAGGCCGTCACCGGGAAAGACAAGTCTTCGGGATAGAATTGTTCGCGCGGGTCCATTCCTTCGTGCTTTTTCCGCACGGCCACCAGGGGCACGCCCAAGCCGTAAGAGTGGTAATGATTTCGCAGGCCGTGGACTTCGTAGTCGGAGACGAACTCGAAGTGGTCGAAATCCTCGGCATGCCAATCTTCGCTCTTCAGTTCGATCTTGAGCTGGCACTCGTGGTTACAGGTCTGAATGAACTCTGTATGGCCGGGGCGCAGTTTGCCTTGGGCTTGCACGATTCGCAGCGTGCTTTCCAAGGCCCCGTTGTAGAGATCGCAAGCCCGACGGAACTCGGGGTCGTAGAAGTTGGTTTCTTCGACGTACCTTTCGTCGAACAAGTAGTGGTAGGCCTGCAGCACGGCCGCGCCGTAGAGTTCCAAGGCCCGATCGCGTTGCATCGCCTGCTCGGCCTTTTTGCCACCCACATAGGCCAGTTCGGCCAGGGCGTAAACGTGTTCGCGGTTCGGTTCCTGCACGTCGACCTCTTCCAGCTTGGCGAGCAGCTCGCCGCGGTCGCCCTTCAGTTCGTCTTCCAAGTCGTAGCGGCGTAGCAACTGCACGGTCCGCGGAGTCGGCTTGGGGCCCTGCCGGGTTAACAGGCCCAGCGTGTCGGAAAGCGGATTGCGCGGCGTCGAGCGCAACGCGACCCACTTGTTCGACGTCATCGAACAGCCCGTGCTTACGCACGCCACCAGCAGCGCAACGGCCACTAGCCGTCTAGAACGGTTGTAGTTGGGTGAAGCAGTACCCATGCGTCCGATACTCGGTAGAGAAGAGAGAAGGCAGACAGCTCTGTGTGAGCTCCCCCCGGATTGGGGCGGGGAGAGTACGACAAGACCGCCGCGGCCGTCAACCTCGGCCGCGGGGAGCCTATCCATGAACTCTGTCGGGGTGGCCGGGGCAAAGCGCTAGCGTGCCCCGGTGAGCCACGGTTACCGGGGCACGCCCTTCGGGACTTAGCCCCGGCCACCCAGGCTACCAGGGTTCTTGGGCAGGGACTTGGAGTGCTAGCCCCGGGGGCTGGCGTAGCGGTGGACCGGAACCGGGCGACCCGGACGGAAGTGTTGTACCGAACTCAGGTCGCTTGCCACGCCCATCTGCTGAGCGATCTGCGCAACAGCTTTCTCGACGAGCTGTGCCAGGGCGTCAGGGTCGCCATGCACGCGGACGTTTACCAGCACGTCGGCCGCTAGCACGTTTGCGCCGCTGGCCACCGACAGCTCGACCGGTGCATCCGAAGCAACCCAATTGGCGACGGCCGTGTGGCGGTCGGCCGACACTAGCACCTTGACGTGGCCGGGTTCCATGCCGGCTTTGCCGAGCGCACGGCTGAGATGGCTCACCAGCCGCTCGGTCAACTCGTCGAGGGACCATGGGTCCTGGTTGCCGTCGGCATTTGAAAAATGCACACTCGCGTTCAACCAGCCCAGGGCCGCTTCGCCTTGGGCGTAGGTCTCGTAGTCGACGTCCATGGGCGCAACGTCTGGCGAACAATCCGACTCGAGTGCGGCGACGACCTCGCTGAAACCCGTGCCGGTTGTCGCGCTGGCGGCGAGCACCTGCTTGCCGGGAAATCGCTGTTGGAGCAGGTCCAACAGTTCGATCCGTTCGGGGGCCGAAAGCCGATCGATCTTATTCAGCACAACCAACTGGGCCTCTTCCAGTTGCTTAAGAAAGATGTAGGCCGCCTGAGGGCTGAAACCGCCCGTACCGCCGCCGAGGATTTTTCGGCCATGCTCCGGCTTGCAGAGCACGGCGAGCGGCCCGAGATCGTAGCGGTCGCCGTACAGGTGCCGCAGGGGCTGGACGACTGTTGCCATCAAGTCGGTGCAACTGCCGACCGGTTCCGTTAAGATAACGTCGGGCTGCCCGTCGGCGCCCAGCTTGGCCGCTGTGTCGACCAAGTCGTCAAACTTACAACAGAAACAAGCCCCCGGCACTTCGCCAACATGAAAACCCTGGGCTCGGAGCGTGTGGGTGTCGACCAGGCCGTAAGCCTGATCGTTCGTCACGAGCCCGACGCGCAGCCCCTGACGGGTGTAATGCCGAGCAAGCCGGGCAATGGCGGTCGTCTTGCCGGCGCCGAGAAAACCACCGATCATAAGCAGACGTGTGCGAGGCATGATTATGTTTCGCGGCGGACCATGGACTTCAGACAGCAAACGACAAGTATACCGACTCATTCGACGCGACACGAGGCGCCCCGATGCGTGAAGTAACTTGCGGACCATTTCCCTGGCCGATCGCCGATGAGCAGGTTCATGCAGCGCTGGAGAAGGCGTATCGCGATGGGAGCTGGGGCGTCTATCACGGACCCGACAGCGTGGGACTGGTCGACGAGCTGTGCGAGTACTTCTCTCGCGAGCATGTGCAGTTGTGCTCGTCGGGAACGATCGGTGTCGAGTTGGCTCTGCGCGGCTGCGGCGTCGAGGCGGGCGACGAGGTGATTCTGGCGGGCTACGATTTCCCGGGGAATTTTCGAGCCGTCGACGCAATTGGTGCGCGTCCGGTGCTAGTCGACGTCGCTCACGACACTTGGTGTCTGGATGTCCAGTCGCTTGAAGAAGTTGGTGGCGAAAAGGTGAAAGCAGTCGTGGTGTCGCACTTGCACGGCGGATTGGCCGAGATGGATCGAATCATGGCCGTGGCCCGGCAGCGCGGCTGGCAGGTCGTGGAAGACGCTTGTCAACAAACGGGAGCCAAGCTCGACGGTCGCACAGTCGGGGCTTGGGGAGACGTCAGCGTACTGAGCTTCGGCGGCAGCAAGTTGCTCACCGCAGGCCGCGGCGGCGCGGTGCTTACGGGCGACGTCGCGATTCAACAACGCATCAAGGTCTTCTCCGAGCAGGGCAACCAGGCATTCCCGCTCAGCGAACTACAGGCGGCCGTTTTGCGACCTCAATTGGCACAGCTCGACCGGCGTAACGCAATTCGCAAAGAGCGAGTTTCCGTTCTGAGGGAGGCGACTCGCGAGTTGTCGCCGTGGCTGCGGCCGGTTGCCCATCGTGCCGACAGCCAGCCGGCCTACTTCAAACACGCCTGGTCGTTCGTTCCTGCGGAAATCGAGCCGGAGCTGCGCCAACAGTTGCTCGATATCCTGCAAGCTGCGGGAGCGCCGATCGACGCTGGCTTCCGTGGTTTTACAGGCCGCGGCAAGCGGCGCTGTGAGAAACCGGTGCCGCTCGGTGCAAGTGTCATGCTGAGCCAGTCGACCCTGTTGTTGCACCACCCCATGTTGTTGGCGCATGAAAAAGCCGCCCATCAGGTTGCCGAAGTGCTGATCCACGCGGTTCAGCAGGTGGTTCGCTGATTCCCACACCGGCAAAAGGGGGATTGGAAGACGGGGGAAATGCCGATGCAGTTGGGCGGCTCTTACAGCCTCTTGGTTTCGGTAATAATGCCTGTTCTCTGTTCCGGGCCACTTCTCTGTTCCGCCGGAGCAAACGAACTACGTCGGTCGTTTGCCAGGGAGGGTATCTCTATCCAATGGCCTGCGATCCTGGGAAATGTTCGGTTGGCGTCGTACTCTCGTGCGAGACGATGTAGGTTTCCGACTTGGTCTGTTCCGGCTGGGCCTCTGCGGCTGGCTGTTCAAAACTCTTGGCGGCTTCCAGCAGTTCGCCCCGAAGCACACGGACGGTGCGGGGAGCATTGACTGCCAGCGTGACGCGACTTCCGGAGACCCTTCGGACCTCAACGAAAATATCGTCGCCGATGTGAATTCTCTCGCCAACCTTGCGACTTAAAACTAGCATCCCTTCTGTCCTCCATTGAAACGATCTGCGTATCGGTAAGCGGCGTGACTCGGTAAATTGAGTTGCCATCGCGTGGTGCGACGGGAGAGATATCCGCAAGCTGCGTGCCAATTGGGAATAAAGAGTATTTGCGGGTTGGCTGATTGATCCTAAAATGCTTAGACATAAGAAGTTGCGACTCAAGGTCCGAGTTCTGTCGCTGAGACCCAGTGGCGGCGATTTCGCCGAAGATCGTCTCGATTTGAGATGAAAGTCTAATAACGAGATTCTTGCTGCAAAGGACGCTCCCATGAGCAACGACCCATTTGGCGTCGATCTGGCGGCTTGCCGCACCAGACAGCAGCGTCTGCTGGCCGGGATGGAGCGGTCCGGGCTGGAGCTGGTGCTGCTGACTCGGGGGGAGTCGGTGCAATGGCTGACCGGGGCCTACGTTGGCCCGCCATTCGCCCCGGCGGCGGCAATCGACGCCTCGGGACACGTCACGGCGGTGCTCCCTTCGCGAAAGATTGCGCTCGAAGTCGCGGCTGATGAAGTCGTCCCCTACGAGGAAAAGTGGCACTCGACGCTCCGCGACGAGCAGCGCGCGGCAAGCAACGAGGTGTTGCTGGCGACGCTCGGGCAGTGTGCTAGCCGGGTTGGCGGCGAGTGGTCGCAGCTGGGGCCCAGGCTGCTGGCGGAATTTGGCGGAGAAGTGGAAGATGTCGAACCAACCTTGTTTCGACTCCGCCGCCGCAAGGAGCCCGATGAGCTACGCATGCTTGAGCGGGCCATCGACGCCAATCGGGCCATGTATGTTCTCGCCCGAGATATCATCGAGCCGGGCATCAACGAATTGGAAGTGTACAACCAGCTTCATGCCACGGCGGTCCGCGAGTTGGGCGAAGCGCTCACTTACTTTGGACAAGATTTTCGCTCGAACGCCCGCGGCGGGCCTCCTCGGAATCGTCAGGTTCAAGAGGGAGAGCTCTATATCCTTGACTTGGGCGTTGGGTTTCGCGGCTACTATTCCGACAATGCGCGTACGATCGCGGTGGGGGGCCAGCCGACCGACGAGCAGCAAGAAGCGTGGCAGCGCGTCTGCGAAGTCTTCCCCATGGTGGAAGCGGCTGTCCGGCCCGGAGCTAGCTGCCGGCAGTTGTTCGACGAAGTGCAAGCACTGCTGGATTGCAGTACACCCTGGGTGTTCAACCACCATCTGGGCCACGGAGTCGGTCTGGCGCCGCACGAAGGTCCCCATCTTAACCCACACTGGGACGACCTCTTTGCCGAGGGCGACTTCTTCACCGCCGAGCCGGGGCTCTATCACGATAGCTTGCGGCATGGCATCCGTCTGGAGGAGAACTACGTGGTCACGACCGACGGCGTGCGACGGCTGACCGACTATCCGCTGGACCTCTGATCCGCCTTGACCGACCGGCTCGACCCGCTATACTCCCGCCCTCTCGTCTACCCAATACTCTACTCTTATCTGCGCTTGCGTTGCGGCGTCGGACCGGTCCCCATGCACGACATGTACGGCGGTTTTGTCGATATCCATTGCCATTTGCTACCCGGCATCGACGATGGTTCGCCCGATTGGGAAACTTCGTTGGCCATGGCGCGGATGGCCGTGGCCGATGGCACGCGGACGATTATCGTCACCCCACACCAACTGGGAAATTTTTCTCAGAACCGGGGCGATTCGATTCGCCAACTGACGGGACAACTGCAAGAGGTGCTTCGGCAACACAAGATTCCCCTGGAGATCATGCCGGGCGCCGACGTTCGAATCGAAGACAACATGCTCGAACTGCTGGGCAGCGGTGAAGTGCTGTCACTGGGCGACAAACGTCAACACGTACTGCTGGAATTGCCTCACGAATTGTACTTCCCATTGGAGAGCTTGCTGACGGAACTGAACCGACGGGGGATGACCGGCATTCTCTCGCATCCGGAGAGAAATCACGGCATTCTTCGCGAGCCCGCACTGCTGCCGGCGTTGGTCGACGCGGGATGTTTGATGCAAGTCACGGCCGGTAGCCTGATGGGCACGTTTGGCCGACAGAGTCAACAACTGGCCGAGTGGATGTTGGGCCAAGGACTGGTTCACCTGCTCGCCTCCGACGCCCACGGGATCAAATCGCGACGACCATTGCTGGGGCGCGCCCTCGAACGGGTCGCATCTCTCGTGGATCAAAAGACGGCGATCGACTTGTGCGCTAGAAACCCGGCTCTCGTGGCGCAGGGCAATTCGGTCCCGGCGGGACGGCGAACCTTGCCACAACGCGGGTGGAAAAAGTTTTTTTCGACAAGAAAGGCGGAACGATGCGCGGCTTGACGCGGCGAGGGTTTCTGGCCGTTGGCGGTGTGGCGGTGGCTTCCCATTGGGCGGCCACGGCGTTGCCGTGCTGCGCTGCGCCGAGCTGGGTCGACCACCGCACTCATGGGCCCTTTCAGTTTCACGCTACGTTCCCGCTGGCAAGTCTCACGCCGTTGTTCAACGAACTTTCGTCGCTGGAATTGGAACTGCAACGAACTCTGGCCGTGCCGCCCGCTCGCCAGGCGATCGACGTCTACCTGTTCGACGACGAAAACTCCTACCGCGAAACGCTCGCGGGGCTTTACCCTCGGGTGCCCTATCGGCGGGCACTGTACGTACAACGTGGGGGCCAGGGAAGTGTCTACGCTTACTGGCAACCCGATTTGGCGGTCGACGTCCGCCACGAATGCACCCACGCCCTGCTGCACACCAATCTGCCGATGGTTCCGCTGTGGCTGGATGAGGGTTTGGCTGAATACTTTGAGATGCCCGAGCCGCAGCGAGCGTTTGAACATCCGCACCTGTCGAAACTGCGCTGGAACTTGCGTTTCGGCATGGTCCGCGACGTCGGGTCGCTGGAGAGTTGCCAAAACCTCGACGACATGGGTGGCGCTGAATATCGGTTTGCCTGGGCTTGGGTCCACTTCATGCTGCACGGTCCCCTGCCGGCTCACCGCGTACTGGTGCATTATCTCCGAGACATCCATCGGGGCGATCCCCCTGGGCAGTTGTCTCTCCGACTGCGGGAGGCTATCCCACAACTCGACAAACAACTGGTCGCTCACTTCAAACAATGGAAAGGATAGTCGAGACCTGCTGTTAAACCTTAACTCTTAGCGAACTCTAAACGGCTGTCCGCAAGGTGGATATGAGGAGAAACCACCAAAAAATGAATTAAAACAGTTTCCCCTTTCTTTTTTGAACAACCCGCTTGAGGCTGTCGCGTCTGCGAACCGATGTCGTATCTTAGGTGCAAACCTGAATACGGTTGCCTCGGTACAGTGCTGCGGGTTCGCAGATTGTGAAGAAGAGGTAGGGGCTAGATCAACTTTTCTGTATTCATGATTGCAGGGGTGGCAGGGATTCCAGGGCCGGAATATAGAGTCGGTCCACATTCAAAGGATGTGAATAATGGTTGAATTGAAGAGCTTGAAATTTGCAGTGGCGGCATTGTCCTGCCTGGGCATGCTCCTTTCACCGACGGCGATGGCCGCGGCGCCTGTGGCGGCGCCGAGCGACGTCGCACTTGGCGACGGGGGAGTCCTGGTTGGTCAAATCGTCGACGCGCAGGGCGCGGCAGTGGCCATGGCCACGGTGACGTTGGCCGATCATCAGCAGGAGATTGCCCGAGTGCGTTCGGACGAGGAAGGTAAGTTCTCGGTGCCGAGTCTGAGAGGCGGAGTCTATCGGATTTCTTCCCGAGGCCAAGACGCCATGTATCGCCTGTGGGCCCCGAACACAGCTCCCCCGGCCGCCCAACAGGGCGTGACTCTGGTGGTGGGCGATGACGTTGTTCGCGGTCAATACGGCAACTCTCCTGGGCCTTTCGGTTCGATGGCCCAATGGGTCGCCGACCATCCGCTGATTACGGCCAGTGCCATCGCTGCGGCGATTGCCATTCCCATCGCGCTGGACGACGACGATCCGCCTTCCACTCCTTAAGACTGGCGAGCGGACTTATTGAGGTACACAAAATCACGCGGCGCATTGCACCGCGTGATTTTTTTTGCGCATCGAGCAAGAGTTCTTCCCAAAGTCGCTAGTTCCCGCCACCTTGTTGGCCCATGCGATCACGCAGTTCCGCGGCCAATTCGTACTGCTCGGCGGTAATCGCTTCGGCCAGTTGCTCAGCCAGCGAGGGCCCCAGTTCATAGTGCTCGATGATCGACTCGCGCATTTCACGTAGTTTGAGGACGAACCCGTCTTCCTCGAAGTGTTCGGTGGCGTCGTGTTTCTCAAACACCTCGGCCAGCAATTGCAGGCCTTTGTCGATGGTTTCGGTCGCGGCGTGTGGATCGTTCCCCTCCAGATCTAGCAGGGCCGAGGCCTGGATTTTGTGGAACATCACGAACGGTCGGTATTGTTCGTGCAGCATGGACCACTCGGGGTCGGGAGCGTGGAACGTACTGAAGTCCATCAACGAAAGCGTGTGCTGGGCATCCTCGATCGCCTCGGCATACTTCTTCAGAGTCAACCAACAGATGCGACGATGGTAGTACTGGTAGAACTCGCGATCGATTTGCGTGCAGCGCACGTCGTCGAGTTGAAAGCCCTCTCCCTCTTCAAAGGCGAGTGACACGAGGTAGTCGTAGTACGTCTCGAACCCCTCGGGCATCACACCGTCGGGTCGACCTTTGCTTTCCATCTGCAGAATACCCATGTCGATCCGCATCTGCAGCAATTCGCGACCGTCTTCCCCTTGAAGTTGGCGCACCAGGACCTGGCCGGGAGCAAAGGCCCAATTGGCGAGCAGGTGGTCGAGATGTTGCGGGCTCTTGGACATGGCGGTACAGTTGCGCGCTGGTGGCGGAAATGGAGCAGCGGACTCCAATGCAATTGTACCCCAAAACAGGCTGTCTTGGACGAGCACGAGAGAAGTTTCTTGCCGAGTTGGCGTTCGGTCTGTACCTGTTAGGTACGACAGGGAGAGAAGCCCTTGGAGAACGATGCCGACTGCAAATCGACTCGTCTCTACCCCTCGCCACCCTCATCGAACAGAAAAGTTTCTTGAAGCAGTTCCACTTCTTCTTCGTCGTGGCGATCCACGCTGTCCAATAATTCGTAGATCTGGCGGCAAGCCCCCTCGAATTCCTCGTTCTGATGCTCACAGAGAGACTCTATTTCCGGCAGCAGCCTCTGAATCGACTCGCGAAATCGCTCGTGATCTTGCGCGAGCCGTTCGACGCGGAAGCTCATGTTCGGCTTTATTTCCGCCACCAGGACCATGTAGCCGTCCTGCTCTTCCAGATTCATCATTCGCTCCAGATGTCGCAGAAACGATCGGAGTGTGAACTGAACGCTGGAGAGTTTGCGGGAGATTCCCACGGAAGGCACCTTCCAATCGAGCGTCACGCGCAAGGCTTGCTTGACGTGGTCAAGAATTTGGTGCTCCATACAGGCGGCGTTGGCCGGCGAACTGGTATCGATTTCTTGCATGGTAATTCCCTCCATCACTCACAGTTCTGACGGCTGGCAAAACCATGCCCACCGCGCAGGGATTGTCTCCGTCACACACACGGCAAAGTGCCGATACGCGACGAACGGCTGCCCTAAAAACTGACAGTCGCAAAACTGACTGCCTCGCAGCACGACCAAAGGCCGCAACTGACAACTAGCGGATCACGCGATCAACTCGTCTTTTTAACGGGTGAAAAACGACCCGTTCACTACGGAAGAATATGATGCCGAGTCTCTTGGCGAAGAGAAGTACCAGCCTAGCTGATCGGAGGTCCGCTGTACAGCTTTCCACCCGTTGGTGTTAGCTAAAAATGTTGCAGTGCTACGGAAAAGCCTAGCCGGCAAAGGGGTTAAGAGGTCTACCTACGATTCGCGCCGAATTGCCTATTCTTCCTAATTGTCGTCGTCGGGGCGATAGCGGCGTCGCTGCTTTCTTAGCGATGAGCGGCGTTTCTCTTGCAGGCGACGCTCCACCGACGAACGGGAAGGCCGAGTTATCACACGTTTGCGTGGAGCGATCAGTACCGTCTGAATCAGATGACGAAGCTTCTCATAGCAGTCGGAAATGTTCCGCAACTGGTTGCGATATCGGTCGCTGGCCAGCACGAGTTCGCCTGCTTGATTAATCCGCGGGGAAAATCGTTGGAAGAAACGCGACTTCACGTCGTCTGGCAGGCTGGGGGAGGCGGCTACGTTCCAACGCAGCACGGCTTTGCTGTTCACCTTGTTTACGTTTTGCCCGCCGGGACCTGCGCTGCGGGCGAACGACAACGAAAACTCTGTCTCGGGAATGCGGATCTCGTCGTTGACGATCAGTGGACGGGCCATGGCAAGCAGTCAATCGCGAACTAGTGAAACAGCAAACCTGTGAGCAACAGTCAGCACTCGCGCACCGGCGACAGCAACCGATCAAAGGTCTGCTTGGAGGTTCTCAACAAGGACTCATAGTCGCATAACTGCATGTCTTGGCCAACCAGTTCGACGTCGAAGTCGCCCAGGTACCCCGCTTCCAGCAGATTCTCCACGATTTCCGCCAGCGGGAGATTACCCTTGCCCAGCGGACAGCGGTTCTGATCCATGCTGTGCTGCGAGCGTCGATCACCCAGTTGTACCAGGGCCGTATGCGGAACAATCTCGCGTAGATTGGCCAACATCGACCGGTCGTGACCAAAGTGATAAACGTCCAGCACGATCTTCAACCGAGGTGAACGGAAGTAATCCAGAAAGGCGAAAGTTGACTCGATATCGGTGAGAAACGTCCACTCGGCCGCGCAGGCTGGGTGCATTGGCTCGATAGCCAGTGTCACGTCGGCTGCCTCGGCCAGATCAAGTAAACTGTCGATTGCCGTGCGCAGCAATCGCTCCGCGTGTCGGAACGTGTGGTTGTTTCTCCCGCCCGGATAGACGACCAAACAACCCGCGCGCGTGGCTCCTGCCAAGCGAATCGCATGCGAGGCATCGTCGATGGACTCCTGCAGGCTCTGGCCGTCGCTTCCGGTGAACCCGCCCGCCCAGTGGAGGTTGGTAACATTCAGCCCACTTTCGGCCAGGAGGTCGACCCCCCGTTCCTCTCCGTAGTCGGAGAGTTTCTGGCGCCAGACGCCGATTGCTTCAAACCCAGCTTCGACATAACGCCGGACATCCTGCTCGAACGACCACCGATAGGTGCTCACTTCGTTCATCGAGAGCCGGTGCATTGCCATTTTGCCGTCCGTGGGTCAGTCAATGGTGCAGAAGTTCGCCAAATGTTGAGCGGGTGAGTATGGAAAAATGCCTGAAGAGTGTAAAGCTGGACCTGCTGAGAAATATGTGTCCAGCTATCAGACGCGATCTGGCGGCAGTGGGGGCAGGGCCAACCCACAGGCCGGAAATCCTTGTCAGCGAACGAAATACACGATATTTCCGCCCCGAAGAGAGGGGAATTTCGCCCCCCCAGCCATTGCTCGCTCTGTGATTCCTGATAAGGTGGAGGCGTGGGGGTGTGGGTTCCCCAATTGTGGGGAGACTGCCGTCGGCAGTCTTTCCGAGGAAGTCACACCAGCAGGGATGAATCATTACGGCCGCCGCGATTTAAAGAACTTGATGGTTTGAAAAACCACTAGGCCGCGGGCATTAATGATTCGGCAAGGCTGCTCGCGCGGTCCGTGCGGAAGCCGAAAAGATTACGTCGCCCGAGAGCGATGTTTTCGCATTTCCGGTTTCCTCGCGGCTTCTGCGTCGCCATGTGGATGGAAATGATTCCGGCCGCAAGTTTCCTGCGTGTTTCTGGGGAGTGAAGCGATGTCCATTCGACTCTTGATTGCCGACGACCACACGGTCGTTCGGGTGGGTCTGCGCAGCATGATGGCTGGCAGTGAAATCGAAATTGTCGCCGAAGCGTCTAACGGATCACAGGCCTTCGCGATGGCTGCCGAGCTTCAACCCGACGTGGTGTTGCTCGATGTGCGAATGCCGGACACCGACGGCATCACTTGCCTGGGCCGGCTCAAGACCGAGATGCCTGATCTACCGGTGCTGATGTTCAGCGCCTACGACAACCCGACCTACATTGCCCGCACGGTCGCCCTGGGGGCTGCCGGCTATCTGGTCAAAACGGTCGACCAGCAGCAGATCGTCGGTGCGATTCGGCGTGTGGCGACGGGCGAGTCGATTTGGAATCGTGAGGAACTGCGTCGCGTCACCGGCGCGCTCTCCACACCGCGGGCTGCCATCGATCTGGAGGTCCCGCTCACGAAGCGCGAAAGCGAAGTCCTCAAGCAGTTGGCCTTGGGGCTGAGCAACAAGGAGATCGCCCTGGCGCTGTCGATCAGCTACGAGACGGTCAAAGAGCACGTCCAGCACATCTTACGCAAGGTGGGCGTCTCCGACCGTACCCAAGCGGCTGTCTGGGCCGTTCGCAAGGGGTTGGTCTAGAGATAGATCCTGGTCGAGTGTCCACAGGCGCGAGCCGTGGCATCCTCGCCCACGGTCTTCCCGCGACTATTACAGATTTTCCATGCCCACTTGATCGGGCGTGGGAAAGGGATCGTTCTTCGCCTGCTTGACGATCTGGCGTTCCACCTTCGAAGCGCCCAAGCCAGGAATACCGGTCGACGACTGCCACGATTGGCAACCCGCTAGCGCAGAGATGAGCACTGCGCCCAAGGTGAGTCGGAACCAGGTGCTCTCAATGAGTTCTTTCATCGCGGTCGAAGTCTGCTGAGTTTGAGTGTTCAATGGCCAACCCGCGGCTGCGCCATAAATTCGGCAACGGTCTGCGGACCCTCGGGCTCAGGTTGCCTGCCGGTCATGCGCTGCCAGAAGGAAGGCTCGTCGGAAGAAGCAGCCGAGAGGGTCGAGTGCGTGGCCTCCTCCTTGCTGCCGAAGCTGAGCATCTCTTTGGCGCCCTCCCAGGCCTTCTTCGTCCCAGCGGAAACCTTGCTCGTACCGGCTGTGATCGGAGCCAGGGGCGAGATCGCCGAGCCGTCGGCGTTGGTTGGCCACTTCGGCATGCTGATCTTGGGCATCGTTATTTTCGGCATCGAGATCTTGGGGAGCGAAACGCTCGGCCAACTGACCGGCAAGAACCCGCCCTGCTCTTCTTCTGTTTCCGCACTGCCTGCCGCGGTCTGCACGCCCTCGCCGGTCGTCGACAAAGCGTCGATGACTTGAGCGTCGACGACGGCCACCTGTCCGGCGGCCACCAACAAACCTAACGCAACGGCAACACAACTTCGCGAGATCGCCATGGGAGAACTCTCTCATTTGAGGATCAAAATACATGGACCAATAACGGCCCAAAACGCAGTCGGCCGAGCGCTTCGGCCAGCGGACGCCTGGAACTGAGGCGACGGAGTGTTTCAAAACTGCCCGCCACCGTCCAGACAGATTTGTGGTCCCCCGCCCACGCTGGGGTCTGCTAGCAAGTTTGCCAGATTGTCGATTTGAGCCCCATGGCGTAGGATACGGCTCGTTACTTCCGACGCTAGCATCTACTCCACGAGACTCCCCTTGGGCACATTTACTCAATCGATTGGATTTATCGGCGCGGGGCGGATGGCCACGGCGCTCGGGCGGGGGTGCGTGACCTCGGGGCTGGTTCCCGGCGGGCAGGTGATCGCGTCAGATCCCAGCGAGGAGGCCCGCGGACATTTCGCCCAGCAGGTGCCGGGCGCCCTGCTGGCCGCCGACAACGGGCAAGTGCTTGCGCAGGCCGACATCGTCGTGTTGGCCGTCAAGCCGCAAATGATGTCCAGCGTGTTGGTCGACATTGCACGGCACGTCGAGTCGCGGCATCTGCTGTTGTCGATTGCGGCGGGTGTCACGCTTGCTAAACTATCAGCAGAACTACCAGCGGACACGCGGTTGGTGCGGACGATGCCCAACACCCCCTGCCTGGTGGGATTGGGAGCCAGTTGTTTCAGTCGAGGCGCGGCCGCCAGCGGTGACGACGCGGAGTTGGTTGGCCAGATTCTGCAAAGCGTGGGACTGGCCTTTGAGGTGGAAGAAAAGTTGCTCGACGCGGTGACAGGTCTCTCCGGGTCGGGTCCGGCGTTTGTGTATCGTATGATCGAAGCTTTGGCCGAGGGGGGAGCGGCGATGGGTTTGTCGAGTGAGATGGCTCTGGAGCTGGCCGCCCAAACGGCGCGCGGCGCAGCGCAGATGGTACTCACCACCGGCCAATCGCCCGCCCATTTGCTCGGGCAAGTCACCAGCCCCGGCGGCACGACGCTCGCCGGACTGGAGGTGCTCGAAGACCAGCGAGGTCCTGCCGCCTTCCATGCCGCCGTCGAAGCGGCAACCAAGCGTTCAATCGAACTAGGCCAATCGTGAGGTAACACGTTATGTCGATTCTGTGCCGCGTCGATGACAAGATGATTCCGCTGTATCGTGTGATGTGGATTGCCGCAACGCCCCATTTCTGTGGCGAGGAAGACTGCACGCGCGAGGGATTTTACGAAATTCGGCTCGAGCAGGGGGAATCGGTGTGGGCTAACCCCGAAGAACGCGACACAATGAAACAACAATTGGAACAGTGGCAAGGCGGCTTGGGACCGGTCGACGAGGCCGGCGATAGCGATTGGTAAGGGGGAGGACCATATCATGCCGAACAGCGATACCAACGGCGATACCAGCAACGACGAACTCCATTGGCGCGAGACTTACTTCGTTCTGTTCCCGCACGATCGGCGTCCCACGCTCAAGCAGGTTGCGACGGCGCTGACGGAGGCCAATCGACGGTATCAATTGGAAAACCCCGAATCAGACGACGGCGGCCTGCTGGAATCGCTGTTGGTTGAGTCGTCCGAGGATCATGCCGCGGTCGAGATCAGCTACGAAGTCGGCGACGCGGTCATCGAGCAGAACCTGGAATGGGCCAAGCAATTGCAGAAACAGTTGCCCTCCGACCAGCTCCAGGAGATTATCAAGGCCGACGCCCGATTGGACGTCGCTCATTTTGAAAGGGTTCAATCTGGCGGCACCGACAATCCCGAGACGGCTTCGCCTCTGGGCGGTGGGTTTGGGGAAGCGTTTGGAGGCACATTCGACGACGAGGACGAACCGTTCGAGATGCTCGACCCCACATGCCTGCTGACGGTCGTCGACACCCTAGCCTCGCTCACCGACGGATTGACATTCGACCCCGCCTCAGGCGAAGTTCTTTCCTGACGGCCCGGCGATGCGTCGCGTCGCGGCTACTCCCCAATCCTAAATCCTAAATCTGCCATCGCCTAATGCTCGCCAAAGATCTCAAGCCGGGGGGAATCGTTCTGCACAGCGATGCCCCGCACATTGTCGAATCGGTAAAGGTACAGTCACCCTCGGCCCGGGGCGGTTCGACGCTCTACAAGTTTCGCGCCCGAAATTTGGTCACCCGGCAGAAAGCCGATCTCACCTGCAAGGGGACCGACAATCTGGCGGAAGCCGACTTCCAGCGTCGCGAAGTCACGCTGATGTACGCCGATGCCGATCAGGTACACTTTCTCGACTCGGGCGACTACAACCAGTACTCCGTCTCCGCCGCCGACGTGGCCGAAGAGATGCCGTACGTCACCGAGAACCTCGGCGGCATCCTGGCGCTCATCTACAACGGCGAATGCGTCGGCATCCAACTGCCGTCGTCGGTCGAGCTACAGATCACCGAGTGCGATCCCGGCGTCAAAGGAAACTCCGCCACCTCGCGCAACAAACCGGCCAAGCTCGAAACGGGGCTCACCCTCCAGGTGCCGGAGTATCTCAAGCAAGGCGAGACGATCAAGGTCGACACCCGCACCGGCGATTTCCTTGGCCGGGCGTGATTGCGACCCTTGCGTCGATGGCGTAGTACTACTGCGCAGGGTTGAACCGCCAAGAACGCCAAGGAATATTCGATCTGATTTGCGAAGAAAGCAGGCGTAAACGACCTAGTCTCTTTGCGAATGAAAACAACATTTCCGCACCCTCGCAGAGCCACCAAGTCCGATTCGATGCTCCGAAACGAAAAAACCCTTGGTTTTCTTGGCGCTCTTGGCGTCCTTGGCGGTTAATCATTCGTCTGACTGTTCTCTGTAGTAGTCTGTGGGAAAATACTGTAACCTTAGAGCAACTTTCCATAATTCGTTCCCGCGTTTCCTCGCAGAAACTGCAGCGACAGTGCAGATCGTCGGAACATGGGTGTGCACCTTGCACTAGTCGCAACTATTCACTTGGCCCACTCCGTGCTTTCTTCCGATCATGTCAATCAGGCTGTTAATCGTCGTCATTCTGGTTTCATGCGCGTCGCACGCGCTAAATGGTTCAGTCAAGGGCGAAGATTCTGCCGCCGCCGGGTCAAATGGCGAATTATCTAACAAAGAATACCGTCAGTTGCTGCTGCAACTGAAGAAACGCAAGAAGTTCTTTCTCCGCGAGAATGCAACACTTTCCCGACGCCGATACGACGATCTATTCTCGGGAAAGTGTGATCAGGAGAATACTCGCAACTGCTGGGTACTGGCTGCTCTGGGGGCTATTCCTCTGGAACACCGCGAAGCATTGTTTCGCACCAGTATTGAAAAGGTCGGCGAAGCCTATGAAATTAGGTTTCCGCTGGGCTCTTCGAAGGCTGAAACAGTTCGAGTCACCAAAGAGGACTTGGCCCCCCAAGTCGTCATAGAGGATGGCAAGGAAAAGGCATATAGGCCAGTCAAGTCTTCCTACGGTTGGCAAGTTCTGGAAGCAGCATTCATTCTTCACCAGTTCGGTCGTGACGCAGAAGGACAGGTGAATCGTCAGGGCTCCAACGGTGACAAATCCCACAAGGCGCTCCGCGAACTGCTCCCAACCAGGACGGAGTCAGAAGAGATCATTTCCCATCGCAGAGAACCGTTGTCCACCAATGAAACCCGTCGGCACGCTGTGTTGCGCAGACTCGCTTCCTACCGCCCCGGAATTAGCATGTACGTAGCCAGTTCCTTGATAGAAAAACCACCGTTCAAGCTAGCAGCTAAACACGCTTACGTTGTTCAGATGATCGACAACGATTCCCGAAACGTAATGTTGATCAACCCCCACAATTCTGATCGTCCGTTGGTTCTCACCTACGAACAGTTCTTGGAGGGCTTTCGAAGGCTCTTCTGTCTGGAAATCAGTCTGGAAGATACCTTCCGCTAGACATGTGCGAGGCACACATGCGTGGAAGCCAAGTCTCGGGTCACCGGAGGTGACTGAACGCACCACTCAGAATAGAGACTTCTGCGTTACCTTCGGCTTGGCTTTCTTCTTTTTCGCCGGCTTCTTTTTGGCCGGAGCTTTTTTCTTAGTGCTCTTCTTCGCAGCTGTTTTCTTGGCCTTCTTTTTCTTCGCGGCAGCCTTTTTCTTGGGCGACTTCTTCTTGGCAGCTTTCTTCCGGGCGGTCTTCTTCTTGCCCTTGGCCTTCTTCTTGCCGAAGGCCGCCTCCCAGTTGTCCGCAAACCGCTGCGTGGATCCTGCTCGTAGTACACTCATGAAAACAACTCCTCGAATAACATTATTTGTCGATCAGTTTTCCGCGGGACAGTGCCCTGGCTGAATGGCTATTGCTGCTGCAACTTTTTATACCGGAACCGCTTCGGTTCGTCAGCCTCCTCGCCGAATCGCTGGCGGCGCTCGCGGTCGTAGGTCTCAAAATTGCCGTCGCACCAGTGGACGTAGCCGTCGCCCTCGAACGCCAAAATGTGGGTCGCCAGACGGTCGAGGAACCAGCGATCATGGCTCACGACCACCGCACAACCGGCGAAATTGGCGACCGCCTCTTCCAATGCCCGTAGCGTGTCGACGTCCAGGTCGTTGGTCGGTTCGTCCAGCAGCAACACGTTCGAGCCGCGCCGCAAGAGCTTGGCCAGGTGTACGCGGTTCCGCTCGCCGCCGGAGAGCACGCCCAATTTTTTCTGTTGATCGGGGCCCGCGAAATTGAATCTCGACACGTAGGCCCGGGAGTTCATCTTGCGGCCGCCCATCTCGAGGGTCTCGTGCCCGCCGGAGATTTCGTCGTAGACCGAGTTGTCGGACACCAAGTCGTCACGCGACTGGTCGACACACCCAAGTTCGACAGTCGGACCAATCTTCAGCGCGCCCGCGTCGGGCTCCTCCTGTCCCATCATCATCCGCAGCAGGGTCGTCTTGCCGGCGCCGTTGGGGCCGATGATGCCCACGATCCCACCCGGCGGCAAGCGAAAGTTCACATTCTCGAAAATCAGTCGATCGCCATAGCTCTTGCCGAGATTCGTCGCTTCGACCACATGGTCTCCCAACCGCGGACCAGGGGGAATCTGAATCTCCAGCTCGTCAGGCCGATCCTCAAATTGTTCGGAAGCCATCTGCTCATACGCTTTGACGCGAGCCTTGTTTTTCGCCTGCCGGGCCTTGGGCGCCATGCGGACCCACTCCAGCTCTCGCTGCAGCGACCGTTGTCGGGCGCTTTGCTTCTTCTCCTCGACCTTGAGTCGTTTGCTCTTTTGATCGAGCCACGAAGAATAGTTGCCCTCCCACGGGATGCCTTCGCCCCGATCGAGTTCCAGAATCCAACCGGCGACGTTGTCGAGAAAGTACCGATCGTGCGTCACGGCAACGATCGTCCCCGCGTACTCGGCCAAGTGGCGTTCCAGCCAGGCGACGCTCTCGGCATCGAGATGGTTGGTCGGTTCGTCGAGCAGCAGCAAGTCGGGTTTTTCCAGGAGAATTTTGCACAACGCGACCCGCCGCAATTCGCCGCCAGAGAGCTTGGTGACATCCGCATCGCCGGGAGGCAGATTCATCGCGCTCATGGCGATCTCAACCTGACGGTCAATCTCCCAAGCGTTCGACGCGTCGATGCGGTCCTGCAGCGCCGCCTGACGATTCATGAGTTTTTCCATCGCGTCGGGGTCGTCGGCCACCTCGGCATACTTCTCGCCGATCTCCTCGAACTCCTGCAGCAAGGCCCGCGTCGGCGCGACCGCCTCTTCGACGTTGCCTTGCACGTCCTTCTCCGCGTTAAGCTGCGGTTCCTGCTGCAACAGGCCGACGGAAAAACCTTCGGTCAGTTGCGCTTCGCCGTCAAAATCCTTATCCAGCCCAGCCATGACCTTCAGCAGCGTACTCTTCCCCGAGCCGTTGCGTCCGAGGACGCCAATTTTGGCACCCGGATAGAAGGACAGCCAGATGTCCTTGAGAACTTCGCGCTGACCAATCTTCTTGGTCAAGCCGCCCATCTGGTAAATATACTTTTGTGCCATCTAAATCTTTCTGTTCTATGTATCTCGCAAAGGCGCTAAGGCGCAAAGGAAGACATCCGACCTTTGCGCCTTTGCGAGAGTCATTCCCATTCAATGGTTGCTGGTGGTTTGCTGCTGATATCGTACACGACGCGATTGACGCCTTTTACTTCGTTGATTATCCGCGTCGAAATGCGGGCCAATAGTTCGTATGGCAAATGACTCCAGTCGGCCGTCATAAAATCGTCGGTGTTTACGCAGCGGACCGCCAGGGCGTCGTCGTAGGTACGGCTATCGCCCATGACGCCGACGCTCTGCACCGGAAGCAGCACGGCGAACGCCTGCGAAGTGTCGCGATACAACCCGGCCGCCTTGATCTCGCCGACCACAATCGCGTCGGCCGCCCGCAGCGTCTCGAGTCGGCTCTTCGTAACTTCGCCCAGGCAGCGAACCGCCAATCCCGGGCCGGGGAACGGATGTCGCCAGACGATCTCCTCGGGCAAGCCTAGCTGCAAACCGAGCCGGCGCACTTCGTCTTTGAACAGATCGCGCAGCGGCTCGATCAACTCAAACCCAAGCTCGTCGGGCAGGCCCCCCACGTTGTGGTGCAGCTTAATCGTGTCGGCCGGGCCGTCGGGTGCCGCGCCGCTTTCGATCACGTCGGGATACAGAGTCCCCTGTGCCAGGAATTTGACGCCCTCGATCCTGGCGGCTTCCTCGGTAAAACACTCAATAAACGTGTGGCCGATGCGGCGGCGTTTTTCCTGCGGGTCGGTGATGCCAGCCAATACGTCCAGAAATCGGTCCTCGGCCTTCACCACATGCAGGTCGGTCTTGAAATGGTCGCCAAACTCTTGGATGACCGAGGCCTCCTCGTCCTGGCGCAGCAGGCCGTTGTCGACCAGGATGCAAGAGAGCTGCGGCCCAATCGCCTCGGCCAACAGGGCCGCCACGACCGACGAGTCGACCCCGCCGGAAAGCCCGCAAATGACCTGAGCATCGCCCACCCGCTCGCGGATGAGCGAGATCGTCTCCGCGGCAAAGTCGCCCAGCTTCCAGGTCCCGGTCGCGCCGCAGATCTTCGCCAGAAAATTGTCCAGTAGCCGGCCGCCCTGGGGCGTGTGCGTCACCTCGGGATGAAACTGCAGCCCATAGATCGGCAGCTTGCGATGCCGGATCGCGGCGTACGGGCAGGTGTCGGTGCTCGCCAGCGGAGTGAACTCCTCGGCGATGCCGGCGACCTGATCGCCGTGGCTCATCCACACCTGCGTGTGTTCGTCGATGTTATGAAACAGGTCGTCACCCGGCGCGATGTGACACTCGGCCCGGCCGTATTCGCGCGAGGGGGCGTTGTCGACCGTGCCGCCCAACGCCTGGCAGGCCAACTGCATGCCGTAGCAGATGCCCAACACGGGAATCCCCAGGCGAAACAACTCGGGGTCGCACTGCGGCGCGCCATCGGCATAAACGCTGGCTGGCCCTCCGGAGAGAATAATCCCCAGCGGCTCCAGCTCTCGCAGTCGCTCGGCAGTGATGTCGTGCCGGACGATTTCGCAGTAGACGTTCTGCTCGCGCACTCGGCGCGCGATCAACTGGGCGTACTGCGAACCGAAGTCGAGCACCAACAGACGTTCGGCGGCAGTACTGCGGGCTGGGGCGACTGGCGAAGCCGTCATGGTCATCAACACCCTCCTGGCGGGTCGTCTAAAAGCGAGCCGGGGCGTCCCCGCCCACGGGAAACCTCGCATTATAGAAGCACAGGCAGACGCGAGGCTAGGGGCTCCCTAGGCTCCGCGGGAGAGCTGTAAAGCCATCCCGAGGTCCGCCGAGGGATCTCCGTGGCCCTGCCAGACCGTATCACGCCGGAGATTCCTCGGCGGACCTCGGAATGACAGCGACGGTGCGAAATCTGTGGGAGGCGTCTCCGACGGCGATAGTCCCAATCCAGTCTCATATCGCCGTCGGAGACGCCTCCCACACAGGATGGAAGGTGCCTTACCAGATTGAATGGGTGAGCCGCCCCTGCCCTGTTTCGCAACAGATGTGTCGTGTTTCCACAACAGCACGTTGATGTTTCACCACGGGTGGGTTTATATTGATGATTCGGGCACCGCGACGCAAACCCCTGCTACGAGGAGATTTACGACTTGCAGATTCTGCTCACCAACGACGATGGCATCTACGCACCCGGTCTGACGGCAATGGAACGACAGTTGCAACGGTTGGGAGACGTGACCGTTGCCGCCCCGCTGACCGAACAGAGCGGCGTCGGCCACTCGATTACTTACCTCACCCCGTTGATGGCCCGCGAAGTTTTTGACGACGAACGCAACCGACGTGGCTGGGCCGTGGAAGGCAGCCCGGCCGACTGTGTGAAACTGGCCATCGCCGAATTGTGCCCCCGCCGGCCCGACCTGGTCGTCAGCGGCATTAACAGTGGACAGAACGCCGGCATCAACGTGTTGTATTCCGGCACGGTGGCCGCGGCCATCGAAGGAGCATTTTTTGGAGTGACGAGCATCGCCGTGTCGTTGGAGTTTGACGACGACGCGCGTTACGACCTGGCGGCCGAGCAAGCCGCGGCAATCATCCAGCAGATATTGGCTCAGAAAGACGCCGAGCCGCAACTATACAACCTGAATATTCCAACCACGGCCTTGGACGGCCCGGCCGAAGTGCGAGTGGTGCCCGCGGCTACCGCGCCTTGGGGCGAAAATTTTGAGCAGCGGCTCGACCCCCGTGGTCGGCCGTACTACTGGGCCACCGGCATGCAGCCCGACCCGCCCAGCGACGAAGAAACCGACTTACGAGCCCTGCGTGCCGGACACATCACCCTCACACCGCTGAAGTTCGACATGAACCGCCGCGAGAAACTTGAGCAGATGAAATCCTGGCGACTCGGCCAATTGGAGCAAACACGATGAAAGCTACCGCACTGTTATCGCTCACTGCGCTGCTGAGCTGCACGCTCGGCTGCGAAGTGCCGCCGCTGGAAGCGTCGCGCGGGCCGGCTCGTCCAATGGTACAAGCGGATAAAGCCGAGAAGACCGAGCTGTTTGGGAAAGAAGATTGGTATCTGCCAGACGGTCGCATCGATATGTCCGGTGTTCCCGATGAACCGCCGATGACGACCTCCACGCCTCGGGAAGTGACCGCCAAGGATCCGAAGCATGGCAAGCTCACGCGCCGTGGTGGTGGAGCTCTCGGCACAGGACTCCAGGCTATTCCATGGGCGAAGCATAAGACGACGTTCGACATGATCAAGTACAATCTGAACATTTATGACGCCGCAGAGAGTCACTTTCCTCGCTCGCAGGAAGAATTTATGGAGAAGTTCTTGCCTCAGTATTATCCGGCTGCTTTGCCACTGCCCGAGCTTGAGCCGGGCGACGAGTACTTGTACGACCCCGAAGATCACCTGCTGAAAATTTATCGACCCGAACGCTGAGCACCGGCGATTCGTTGAATCGCGGCTACCTGACCTCTGACCCCTGAACCCTCCCTCCTCCTCTCTCCTCTTCCCAGAACGACATCATGAAAAATCCTTTTCCTCCGCTCGTGTGGCGGCTGCTGTTTGCGGCTGCTTTGGTGACCGTCGTGTTGATGACCCAGGCCCGCGCCTGCGATTGCGTCTATCCGCTCGCCTACGCGGCTCCCTTGCAAGTGCAAAGCACGAGCTGGGTATTCGCGCCCAGCCGGTACAGTCACGATCCGGAGACCGGTGTGCGCGTCGCCCAGTACACGGCAAAGCCGCCCATCGAGCCGCTGCCCGACCAGCGGGCTGTCTCCAGCGGCTACGCCCGCTCGCGCACCGTGTTGCGCGGTCCCGATGGCAATGTGAGCACTTACTATCAAGTACAGAACTACGGCGACGCCCGCGGGGGAATGGATTCCGAGTGGGAACGATTCCATGACGCCTGGCGCGGCTCGACCGTCGGCGGCGGGAATTTTTCTGCCGGCTACGGCTCCGGTGGCTACGGCGGCTATCCGGGCGGTGGATTTCCCGGTGGCGGATTCCCTGGCGGTGGCTATCCCGGTGGTGGTCATCCGGGCGGCGGTTATGGTCCTGGAACCGGTTACGGTCCCCGCCAACTCCTAGGCACACCCGACCCGCGGCTGCTCGACCCCGACGGGGCCGATGGGTTTTACAACAGCACCGACCGACGCCGCACCCCCGACCGCAGGTTCTTCGGCCCCAACTATCGTCTCCCCGGCGAGAAGGATCACGACAAAGGGAAGCACAAGGGGAAAGAGAAGAAATAACCGCTTGCGGTTTCGCCCATCAACGGACTTACCTTTGCCGCGGAATCCGCAGGTCGTCAACCGCGTCAATCGGCATCTCTCCGGTGTGGACCTGATAGTCGACGACGAGCCACCGCCCCTCGCGCTTCACCCAGAAGAGGTGGACCTCTTCAAAGTAAAACACCCGTTGGCCGCTGCTGCGGTGAATACCGTCGACCTTGCCGCGGAATTTTGCCACGGCCGTCAGAGACTCAGCGGTAGTGTCGACTTTCACGCGAAGCGATGTCGCACCCGTGTCTTCCACCCTCACCAGCGGCATCAGCGTTTCGGCATCGTCGCGCACTTCGGCGGCGGCCGGATCGATCATGGTCAGCACAGTCGGCAGGTCGTTTTCTTCGATCGCCAGCAAGATGTCGACGACCGCCGCCTCGACCTGCTCACGATTGGTGACCACCAGCCGTTCGACCAGTACCAGCAGCAACGTCGCGGCAACAACTCCCACGAATGCCAGCAGCGACGGCAGATTCCGCCGGGCCACGAACGCCAACCCGCACAACGTCGCCAACACCGCGCCAACGGCGTAGATGGGCACCGGGTTTTCTAGGAGCATCGTCAAAGGTTGTAACCGCTGATGGACGCAGATAAACGCGGATTGAGTCTCACACAATCTCTAGCGTATTGTTTCATCTGCGTTCATCTGCGTCCATCAGCGGTTTCGCCTCGGTCCTTCAAAAACAGTCGTTCCCGCGCCAACATCGCCAGTGACAGCAGGCAGACAGTTCCCACCGTCACCGCCAACGGCGCCAAGCGAATCTTGATATTCCCCGGGCTCGAATACTCGGGCGCATCCTTTACCGTCTTCCGCCCCGTGGCGTCTTCGACGACATCAATCCCCGCAACGACCGCTTCGTGCGCCTGCCCCTTCCGCTCGACCTGCGCCTGCCGATCGCCAAACTTTCCACCCGTCGCCAGCAGAGCCGCCAGCCCCGCCGCCGAGAACAGCGCGAACCACAGCCAAGGGGAATCGGTGATGGGAGGTTGGTTCGTCATGGGACAAGTAGAACCACGGAGGCACGGAGATCACAGAGAAGAGAAACTAGATCACTTAGTTTCTGCGATTACGAATGTAGTTCAGTGTCAAGTCTATCTCATTGATCAAGTATTCAAGTGTACGCTTCTCTAGATTCTCCGTGGATGAAAAGTAGTGCTTCTGAAACTCCAGCATTCGAGTTGTAAACTCAAAATATGTTGGAAAGTGTCGAAGTTCGAATACAACGGCTGCTTGCCGATCGACTTGCAACCCAGTTGAAGGATCAGGAGTAACCAGTTCTTTGACCAAGCGGTGGTATACTTCAAACTGCCTAGACTTATGTTCGGAGTGCCTGTCGATCGCGTAACGACATATGGACCATACAAACGCGACGGCAACGCCAACTCCGCTAAGAATAACTGCGTTGGAACTGAAAGCCTCAAGTAGTTTAATCATAACGCTATAGAGTCAAAAAAGTGCATGCGAACTATGCCTCGGAGTGAAACACAAATGGACAAGGCCCATTCAGTGCGAGCAGATTACACCACTCCTCATTAGCTCCTCTCCGTGCCCTCCGTGCCTCCGTGGTTAAACAAACCTACCGCTGCGAAAAAAGCGGCCCGGCGTATTGGGCCGACTCACCGAGTTGCTCTTCGATCCGCAGTAGCTGGTTGTACTTTGCCATGCGGTCGCTGCGCGAGGCCGAGCCGGTTTTGATTTGGCCGGTGAAGAGCCCCACGGCCAGGTCGGCGATGGTGGCGTCTTCGGTTTCGCCGCTGCGGTGGCTGGTGACGCTGGTGTAACCGTGGCGGTCGGCCAGACGGATCGCGTCGATCGTCTCGGTGAGCGTGCCGATTTGGTTCACCTTGATGAGGATGCTGTTGGCGATCCCCTCATCAATGCCGCGCTGCAGCCGGTCGACGTTGGTGACGAACAGGTCGTCGCCCACAAGCTGGCACTTGTCGCCCAGCTTTTCAGTCATCAGCTTCCAGCCGGCCCAATCATCTTCGTCGCAGCCGTCTTCGACCGAGCAGATCGGATACTTCTCGACCCAACTGGCAAGCAAGTCCACCATTCCGGCCGAATCAACTTCTTTGCCGTCGATCTTGTAGACCTTCTTTTCCGAGTCGTAGAACTCACTAGCCGCGGCGTCCATGGCGATCCAAACGTGCTCGCCCGGCTTGTACCCGGCGTTTTCGATCGCGGTGAGAATCACGCCAAACGCATCGGCATTGGCGCCCAGGTCGGGAGCAAAACCGCCTTCGTCGCCCACCGACGTGTTAAGGCCCTTGCTGCTGAGCACCTTCTTCAGATGATGGAACACTTCGCAACCGCAGCGCAGCGCGTCGCTGAAGCTGTCGAAGCCGAGCGGCATCACCATGAACTCCTGGATGTCGACCGAATTGTCGGCATGCTCGCCTCCGTTGAGGATGTTCATCATCGGAGCGGGAAGCAGTCGAGCGTTCGAGCCGCCCAGGTAGCGATAGAGGGGCAACTCGCAGAACCGGGCCGCGGCCTGGGCCGTGGCGAGCGAAACGCCGAGAATCGCGTTCGCGCCGAGATTCTTCTTGTTCGGCGAGCCGTCCAACTCCAGCATCGCCCGGTCGACGCCAATCTGGTCGAGGGCGTCCATGCCGATCAGCTCGTCGGCCAGCCGATCGTTGATGTTGGTCACCGCTTGCGAGACGCCCTTGCCCATCCAGGCGTCGCCGCCGTCGCGGAGTTCCCACGCCTCGTGGGCGCCGGTGCTAGCGCCGCTCGGAACCGCGGCGGTGCCGGTCGAACCGTCGGCCAGGGTGACTTCCACCTCGACGGTGGGGTTGCCGCGGCTGTCTAAAATCTGTCGGCCATGAATGTCTACGATAGTACTCATCGTGGGGGGAATCCTTTTTCTGGAGGTGGGGTGGGTCGGTTTATTCGCTGCGGCCGGGCTGTGCCTCGACCGGGGAATGTCGTCTAAGGTCTGCCATCCAGCCCGGACATTCCGGGCCGATGGAACCCCTTATTCTAAGGGGACCCGCCCCGTTGTCGACCCGGTACCGTTTCTCAAGATGCAAACACTGTGTGGGAGGCGTCTCCGACGGCGACAGTCTCCTGACAGACTCATATCGCCGTCGGAGACGCCTCCCACACACAACTGCCGTTGGCAGCGTGTGATATTTCCCACAGACGCCCCGTGGGAGCGGGTGTACCATGGGAGCACCTACCCCAGCTATCGACGACCCGCCGCATGGAAATTTTCGCGCCCTTTCGCGTGATTCGCGGGCCAAACCTCAATCAGTTCAAGCAAGGAGCCATGTGTGGATAAGCGATCGGGCGAGTTCGTGGAGTTTAGCGGAATCCATACGGGAAATGGAGCGTCGCGGGCGGCAGCCGGCGAGCTCGACGTGGAGCTAGCTGTGCGCGAGCGCTACGCCGCCGCAGCCCAGGCGAGCGAGGCGGCCTTGTGCTGCCCGGTCGACTACGACCCCCAGTACCTGGCCATCATCCCCGACGAAATCCTCGAGCGCGACTACGGCTGCGGCGATCCCTCGAAGCACGTCGCCCCGGGCGAAACGGTGCTCGACCTCGGCAGCGGCGGGGGCAAGATCTGTTACATTGCCGCCCAGATTGTCGGGGCCGAAGGCCGCGTCATCGGCGTCGACCGCAACGAGGAGATGCTCGCCCTGGCCCGCCAGCACCAGCCGACCATCGCCCAAGAGCTCGGCTACGCCAACACTGAATTCCGCAAGGGCAGCATCCAAGACCTGGCGCTCGATCTGGAAGCCTTCGAGGCCTATCTCGCGGCCAACCCCGTTCAGTCGTCGAGCGACTGGCTGCGCGCCGAAGCCCGCGCCAACGAGCTCCGCGAGACCCAGCCGCTGGTCGCCAGCGATTCGGTCGACGTAGTGGTCTCGAATTGCGTGTTGAATCTGGTCTCCAACGCCGATCGCCGGCAATTGTTCGCGGAACTGTTCCGCGTGCTCAAGCGAGGCGGGCGGGCGGTGATCAGCGACATCGTCTGCGACGAGCCCGTGCCAACGCATTTGCAAAACGATCCGCGTCTGTGGAGCGGCTGCATCAGCGGCGCGTTCGTCGAATCGAAATTTCTCGACGCGTTTGCCGACGCCGGCTTCTACGGCATCGAGATTCTCGAACGTCAAGATGAAGCGTGGGCCACGGTCGAGGGCATCGATTTTCGCAGCCTGACGGTTCGCGCCTACAAGGGCAAGGAAGGCCCCTGTCTCGACCAACGGCAGGCGGTCATCTACAACGGGCCGTGGCGACAGGTGGTCGACGACGACGGGCACGTCCTCCGCCGAGGCGAGCGCACCGCCGTCTGCGGCAAGACGTACGCCATCTACAACCGGCAGCCCTATGCCGAGCAGATCACCCCCGTGCCGCCCTACCAGGCGGTGCCCGTCGAGGATGCGCCCGAATACGATTGCCACCGCAACGCGGTTCGCCCGCCGCGCGTGACGAAAGGGCAAGACTTCGACGCCACCCAACTGCCGGATGGCGATTGCTGCGGCGGCGACGGTTGCTGCTGAGCCGCTTGCACGCCACGAAGCATTCCACCAGAATGGTACGCGCTGCTGTCACCCTCTATTCTCTCAAGCATGATTGGGCTGCCGTGAATCGTTCCTCCGCTTCCATCGTTCTAGTTAGTCTCTTGGTTCTCGTTGCGGCCCTGCCCTGCTCTGCCGTGGAATCCGGTTTTGTGCCGTTGTTCGATGGAAATTCGCTGGACGGCTGGGTGCAGCACGGCGGCAAGGCGACCTACGCGGTCGTCGATGGTGCCATCGTGGG
>CAXMSB010000330.1:0-21666 GCA_964195615.1 uncultured Granulosicoccus sp. | reverse complement strand
TGGTTCTCGTCGCGGCCCTGCCCTGCCCTGCCGCGGAATCCGGTTTTGTACCGTTGTTCGATGGCAAATCGCTGGACGGCTGGGTGCAGCACGGCGGCGAGGCGAAATACACGATCGAAGACAACGCGATTGTTGGCGCCTCAGTTGCCAAAACGCCCAACAGCTTTCTCTGCCCGCCACGCGATTACGGCGACTTTATCCTGGAGTTGGACCTGAAGGTCGACGACGCGCTCAACTCTGGCATCCAAATCCGCAGCCACGTTTACGATAAGCAGACGGAATCGGAAGGCAAGAAGATTCCGGCCGGCCGGGTGCATGGCTACCAGGTGGAGATCGACCCTAGTGATCAAGCCTTTTCGGGCGGCATCTACGACGAAGCCCGCCGCGGTTGGCTCTACAACCTGGAGGGAGAAGACCACCAGGCGGCACGCCAAGCGTTCAAGCGGGGCGAGTGGAACCACTATCGCATCGAGGCCCGCGGCAATTCGATCAAGACTTGGATCAACGGCGTGCCGATATCCGACATCACCGATGACGTCGACGCCAGCGGCCTGATCGGATTCCAGGTTCACAGCGTTCCCGACGAATTGGCGGGCAAGCAGGTCCGCTGGCGCAACATCCGCATCCGCGATCTCAGCGCCCGCCGCTGATTACACCCGAGTGAGCTTGGTCACCCGACCACTCGCCACCCACTCGGCCACAAAGATGTTGCCGTCCTTGTCGAAGCAAGCGTCGTGTGGGTGAATGAACTTGCCCGGCAGCCATTTCGACTCGTCGGCCCGGATCGAGTATCCGCCCGTCTCTTTGTTGTCCTGGACGATCCGGTCGGTATCGACGCCCAACCGGGCGACCACTTCGTTGTCTTTGCCCAGCAACGTGACGCGTGCGAAGAGCTCCGGCACTAGCAGCAGTTCGCCGTAAACGTCGATGTTTGCCGGCCAGAGAAATCCATCCTGGGTGCGGCGATGCTCGCCGTCGAGCGTGAACCACTGCAGCCGATCGAACTCCCGGTCGGCCACCACCACCAGCGGTTCCTTGCCGCGGTCGTCGATCCAAATGCCATGCGGCAGCTTGAACTTGCCGTCCGCCCGATCGTTTTCGTCGCTGAGAGGTTCACCGAACATGCTCAGCCAGTTGCCGTCCCGATCGTAGCGATGGATGCGATAGGCGCCGTAGCCGTCGATCAAAAAGAAATCACCGTTGGGCAGAAAGGCGACGTTCGTGGGACAGAACCGATCGCGTCCCCAAGGGTTGTCGTCTTCTTCCCGAGGAAACTTGTCTTCGCCCTCGGCATAGACCCCGCTCTCCATAGGCGCCCCTTTGCGCCAGAGCTGCTCGCCCCGGGTATCAAGTTTCGCAAAGGATCGCTGTTGCTGATACGCGCAGACATAGATGAGGTCTTGTCCATCTTCCTGACGAATATCGAGCCCATGCCCGCCGCCCTGAAACTCGCTGCCGAACGAGCGGACGTACTTGCCTTCTTGGTCGAAAACGAAAATCGAGGGATGCCGGTCCTGGTCCAACCGGCCTTCCTGAATGACGTAGAGTAGGCCCTCGCTGTCGAACGCCACGTCGTGCGTCGTCTGCCACGAATACCTGCTCGGCAACTGAGCCCATTGGTGATTCACTTCGTACTGGTAATCGCCCGAGCCAATGATCACCTGGCCGTCGGTTTTCTTAGCCGTGACAATCGCCGGCGCGGCCAGCGCCACGGCAGACCCCGCGGCAGCGGTTTTCATGAATTCTCGACGAGATGGCGCGGCGGAGTGACGTTTCGACATGACGATTCTCCCTTGGCACTAGAAAAGCGGCCGGGGGAAAACTCCCCGGACGTCCTCCATCATACCGCCCGTTCCCGCGGCACAACACCCTTGGCGCCGCCTCAGATAAGGTTTCAGCGATTGGGGACCAAAGGGCCAGTAATGAGAGACGTCGGCTCCGCTCTATCCGCTCTTCCCCTGACGCTCGACATTCTTGATAACGCCGCGGCGATTGAGTTCGTCGAGTAACGCCCGGGTGAATCGCGGCGAATCGCGTTCGTCCAGATGCGATGAGTCTGGACAGTTTAGATCTCGCATGGCAGGCACATCAAGATAGTGCACAGGCACGCCGTTCGTCTCCGCGGCGAATCTGTTCCAGTACTTGGCTTTCGGGTAGACGCGCTCGTTCATCGTCAAGAACGCATCCGTAATCGGCATAGCAAGGAATACGACGTTGCCTCCGCGCTGCTGGATGCGTCGTACCAGGGGTTCCACTTGGCTTGTGCGCTTGGCCCAAGCGCGCACGTCCGAGATGCCCCACTTCTGCGCCCATCTGAGCACCCGTCGCTGCCGGATTTCGGGACTGTCTGGGCCTCGCCAGAGAGTAAAATCGGCCGAGCGCGACCGGTCATAGTGGGTGGCAATATAGCGTGGAAAGGGCAACCGGCCAGTGTCGATCACATGGCGGATCACAGCGAGCGAACCAACTTCGGCACTGAGAAAAACCAGCTTATCCTGTAGCCAAGCAGACGCCGCACGATTGACACGTCGATCGAGCGAAATCCGATTTCGGGAAACGTCCAAATATTCGGACATCGTCGAACGTCCCACGTCACCCGAAGGCGCCACGGAACAGATGATCAGACCTTGGAATGACTCATCCTCTGCCAGATCCTGCAGTAGCTCGAACGAGCCCTTGCCCGCGATCTCCAAGCGTAGGAGCGGGCGTTTTGGAAACCTCAGGTGAAACACCGACGACGAAATACCGAGTTGGGTCCGCGAAGCCCCGATCACCACGACCACATCCTCTTGCGAAACGGCTTGCCGGTGCATGGCCCACCAGGTGGGATCGTCGGTCATCGACGCACGATGCCCCTGCATGCGCCAAAAGACTTCCACGCCGACCACCGCCAAGACGACCATCGCCAGCGCCAGCGGCCAGATTCTTCCGTGCGGGATTGAGGGGATTCGGTCAGAACTGGAAGTATATGAAGGCACGATCCTCTCCAGGCATGGTGAAGATAAACATCGTCATCAAGGCAATTGCTAGCGCAGTGAGCCACCAAGGAAGGCGTTCGACGATCTGCTCCAAGGAGGTATCACGGAGCAACCAATGGGATGCGACTATTGCGGCTACCGTTAGCAGCACGATCCAGCTGTTTAGAGTGCTTATCAATGGACGCGCATTATCGAGAGTGGTTCCCAGCATCGCTGCAAAAACGACGAAAGAGTTTTCGAATGTCTTGGCGCGAAAGAACACCCACGTGAAACATACCAATACAAACGTAACAATCATCAGCACAAATCGCATGGGAGGACCGACGGGACCCACTCGACTGGCGAACACCCTGCGTAGGATTCGTTCCGCCACCAGATACAAACCGTGCAGACCACCCCAGAATACGAAAGTCCAGGATGCTCCGTGCCAAAGACCTCCGATTAACATCGTGAGCATCAGATTGACATGTGTCCTTCTGGCTCCACGACGGTTCCCACCTAGCGGAATGTACAGATAATCGCGTAACCACGATGAAAGAGAGATGTGCCAGCGCCGCCAGAAGTCGGCAAATCCAATGGCGGCATAAGGTGCGCGGAAATTGTCTGGGATCCTAAATCCTAAGCACATAGCCACGCCAATCGCACAGCTTGAATAGCCCGAGAAGTCACAAAGTATTTGGCCCGCGAAGGCGAGCGTGCCGCACCAGGCGCTCCAGGTATCTGGCGACCAGCTTCCATCGTAAACCCATTCCACCGTTGGAGCGAGCAGGCCGTCCGCCACCACTACTTTCTGAAACAATCCGATCACCAACAACATCATTCCCCAAGCGATGTTTGGAATCGATGCGCCGCGGGGCTCGCTGCACTGTGGCAGAAACTGTGACGAGCGGACTATGGGACCCGCTACAAGCTGAGGAAAAAACGTCACATAAAGGGCAAAATCGACGAACGAATTGCAGGGGCGTGCACGGCGAAAGTAAATATCCAACGTATAGGAGAGTGTCTGAAAAGTATAAAACGAAATGCCCACCGGCAGGATAATGTCTGGTCGAGCCGCCGTGAATGGAATCCCCAGGGAGCCAAGCAGAGCGACCCAATTGTCAAGCAGGAAAGTGCCGTACTTGAAGAAGCCCAGCAGCCCCAAATTGACGGCCAAGCTTGCCCCCAACCAACCGCGTCGATTCCATTGCGACGTGGCCACATCGACCCGTCGGGCCACAAACCAGTCGGTGATCGTCGACATCCAGAGCAGGATCACAAACGGTGGATTCCAGGCCGCGTAGAATAGGTAACTGGCGCCGATCAGATTGATCTTCTTCCAGCGCCACGGCAGCGGCAAGTTATGGAGCGCAAGGACAACGGCGAAAAAGGCGAGGAACGTAAAGGAATTGAATATCATAGAGATGAGATTTGGTCGGGGTTCTAGCCGCTGAACAGTCGGAGGCATTCTACCGATGACCGCACAGCTATTGAACCCCATCGTCTACGCTTGCTGGTCGAAACCGGCCGAGGCAAGATACCTCGGGCGAACGTCGCCTTATCGCTTGTGTTCTCAGGATAACACCCATTTGCGCCCGTCACCCTCGATGCACTTCGATTGCACAAAGGTTGCCAAGCAGTGAGCCGTACGCGCTAGCGTCGGGTGAGTTCGGGCGACATCTTGCCCCTCCGCACCCGTGGCTAGCGCCAGCAGCTCACACGAGGTACCTTGCGCCTGGCTGCAACTCGGCTGGGCTGTGCTGCTTCAAGCCACGATATCGCGGCGGCGCTGGAGATAGTCCCAGATGACAAAGCGGTCGAGGTCCTTGCCGGCGGTGAAGAAGACCCGACCCTGGGTCGACTCGGCCAGGCGGTAGGCGAAGCGGACGTCGTCTTCGGTTTGCGACCAACTCGGCAGTAGGAACAGGTTGATCGTGATCCCTTCGCGGTGGCAGAGCTGCCCTTCGCGCATCGTGGCAGATTCGGTTCGCGGATCGGGCGGGTACAGCAGGTACAGCATCTCGGCTTCGAAGTGGGCCGTCGGCAAACCGTCGGTGATGAGCACGATCTGCCGATTCGGCGTGTCTTGAGTCGACAGCAGACGACGGGCCGTGGCCAAGCCGTGTTGGATGTTCGTGAAGTGCGGCGGGACTTGATGCTCGCTGATGTCGTCGCGGCTCATGTCGGCCCGCAGTCGTACTACCGGGTCGAACACCGTGACCGGCTTGGGCATTAGCTCGACGATGCGGCCCCGCTCGACCGGTTTGGCAAAGCTGAACAGCTCGACGAACTGCAGATAGTCGCCGGGGAACTCGCTGCGGATCAGCCCTTCCAAGGTGAGCGCCATCCGCTTCACGTTAATGTACTGCCCGTCGTAACGCATCGAGCCGCTCATGTCCATCAGCACGCAGGTGGCACACTTGGGATTGTTCCGCGTGGAGTGAATCTGCAAGTCGTCTGGCGACAAACGGATTGGCAACCCGGGGCCTTGCCGCACCAGCGCGTTAATAAATGTGCCGGGGATGTCCAAGTGCGTGATCGAATCACCGAACTCGTAGTCTTTGGTCGCCTGGGTTTCGACGGTGCCCTCGCCAACGATCGGTCCCTGGTGCCGACCGCTCCGCGAGGCCTCGATTTCGCTGAACAGCCGATCGATGAGTTTTGCTTGGAAGATGCGGTAAGCCTTGGGTGTCACTCGGTACTGCTCGCCCCGTTGCTCCAGACCTTGTTGTTCGGCCATTTCGCGCAGGTAGTCTTGCACCTGTTGCTGCAGGGCGCTGAGTTGGTCGATGTCGCCCGGCTCGGCAAACTCGGCGAGGGCTTCCATGTCGACGAGGCCAATTTGAGCCGTCTCGCGGGCTTCCTCCAGTTGCCGAATCAACTCGTCAATCCGCTCCAGCTCTTCCTTGATGTCGAGGGCCTGCGGCACGGTCATCGGCTGGCGTCCGGTGAAGGTGTACTCGGCGGCCAATTGTTCGACTTGGTACTTGTCGCCCAGCGTTTCGATCAGCCCCACCAACGCTCGGGCAAATGGCGAGCTGTCGCTGCCGGTGGCGTACCAGAGCCGTTCCAACTCGCGGAGCTGCTCGTCGCGCACCGCGTCGTGAAACCGCTGGCGGTGGGCCTCGGGCGGGACGACGCTTTGGGCATGTTCCACGAATGCGCTGTGCGCAAGTTGACGGACCTTGCGAGTTTCGTAACGCTCAAGAAGTTTTCGTTTCCGCTCGCGAAGCATCGCCAGCAGTGCGTCGAGGCTCGGCCCCAGGCCGGCGATCTGGCTGGGATCAATCCGCACGGCGCGGGCCAGCTCTGCCTCGGTCAACTCACGATGCTCGCCAAACATCATCAGATGATCGAACGCCGAGGTGACCAAATCGGGCGGCGGCTGCGTCGGGCTGGGGAAGCGGCGCGGATCGTACTTTTGGTAGGTGTGTATCACACCGCCGAGTGTTTCGCGATTGGCCATGACCGGTCTTTCCTTTGAGAACAGCAGAGTCGAAAGAGTGTCATTCCGAGGTCTGCCGAGGAATCTCCGTCGCCGCCCAGGTTGCCTGGGCGAAGGAGATCCTTCGGTAGACCTCAGGATGACAGCAAGGGCATTCGGCTCTGCAGTCCCCCACCCAGGAATCGTACCATCGGCTTCCGCCCATGGCTATCAACTGGCAGCCGCAGCAGATTCGGTGCCAAATCTTGAGAAGATGTCGTGAGCGTGCCACTTGAGCATCGTGACGTGACCGGCTCGTCGGTCTTGGATCAGCTCGCTACCGGCGATCTGACGGTGAAAATAGCGGCCCATTGAGGGCGTAACGATGCGGTCGCAGCCGCCCTGCCAGATTGAGACCGGCACACCGTGAATCTTGCACAACGAAAAACCCCAGTGGCAGGCCAGCAGGCGAATATCGGTCACGATGCCCTCGGGACCACAACGGCCCGCCTCGTTCAGGTTGGCGACCAACTGCCGATACCGCCGCGGATTGCAGAGCACCAGCTTCTTATCGGCCGCGGTCCAGTTCTTGGTCACCATGTCGACGACCTTGTCGGGCTTGCGGTCGAGCTTGCGGTCGATGAGTTTGAACGCCGTCTTCCCCAAATGTTGGCGTCGCGCGATCAGCTCAATGAGTTTGTCCTGGTCGCCGGGGCAGACGCCGGGAGCGCACATCGGGGCGTGGCCGGAGACGATCGCGACGTGCGTGAGCCGTTGCGGAAATCTCAAGGCACACGCAGCGGCATACGGCGCACCGCCCGACATGCCAATGATGCCGAACGGGGCGTCGGCATATCCGAGCGTGGCGGCCAACCGCTCGACGTCGCACGGCCAATCGAGCACGCGGCGACATTCATAATGCGCCGAACAGCCGAGTCCCGGCCGATCGACTGAGATCAATCGAATACCAGCCGCACAGGCGTCGCCGGCAATGAGCGCCGCCTCGAGCCGAGAGCCGGGCGTGCCGTGAAAGTAAAACACGAGCTGGCCGCGCGGGTCGCCGTATTCGCGATAGGCGATGCGGCGTCCTCCGCACTGCTGCACGCGGTCGGCGTAAAGCGGTGCGGCGGGAAGGCCGGCGGCAAGCAGAGTCGCCCCGGCAGCAAGCACCTCGCGTCGAGTGAGCATCACAACGATTCTTGGATTGGCGGCGGATGGCAGGCTTCGAGGGCGGCCTGACCGTTACCTATCTAGATCGGAGGATTACTGCAAAGGGAGCGAGCAGGCTAACGATAATACCGGTTGCGCGGTTCGCTATCCGTGGACCTTCCCCGCTCACTCGGTCGACTCAAGCGTTTCGCGAAGCTGCCGAGCCCTGAGCAGGTTGCCGTGGCGATGGGGGGAGTCGTCCTTCTGGAACAAGTCGATCGCCTCGGCCACTTCCCCCAAGGCTTCGTAAGTGCGGGCCAAATTGTAGCGTGCGCTGGCGGTCCAGGGGCCGTTGGGAGTTGCCTTGAGCGTGCGCGTCTTGAGCCAATCGACGGCTACCTCGTATTTGCCGACATCGTAGCTCAACAGGCCCAGCCAATAACTCGCGTCCGCCTTCGACATGCGATAGATCGCCTGCTGGGCCGGCTCGAGGGTGCGTAGCACTTTCTCGCTGGGACGCACGCCCGGATTCTGGTAGAGCCGAGTTGCCGCACGGTGGCCCAAGTTGGGCTGCGCAAGTGGATCGCTGCGCTCTTCCAAGGGGATATCTTTGTTTCCTTGAAAATGCAGCACCCGTGCTTTCCACAACTGGGGCCGTTGGGCGAAGATCAGGAATCGCTGAGCCGCGAGCAAGCGCGCCTCGGGCGGCAGGTTGTATTCCTCCTGCAGCGAACGCATGGGCAGGGTCCAAAGCCCGACTTCGGCAATGTTGGGAATCTTGGCCAAGTCCTCGGCGACGCGCCGACAGTCGGCCGCAAGTACGACAAATCTTTCGCCTTCGAGGGTCTGCTGCAACATGGCCGCGCGCCGTGACAGTTGCAGGTGCGACGCCACCAGCCAGGCGGTCACCCGCGGCCCGCCGTCCTGCTGAAACGCTTCGGACGAAATCGGGTAGGCGTCGGCCCCTTCGACGGCGAGCTGATCGAGCAACTCGGGATTGGCGACCACCTCGGCGAGGGTCGCCACGCTGCCGGCGGCTGCGCCGGGAATCGGCAGCCCCAAACGCGTGTCGAACAGATACAGCTTACCTTCACTCACCAACGCCGGCAGCCACCATTTCGGTTCGTCCTTTTCATCTTCCATGGCTAGCATCACAACGTCGAGCTGCTGCTGGCGACACAACTCGGCAAAAACCCAGGCTCGATGTTCGGCCGTGCCATGGCCGTACATCAGAGCCTGCCACGGGTGATGGATGATAACTGCATTCGAGGGTATGTCGAGCTGGATGTTGCGCACCGTCCAATCGAACAACGCGCTGGCGACCTCCAGGTCAGAGAGCCCGTCGGCCCTGGCCCAGGTCGAGATGTCGCGGAGCCAAATCGCCTCTTGCAAGAGGCGGCCTTCCCAAACCTCGAAACCGTTCTCGGCCAGCGAGTTGCCGGCGAGCAAAGGGAACAGCGTATCAGCTTCGCGAATTTCGGCGGGGATTTTCTCGACGAGCGGATCAGCCTGCCACGAATCGTCCGACTCGGGAAGATTCCGCCACCACTGATTAAGCCGATCCACCAGTTGCACCAACGCCGTTTCGTCGGGGCCGGGCTCCCATCCGACGAGGGTTCTCGGCTTTTGGACGTACCGCATCAGCCTCACACGGATTTCGTTCATCCGCTTGTCGGAGATTCGCCAGATTTCGATGCGATGCGGGATCTCCACACGTCCGGTAAGTCCCCCTTCGACGATCAAAGCATTCTGTGGATTGTTCGCATCAAGCCGCCTCACGGTCAGTTCCAGATAGGTGACGTTCTCGAAACCGTGCTCCAGATCCTCCTGATCGTAGCTGACGAAGTAGCGAACAATGTCGCCCGCCCGGACTCCCAAGGTGCGAAAGTTGGCGTTGCCTTCAGGCACACTGAGATAATTGAAGGGGCCGTCGGGTACTTCGGGGGTGACGTCCAACACGGCCAACACTTTCTGGCCGTCGGCACTTCTGCTGTCGTCGAGAATCACCTTGGGAGGCGTCAGTTCGGTGACGACCTCTTCAGGCAGGTGATTGAGAGTGCGGGAAATCGAATCGACCAGCACGGCCGAGGTGTCGTGCCGCGAATCCTCGAGAAAACCGCTGCCGCCCCTGTCGACACTCGGCGAAGACTTGCCATCGCAGCCGACGGCCGTCAGCAACAGAGCGACCAGCAGGAAATCGCCAATAAGAAATACTCTCGAATCAGTCACAGTGGGTCTCGACAAGGTTGGCAGTCGCCTGGTGGATCACCAGCAGTCGGCGCATCACGTCTTCGATTTGCCCGAGGGGAATCATGTTGGCGCCGTCGCTGGGCGAAAGGTCGGGGTTGGGATGCGTCTCGGTGAACAGGCCTTCGGCGCCGAGCGCCAGCGCCGCGCGAGCCAATGGTTCGACCATGGCTCGATTGCCCCCCGTCGCGCCGCCCAATCCGCCCGGTTCTTGAACGCTGTGGGTCGCGTCGAACACCACCGGCACGCCAAGCTCCTGCATCTGCGGGATCGCGCGCATGTCGTTCACAAGTTTGCCGTAGCCGAAGAAGGTGCCCCGTTCACACAGCATAATGTTTTCGCAACCGGCGTCGATGAGTTTCTGCACGACGTGTCGCATGTCGTCGGGGGCCATGAATTGGGCCTTCTTCACGTTGACCGCTTTGCCGGTTCGCGCGGCGGCGGCCAGCAAATCGGTCTGCCGGGCCAGAAACGCCGGGATCTGCAGCAAGTCGCAAACCTCGCCCGCGGCGGCGGCCTGCGTCGATTCGTGAATGTCGGTGGTGATCGGCAACCCGGTCTCCCGTCGAACTTCGGCCAGCGTCTTCAGGCCCTCGGTCAGACCGGGGCCCCGGTAGGCGCCGCTGCTCGTGCGGTTGGCCTTGTCGAACGAGGCTTTGAAGACCAACTGCACCGACAACAGCTGGGCCACCCGCTGTAGCTCCTCGGCAATTTCCAGTGCCGCCGACAGATTTTCCAGCACGCACGGTCCGGCAATCCACAGCAGGGGGTGATCGCTGCCGCAGCGAAGCGGGCCAATTTCAGCGGGATAATTGGGCACTGGGGGTATCCTTCCTGGACATTGAACCTTGGAATAACCATCGCCGAGCGGGCAATATAACTCCATTACTGGTTACGAACTACGTGGGGGCCGGGTTCCGAGATACCGCGGAATGAGCAGTCTCGAATCGAGACCGAGCCCCAAACTCGGGCCGTTCACGCCGGCAACACCCGCAACCGAATTGGCTCGCTTGCGGTTTCGCAACGCGATCAACCCAACTACTGCCAATTAAACGTGTTAGGACAATTCCTCGATACCCCGTTTCGCAATATGAGACGATTATCGCCCTCAACAACACCCCTCAGAGCCTAACTCTTACCGACTGTGGCCGATCGAGACATTCGAGTCGAGAATGCGCCATTCTGCTCAAGCAGCAAGCTACAGCCTACGAGTCGCCCGATCGGACGACCACCGCCCAAATGGCTGGCGGCGTCTCACACTAACTCTTTCTCTGCCAAGTGTTTCCGACGATCTTCTGGGAGCCGATCCGCCGCGGCAATCGGGGATACCGGCACATGAAGTGCCCTACAGAGGTTCGAGGCGAAAGCCGCCTCATCAGCTTTGTTGGGGCAGCATTTCGAGATTCTCAAGGAAGGGAATCCCGAGGTGGTCTGCAAGCCGACAGCGGCTGATTCAATTCGCTGGCCCGCGGGGCCTCGAACGAACTGTGGCGAACCGGTTGAATTGCCCCTGACCGTTTTGCTTGGTCAAATCGTATTTGGCTCGTTCGAGGCCCGCTTTTTTTCCGCAGGGCCCGCTTCTCATCGCATTCAATTCTGGCCGGCTATTCGCCGAGCGTCTTGCGGTTTAGAACTTCGGTACCCCACACCTCGCCCGGACCCTTGTTGTGGTAGGGTCGATTTCGCTGTCTGGCAATCTCGACCAAGGCGGGAGTCACCTCCACTTCGCGAAAAGTTCCGAAGTTCACTCGGGCGACGGTTGCCAGGTTCTCGCGATCACCGTCGGTCTTGCATCCCATCCCCAGCGTGTGAACGGGGATGCCAAGTGGATTGGCCGTCGTTCTCAAGAGCCTGACGGCCTCCACTTTGTAGCTGGCTCGTACTAGGTCCCAATCTCGACCGTCACACAGCAAGTAAACGACATCCGGCTTCAACTCGTAGGCTAGGGTCAACGACTGTGTCAACTGCCAGACTCCGCCCGTACAGATTTCCACCGTATCGAGCCAGCGGCGCAGCATCTGCTTGTTTTCTTCGGTGGCCCGCACAAAGTTCGTCTGCGACCGCGGATGGAACAACGGATAGACCTGATCGCTGAAGAAGAGCACGTAGAACTGTTGCCGCGGGCTCATCGAATCGACGCTCTTCAACAGCTCGACAATCACCGTCTCCAGGCCGCCGTAGTTCATGCTGCCCGTGTTGTCGATCACGAAAACGATCCGCCCCGCCCTGGCCTGCGTGCCAAAAAAGCTGGTCATCGCGCCGCCGGCGCCTTCGCCCAAGTCGCCCAGGCCGCTGCCGCTTTCACCGAAGAGCGAACCCCACTCGCCCAAATTGTCGCCCGCCAACATCGTGCTGTGCGACAGGTCCGACAGTTCCGATTCGGCCGACAAGTCGCCGAAGGACGCCGTGCCCGGGTCTTCCAACTCGGTGGGCAACTCCGTGTCGAGCGATTCGAAGTCGACGCTGGGATCGATCTCAATCTCGACGAACTCGTCGACAACTTCCTGAGGCGCGGTGCTCGCCCAAAGTCCAAAGTCTTCCTGCTGGAGCGAAGCCAAGGAAAAGAAACTCAGGAGCAACAGGATCACCGCATGGACCGCGAGACTCACCAGCCAGGAAGGCGTTCCGCCACGGCTGGTGGGCTCTGGGGCAGAAGCGTCGGGATCGAGGGAACGCTGGGAAGCACGCTCCGAGGAGAAGTGCGGCCCTGCCGTAGGCGCGGCGCGGTTGCGTTTCGCGCCGACTGGCCCTTTCGCTTCAGGAAGAGTACGGTCGGCGCCCGCCTTTTTGGCACGACGCTTGCGACGGGAGGTCGCTGCGGTCTGGTGGCCAGCCGACACGTCGATGGTGAACGTCTCGACAGCCTTCTGCTCAGCTTTGCTGGCAGCAGCGTCGGCACCGGGCTCTCGATGCGAATTTGGCAAACCAGACGTCATGGTGGCAAACCTGCGACGGGAGAAAAGAGACGCCCCCGATTCTACCACGGCTGCTAGCAAAACCAAAATGTGTTCTGGAAGAGACTTGGGGGCGTACACATCAGACAGCGGGCCGCGACGGCAAAATACCGCCGCTAGCAACACCTGCAGGGCTTTCCGGCGGGAATGGTTGAACCCTTCGAGCAGGCCCATCCGATAATCCCACAAGGTTGCGCGACCCGCAAGGTTGCCCCAAGACCCGTGCCGAGTCGCGTCTCTGGTAGCTGAAACCCAGACAAGTCTCCAACATTTGAGATCAAAACCACGATGAATCTGCACCCGAAGATCCGTCCCCTTTGGCAACGGTTGATAATCGTCCCCTCGTTGTGCCTGCTGATGGCGTACAAGGCACTCAGACTGCCTCGCCGGATCCTGCCTCGTGCGCTGCGCTCGATTGTCACTCACTGGCACTACAAGATGTTCTGGACGTTGATCCGCTCGGGAGTTACCCGGGCCTACATCGATGAGCCATGCGAATTCAACATGCCCACGTCGTTCGAGCCAAAGGCCCAGGTCGCGCCGCAATACCGATTCACAACCGAGCAGCTTCGCCAGTTCCACGAAGACGGCTTCATCGGCCCGCTGGATGCGTTTAGCACTGAAGAGATGGCCGACTTCCGCCACGACATGTTAGCGGTTGAGCACACGAAGTCGCAGACCTACGGTTTCTGCACTCCGCGCGATCGGCACCTGGAGATGCCGCGACTGTGGAACCACATGACCCACCCGGCCATTACGGAACGAGTCGCCCAGCTATTGGGTCCCGATCTGTTGTGCTGGCGGTCGCAAATGTTCTTCAAGCCGCCCCATTCACCGGCGATTCAAAGTCATCAGGCCAGCACGTTCATGGTCGAAGACTATCTCGACCCGGCGATCTTCCCCCCGAACACCGAAGAGATGTTTCAGCTCACCGTCTGGGTCGCCGTCGACGATGCCGTACCCGAGAACGGCTGTCTGCAATTTGTTCGCGGCAGCCACGATCAGATTCGAACGATCCACTTCGGCGGAGAAGAAGGTTTTTACAACGCCAATTACACGCTCGAGTACGACCGCGACCCCGAGAAGCTGGTGACGTTGCCGGTCAAGTCGGGCCAGTTTGTGATCTTCACCGAACGCTGCATCCACGGCTCGCCGCCGAACATCACCGACCGGCATCGCCTGGCGTTCAACATCCGCGTCATCCCGACGAACATCCCCGTGTATCCCAACAACAAGAAATACTATCGCTCGGTGTACAACGGCGGAAAATACCATCTGGACCATTGGGGCGTGACTGTGCTGAGGGGCGAAGACCGCTATCAGCTCAGCCGTTCGGTCGACGCCGAGACGCTGGGCGAGGAAACTATCTTGCCGCTGCGACGCGTAGCGTAATCCTCGGGAAACCGCATGCGAACGATTCGCCACAAGAACGCTTTGGTCACCGGCGCGGCCTCGGGCATCGGCCGGGCGATCACTCTGCGATTGGCACACGAAGGCGTTCATCTCTATCTGCTCGACGTCGATGAGCCCGGCCTGGCCAGTGTCGTTTCGTCAGCGAAAAGCGAGGGGGTCAACGCCCTCGGAAACTACTGCGACGTCAGTCAGCCGACAAACATCACCCGCAGCGTCGCCGATGCGCTGGCTCGTTGGGGCAAGATCGACATCCTCGTAAACAACGCCGGCATCACCTACTACGGCGACACCGACAAGATGTCGGCCATCGATGCCGACCGGCTGTTGGCGATTAACCTACATGCCCCAATCCAGTTCACTCGCGAGCTGCTGCCAACTCTGTTGGCACAACCCGAAGCCCATGTGCTAAACGTGGCCAGCTTCTTCGGCCTCGTCGGCACGCGAAAGCTGGCGCTCTACACGGCTAGCAAGTTTGGTCTGGTCGGTTTCAGCGAATCGCTGCGAGCCGAGTATGGCCGCCGTGGGCTGGGCGTAACCGCACTCTGCCCCGGCTTTGTCGACACTAATTTGTTCGACACCGCCCCGCTGGGCACGGATCGCCAGGAGAACAAACGGCCGCCGCAGTGGATGCTCACCACGCCTGAAAGAATCGCCGCCCGGGCGGTGAAGTCGATCCATCGCAACCGCGCGGTAGACATTGCGCAACCTTATGCACAACTGGCTCACTATGGCAAGCGATTCCTTCCCGGGCTGCTCGACTGGGCCAACCACCTGAGCCGTAAGCGGAGGCAGACGATTTCAGCGGACACCTCCGAAGCATCGCCCCGTAAAGCCGCTTAGTGAGCCGTACGCGCTAGCGTCGGGTGACCCCGGGCTTCTCCGCTACCCGTGGCTAGCGCCAGCGGCTCACACAAGGTGTCACTTCTGGTACAATGGGCCCTATCTTGTCCTTCCACTCCCTCTGTTCAACCGACCAGCGGCGATGTCCGAAAAACTGCGACTGGTTACCTACAACATCCACAAGGGTATCGGTGGCGCGGATCGGCGCTATCGCTTGGAGCGTGTGGTGGAGGTGCTTCGGCATTGCCAGCCGGACATCGCACTGTTGCAGGAAGTCGACGACGGCGTGCCCCGCTCGCGCCACGATCGCCAGGTCGACCTACTGGCCGAGGCAATCGGTCTGCCTCACCGGGCCTACCAACGCAACGTTCATTTGAAGTGTGGCCACTACGGCAATGCCGTGCTGAGTCGTTTTCCCTTGACCAGCGTGGATCATATCGATCTGACGATACTGCTGAAAAAGCGGCGGCGCGCCTTGGTCGTTCGTTGCCGAGTGCCGGTGGGCGGCCATCGGCGGTCGCTGCTGGTGGTCAACGTGCATCTGGGGCTGTCGAGCATGGAGCGACAGCTGCAACTGCGTCGGCTGTTGAAACGACATCCACTGGCCCACGTCGCTTGGAGGTTACCCCTGGTAGTCGGGGGCGACTACAATGACGTATTCGGCAATTTGGGCAAACGGGTTATGTTTTCGCAAGGTTTTTCGTCGGTAGGCCAGAAGATTCGCACATTTCCGGCGATGGTTCCGGTAAGTTCCTTGGATCGTATTTTTTATCGCGGCCCGTTGCAGCTGGACCACGCGTTCGCCAGTCGCAGCCAGTTGGCTCATCAGGCGTCCGACCATCTGCCGCTGGTGGCCGATTTTGATATCATCTCCTAAATAGGTTACCCCGTGCATCCAGGTCGATTCGTCATGCTAATCGCCGCACAGAACTGGGAATTCGAAGACCACTGGCTCTTCTTTGTGTCGTTGCTTGCGCATCTGGTGTTGCAATTTGCACTGGCGGTCCGGGTGATCATGCGTCGACGGGGCGTCGGCGAATCGCTGGCGTGGATTTTGATTATCTTTGTGTTTCCCATCGTGGGTCCCCTGGGTTACTTGCTGATGGGGGAGCTCCGGATCGGGCATCGCCGCGTGCGTCGGTTTGTCGATTTGTTCCCTCCCATTCGCGAGTGGCTCGAAGAAACAGCTCGACGACTCCCCGTGAATTGGTCGCAACTGGGAGTCGAATGCGAGCCCCTTTCGCTGTTGTCCCAGAAGACCTTGGGGTTGCCCACGCAACCCGGTAATCAGTTGGAACTGATCGACCAATGGCAAGAGGTCTTCCGACGACTCGTCGAAGACATCGACCAGGCCGAGCGGACCTGCCATCTGGTGTTTTACATCTGGCATCTGGGTGGTGCCGCCGACAACGTCGTCGAGGCGCTGATTCGCGCCCGTGAGCGTGGCGTCGATTGCCGCGTGTTGGTCGACGCGCTGGGCAGCCGGGCGTTCTTGCGGAGCGAACCAGCGACGCGCATGCGCAAGGCGGGCGTACTCGTCCATGCGGCGCTGCCGGGCGGGTTGTTGCGTATGCTGTTCGTCCGTTTCGATTTGCGCATGCACCGCAAGATAGTGGTGATCGACGGCAAGACGGCCTACACCGGCAGCCTGAACTTGGTCGACCCACGCTACTTCAAACGCGACGCGGGCGTCGGCCAGTGGGTCGATGCGATGGTCCGCGTTCAGGGCCCGGCCGTGGAATCGCTGGCCGTCACGTTTCTGGCCGATTGGTATGTGGAAACGCATTGCACGCTGGAAGAACTCCGCCAGTCGGGAAGCGTCGAGGAGCAACCGCACCGCGGCGAGTGTGCGGTGCAGGTGCTTCCGTCCGGCCCCGCCTACCGCAGCGAAGCGATCGAGGACGTGCTGCTGATGGCCGTCTATTCCGCTCGCCGCGAGCTGGTGCTGACGACCCCCTACTTCGTGCCGAGCGAATCGCTGCGGATCGCGCTCGCCTCGGCAGCCCGCCGGGGCGTGAAGGTCGTGTTGATCGTGCCCGCCAAGGTCGACTCGCTCCTGGTCCGCTACGCCAGCCAGGCTTTCAAAGGCGAACTGCTTCGCGCGGGCGTCCGCATCGCCAATTTCGACGGCGGACTCCTGCACACCAAGAGCGTTTCGATCGACGGTGAAATGAGCCTGTTCGGCTCGTTGAATCTTGATCCGCGCAGCATGCGATTGAATTTTGAAATCTCGCTGGCAGTCTACAATCGCGGCTTTGCCAAACGGCTGCGAGCGCTGCAGCAAGATTACATCGATCGCTCGGAACTGATGGACCTGGAAGCTTGGGACCGACGTCCGGGGCGGCAGCGCTTCGCGGAGAACTGCGCCCGCATGTTGGGGCCCCTGCTGTAGCAAGCGAAGTCCACCCTGGGGCAGTTTTCCGACTTCGGCACTTTCGCCGCCATCGGGCAGGATTGAGCGGCCGTCAGAACTTCTTCTCGTCTGTTGCCAGAGAATCGCTCAGATCCCACCACCGATCGCCCAGCGATCAGGCTGACCGTAGACAGCCCGGATGTTGGGCCTGAACGTCTTGACGTGCGTCTGTCCCTCCACGCGAATCTCGACTTCGCACGGAACTTGCAGGAACCGCGTCCGCGCGTCGGGATGTGGAGTCGGCTCCCCAACGGAGATGATCCGTAGAAACTCCATCTTGCCGAACAGTTCCTCCATTTTTGAGGCGGGCATCCCCGACAGAATGATCCCTGCCTTGCCATAGTCCTTGGCGATCAGGGCCTCGAAGAACTCTCGGGCGACTTTCACGGCAATTTGGTCGTCCGTCAAGCCGCCCTTGAAGAGACCGACTTTCTGCGTGGTCGTATCGACACGGGTCACGTCGGCAGGAATGTCCAGCACAAACGTCTCCGGCGGGATTTCCTGGTTGTACTCCAGATATTCGTGACGCGACACCAACTGGTAATCATCGCCGTCCAATCGGTACTTCTCGATCTGTTCCACCAGCTTGGTCTCCGGATTAATCCGGTAGATCTCACGTAGGTTCGGGGAACCGTTGACACTCACCTCAAGTGTGATTGGCTTTCCCTCCTCGAGTGGCTCTTGAGTCACAATGCTTACCTTCCCGTTCGCCTGGGCCTCGTGGAGACGCTGCGTGGCCACTTTCGGGTCAAACATTTCCAATAACTTTGGAATACGCTTGAGCATTTCTTTCTCGTGGACAACCGTGGCGCCCTTCTTTGTCTTGAACCACACCTCGGCCTTGTCCTCCTGCCAGACGACCTCCTTCGCACCATCTTCGGTATCCGGAAAACTCATCCGCAGGCGAAGCAGTTCGCCGTTCTCACCAAACCTCGCCCAGGCCTCACTCAAGCCTCTCTCGGCCGGCTCGATGCGAATATGGATGCTTCGCAGCCCGAGGTTCGCCTCGATCGTCTGCTCCAGGGCGTAAGCCACCGTGGCCATCTGGCGATGGAACATGAACATACCCAGTGTCGCGACAACCAACACCGCCGCGGCAACTCTTGTCCAATTGCTGCTCATGATATTTCTCCATTTGCCCGAGCGGTTAGCGTCGAGCAAGGTTATTGTTGAATTCTCCAGGGCCGCCGACGCACCTGCCAAGATGCGCTGGTCAACCGCGGCGGTGGTCGTCACTCGCAGCCGCTTGATTCGTTCTTCCAAGTCGTCTGTAGGGTTCATCGTTCCACTCCCGCGCCTAGTGATGAACGCAGCTTTTCCAGACCGTACCGGTAACGACTGCGAATCGTGTTGCTCGAGACGCCCTCCTGCTGGGCGATTTCCTCGAACGTCATCTCACCGTGCAGCCGCAGCGTAATGACCGTGCGCTGCTCGGCGGGCAAGGCGACGATCGCCCGATGCAGTTGATCGTCCGCTTCCCAATCGACCAGCGCCGCGGCCGGATCGACTACGGCTGCGACCATCTCGTCTCCGTTCCTGCTGGCTATTTCGTCGACCTCACGAGCGCGTTTTCTCTTGCGAAGCCGATCTCGCGAGCGGTTTGCCATTGCCGTGACCAGATAACCCTTCAGGTTGCGAGTCGGCCGAACACGCCCCGAATTCTTCGCCAACGACACGAACACATCGTGCAGCGAGTCCTCGGCATCCGCCCGACTGGCCGTCATGCAGACGCCGATGCTCAGCAGGTCGTCCTTGTACTTTTCGTAGATCCGCCGCAGCGCATCGCGATTGCCCTGACAAAGCCTGTCTACGAGTTCCTGGTCTTCGGCCACCGCAGTCATCCTCGATACATTGGTCCGTGGAGCGCTCCCACACCAATATGACGTTTCGATCTGGGGTTCTGGTCTATTTCTTCTCAGAATCCGCAGTTGTCCAGTTACAGTGAACTTTGCTCGACTCACGGTATCTCGGGAAATGTGGGTCGATCGTTCCCCTCAGGGATGAGGGTTCGCCCCAAGCGGACCGTGCTGAGGGCAGTTTGGCCCGCACGGAGGCAGGTGTGCGGAATCGCACAGTGCTTCGAGCTTTCGACTCTTCACACACCACTGGTTTCTATTGACCTCTGCGTTTCTAATGAGCCGAGGCGAGCAGATTTCAACAAGGACATCAGGCAGTGCTTTGCGATCAGGAAACGACAAGATGATTAACACCAACAACCAACCATCGTCGTACGACGTCATCGTGATTGGCGGCGGACCGGCCGGGACGACGCTGGCCGCCCTGCTGCAGCGGCAGGGGCACACCTGTCTCGTGCTCAATAGTTCCACGTTTCCCCGCTATCACATCGGCGAATCGCTGATCCCGCAGACGTATGGCACGCTGGACCGACTCGGCCTGCTGCCGAAGATGCGGGCTTCCCACTTTCCGGTGAAGCATAGCGTTCGTTTCGTCGGTCGATCGGGAGCCGAGGCCGATCCGTTTTACTTCTCGGAAACGATCGAAGGCGATCGTGCTCAGACTTGGCAGGTCGAGCGTTCGGAGTTCGACGAAATGTGCCTGAATCTTGCGATCGAAGCGGGCGCCGATGTCCACATGGGGGCTCGGGTTCAGAAAGTGCTCTTCGAAGGCGAGCAAGCGGTCGGGGCGACGGTTCAGTTCGACGGAGATGAACAGCCACGTGCCATTCGGTCTCAAGTAGTCGTCGACGCTTCGGGCCGGGCCACCGTCTTGGGGAAACAGCTTGGTCTGAAGGTGGACATCCCCCAACTGAACAAGGCGTCGATCTGGTCGTACTATCGAGGCGGCGAGCGACGCGAAGGCATCGACGCCGGGGAGACGACCGTCTTCATGATCGAAGACCGCGGCTGGTTCTGGTACATTCCACTGCCCGATGATCTTGTCAGTGTTGGTGTCGTCGCCGCGCCGGAGTATCTGTTTGACGAAAGCAACGATTTCGAGACGGTCTTCATGCGAGAGGTCGAGCGGTGTCAGCCCCTAGCATCCTTGCTGAAAGAGGCCCAACAGATTGACCAAATTCGTGGCCTTCGCAAGCTGGCCTATCTCAATCGCGAAGTGGTCGGCGACGGCTGGGTGATGGTCGGCGATGCCGCGGGATTTCTCGATCCGATTTATTCGTCGGGGCTGTTCCTTGCCCTGGCTTCCGCCGAACTGGCAGCCGACTGTGTCCACCAGGCGCTGGAAAAGAACGACCTGTCGGCCGACCAGCTTGGTGCGTTCGTGACGCCGCTGTGGGATGGCGTCGACGTCATCTGGCGATTGATCTCCGCGTTCTACGATCCGACGTTCAGTTTTGGGAAGTTCGTGAAGCGGTTTCCCGAACAGCGTCCCGCACTGATCGATTGTCTGGTGGGCGACGTTGTTGGCAAAGACATGAGTTCGTTTGCCGATTCCTTGGCGGAAATGTCGGCCCCCCCGCCTCGGTTGAAGTAGCCGCGTCGACGGCCAAACCCTCGAAGGATTCAGAAGAAACCGAGAAGCTATCAGCTAATGAGTGTGCAGTATGCACCAGGAGACGTGTCATGAAGATACTCCTGATTAATCCTCCCTGTGGTCCGCTTACCATCGGGCTGAAGAACATCGCTTGCGTGGAGCCGCTGGGACTCGAACTGGTGGGCGCGGGCGTTTCCCAAGATCACGACGTACGGCTCGTCGACATGATGGTACGCACCGAAGACCTCGAGGAGACACTTCGGCAGTTCAAGCCTGATGTGGCTGGCGTAACCTCCGAGATCGTCCACGTCGACACGGCAATCGAGGCGCTGCGAACCGTCAAGAAACATTGCCCCGAGTGTCTCACCGTGGTGGGTGGGCATCATCCGAGCCTTGCTCCCGATGATTTCTTGGACCCGGCAGTCGATCTGGTGGTGATTGGCGAGGGAGTTGATACATTCTCAGAAATCTGTGCCGTCCGGGCCGCGGGCTCCGATAAATTCAATCACATCGCGGGCCTCCGCATCCGAATGGGCGACCGTTTCGTAGCCACCGCAGAGCGACCGTTGCCGACAACGCTCGACGATCAACCGCTTCCCGATCGCTCGTTGGTGGATCGTTACCGTAGCCATTACTACTATCTGTTCGAGAACTCGATAGCCGCCATACGAACGTCGCTCGGCTGTAGCTTTCCCTGCGTGTTCTGTTCCTGCCGCGTTTATTGTCTCCACGATGGGTCTAAAACCCTCGCCTTTAGGCGAATCCTTTAGGACCTTATACTGGGGGGTATGGAAAACTATCGCACAGGTTCACACAGTC
>CAXMSB010000329.1:0-3342 GCA_964195615.1 uncultured Granulosicoccus sp. | reverse complement strand
CTCCACGCTACTGGCGGCGATTGGAATCGCCGGTTGGGCGCTGATGCGACGAAGACAGGGCAATCACTGACGGAATTTGCTGAAGCAACTCCGTGTTGCAATGAGCGGTAGGCTGGGAGGAATCCTGGCTAACCGCTCATTGCTGTTGTTTTGGAAAATAGCGGAAATGAAAACCATTGGCTCGGTGTTGAGTTAATCGGCACGTTGAGCAATCACGACGTGATCGGCGCCCGAGTCATGGTGCAATCCGCCGCCTTACTGCTGACGCAAGAGGTTTATGCTGGTTTCCAGCAACAGCAAGAGCTTACGATTCGGTCTAGGCGCAGATGACGCCGTCAGCTCGGTGGAAGTCATCTGGCCGTCGGGACTTCACGAACAATTCCTCGACATAGGGTCCACCGACATGGTGGTTATGCTGCTCGAAGGGACCGGCGACGCGATTATGCCAGAAGCAGGCCCGGGCGACTACAACCGGGACGGCGTCGTCAACGGAGCCGACTTTCTCGCGTGGCAACGTGGCGAGTCGCCTATTCCATTAGGTGCCGCAGATCTAAGTGAGTGGAAATCCAATTTCGGCATGACCTCTGCGAGTCTTTTAGCCCCAAATATTGCCGTGCCTGAACCAACTACCGCATTTTTGCTGATGCTGGCGATCGCTAAAGGTTTTTTGCAACGTCGCCTTGTCAGCTAACGCATCGTGGAACTCATCAACGCGTGAGATGAGTCGACAATCCCTTGAGACGCGACCCAGCCGAACGCTCCGATCAGGTGGCTCCGGAAAGCACTGAACGAGAATTATCAACGCTCAGAACTAGGAGACGAGAACATGAAACGATTCCTACTAATTGCGCTGGCTTGCGGGATGATAGCGGCAGATACTTCGACCATACGTGCCCAAGGAACCGTGGCACAGCAATGGGACGATGCGCTACTCGATGCGATCCGGATTGATTTGCCTGCGCCAACGATCCACTCGCGAAATCTTTATCACACCTCGGCCGCGATGTACGACGCTTGGGTCGCCTTTGACACTACGGGGACCGGCGTCTTTTACAAACAGAAGCACACGGCCGTTGACGTTGGAGCAGCGCGTAACGAGGCGATCAGCTATGCCGCTTATCGCGTTCTTTCTGAGCGCTACACGCACGCGGCCGACCCGGTCGCTTCGCAGGCGAGATTCGACGCGCTAATGTCTTCGTTAGGATATGACAGCAACGTTACCAGCACGGTTGGCGACTCCCCCGCAGCGATTGGGAACCGGATTGCCCAGCAGCTGCTTAGCAACTCACTTGGCGATGGCTCCAATGAAGCTAACAACTACGTCGATCAAACGGGATACGCCCCCGCCAACCCGCCGATGATCGTCGATCATCCGTCGGTGACAGGATCGGCGGGCCCTCCTTTGGCGAACGCGAATCGTTGGCAGCCACTCTTCATCGATTCTGCAATCACTCAGAACGGTCTGGTGGGCCTCAATTTGCAGGAGTACGTCGGCCCCAATTGGGGTGGTGTGGAAACGTTCGCGATGGGAAGGCAGAATAGTGCAGCGCCGTACAGCTGGTTTGACATTGAACCTGGCCCTCCGCCTCAGCTCGGCGGAGTCGGAGACGCCGAGTTTCGTGACAACACGTTGCTGCTGATTCAATACAGCAGCGGCCTTGACCCGAACCAGGGACCAGGATCGCAGCTGATCAACATCTCGCCAAACACCTCGGGACAACGGCCACTCGGTACTCACACCGACCAAGGTCTTGCCGTCAACCCGGTGACGGGCCTGCCGTACGACGACAATTTCGTCAAACTCGCCGACTATGGTCGGGTGCTTGCTGAGTTTTGGGCAGATGGGCCCGAGTCCGAAACTCCGCCAGGGCACTGGAACGTCATCGCCAACGAAGTGTCAGACAATCCGCTGGTAATCAAACAGATCGGCGGTAAAGGACCGGTTGTGTCTGATCTGGAATGGGATGTCAAACTTTATCTGGGACTTAACGGCGCAGTGCACGACGCCGCGGTCGCCGCCTGGGGCACTAAACGTCAGCACGATTATGTCAGGCCGATCACGATGATCCGCCACATGGGTAGTCTGGGACAATCGTCAGACATGGCTGCGCCTTCGTACGATCCCGACGGCTTGCCACTTCAGTCGGAACTGGTTGAGCTGATCACTGCCAACTCGATCGCCCCAGGAGGAAAGCACCGCAACGCGTACCTCAACGCGAATCGAACGGCAAACGGTACGTTCGTTGCCGATCTCGTTTTCACCGAAGCGGAAATGGTCGACCGGGTCACGGTGAAGTCGTGGAACCATGAACCGGCGGACCCAAACACAGAGGTTAGCGGCGTCGATTGGATTCTGGCCGAGAACTGGGTGCCATTTCAGCAAGACAACTTTGTCACACCGCCATTTGCCGCTTATGTGTCGGGCCACAGCACCTTTAGCCGCGCCGCCGCAGAAGTCATGACGCTATTCACCGGCAGCGAATTCTTCCCGGGCGGACTGGGCGAAATGACGTTCGGCATGAACGAGTTCCTCGATTTCGAATTGGGCCCGTCAGACGACATCACACTCCAGTGGGCCACCTACTTCGACGCTGCTGACGAAGCCGGGATTTCGCGGCTCTACGGCGGCATCCACGTTCCGCCCGATGATTTCGCCGGCCGAATCATGGGGTCGTCGATTGGCAAGGAGGCGTTCGAACGAGCGATGCAGTATTATCGGGGTGTCCCAGAACCTTCGACGCTCGTGCTCGTAGTTATGAGTCTGCTCGTCCCGCTGACGCGTCGAAGTGCAGCGACGAGGTAGGGCAGTGGGAAAACACCAGGTCAATCGCTAGCGGGCCTGTCGGCCGGCGTGATTAACCACTACTTCTTCAGAAGAAAACTGGTGCGAGGCTCCAATCCCCGCTACTGCGGTAGAACTAGACGGGCCGAGTTGTTCGATTGCCGAAGACAGCTTTGTGCCAGGAATCGACCGTATTTGCAACTCCCTTTGCCAAGCGTCTCATCCACCCGAACTCTGCTTCGGTCGGTACACAACTCGGTCGCCAGTTACGCCGCCCAAGATGCGGCGGCGTAGTTTTCGGAACCTAGCTCTTCGTGCGTCAGCGTGACACGCCACGGGAGGAAACACTCGGTGAGTTGCGCGCGCAGGAGGAACACTTCTAAGCACGAATCGATTTGATTTGTGATAGTGCGATCTGCCAGATTAGACAGAGCACGGCGCAGTCGAAGTGATGACGCTGATCAGGCGATGAAGCTGCTCCAGGAGGCACCCGACGCTAGAATCGGCTGGCGGCGCAACTTGAAGCGGGGGTGTTCACGCCCAGCCCTTTCAACACGATC
>CAXMSB010000328.1:0-5963 GCA_964195615.1 uncultured Granulosicoccus sp. | reverse complement strand
AACAAGAAAAAGCGTACCGTGAATAATGCGGGATCGTACCATGTAAAAAGTCGCGTCACCAGAAGAGTGCGTGAACAGCAGGAGTTAAATCGAAGTGACTAGCATTGAATTTGTCACTCGGAAGAACTGATGGCAGCCTTCGCTCGTCCACAGCCAACGAATTGCTTTCCATCGCATAGTTCCAAACTCGCACAGGACCAGTACGCCTACGCCGTTTCCTGCGATTCCCAATCTGCACAGGACAAGTCGACCGAAGGCAATTAGCGCAGACAAGATCGTCGATTCGTGTCATCAGATTGAGTGCGCAAGGAAATCGATTCCCCCGCCCTTTGCAGTTTTCGCTAAGTGCCCACGGACGAACCGTCCTGTCGCAGTATGGCCAAGACGGACAACCTGCGTCGGCCGTAAACACCGAACGCATTTCGTTTCAACGCCAACCTACAGCGGTTGGACAAACACCAGCGAGATTGACGTTCGCCGTAGCTGCAGAGGTCTGGTCCCGGCGAGGACACCGCTGCGACTTCGCCGCGATCTTTGGCCTCGCAGGTCGATGCAACCGCCGTCACGAAGCAGATGGAGCAAGTCGCATCGGTCTGGATCACCCCCGTCATTTTTGGCGGCTGACGACAACCCCCCCGGGGCTACAACCTACTGACGTCGCGGCTTTTTTGATTTTCATATGCTCATGCCGTTTTTCTGCATGCAGGATTCAATGATTTCTGGTACACTCGGGTTATTCTATCTTTTCCACAGTCTCGTCCAAAAGAGGGCCTCATGGATCCTCGACGAAGTCACGGCTGGACCGCATCGTTGCTTCTCTTCGCTGTTCCACTTCTGGCCACGGCGATGCTACCCTCGGAATGTGGAGCCGTGGCATTCACTAGCTCCTTTAGAGACCCGAACGGAGATTTCCGGCTCTTCACGGACCTCGTAAACGAGCCGGATTCGATCTTCTCGTGGGATGGCAATGTCATCACGTACAAGCTCGACGCGTCGATTTACCAGGACTTCCCGCTGGCCAAACAGCGAGAACAGATTCGGCTGGGGCTATCAGAATGGTCGGAGGCACATAATCGCCCTCGCGGGACCAATTTCGATTATACCCGCCAGAGCAACGACAATTCCTTCTTTGACATCCGCGGTATCGTGACGCATGAAGTAGGCCATGTTCTGGGGTCACAACACGTCAACATCGCGTGGGAACGCGACCAAAGGAACTACGTTCCCAATGGTGGTGGTGGATGGATCTCCCAGCAGGATGTCGGCACTGAAGTCATGCACGACACGATTGCCAAAGGAGAGATTCGCCGTGTGCTGACGCATGACGAACTCGACATGCACGACCACGCCTACAACCGAACGGTCACCTTTCAAGAAGTATTTGGGAATACGCCTGCAGACCTCAATATCTTGACCTGTGACGGTTGTCTAGGATTTGGTGGCGTGGAGAAGAGCAACGAGCGGGTAAACGGCCAGCCCGCGAGCGGCAGAGAGATCACCGAAGGAATCTTCTACATAGGAGATGGCGAGTACAATGGAACGCCGATCGGATTTAAAACGCTCAAGCAGAGCTGGGAATTTGAAAACGACTTCTTTCCTCAAGGCGTCCACGAAGTAGTGATCAGGACTCGCGGCACCGATAATCCGACGCCGACAAGTCAAAGCAACCACAATCTTGGTCAATTCAGTCTGTTCGATACGGTGTATGTTCCAGACCTGGGAATCCTCAATTTTGAGGACATGGCACACCGTTGGTTTAATCCCAACAATGGCGATACGGTCCCTCTCGGTGAAACCATTAAGCTTACACTACAACAGGATGTGCCAGACTGGTTCGTGCTGTCGGCGGCAGCGCAGGACGTCGATGACAATGCGGCAGCAGTTGGGCTCGTCACCATTCCGCCGTGGCAAAACACTCTGCTAAATCCTGATGACGACCAGGAAGGCGACGACCTGGGGATTTCGGGGAAGACGGTGACTGCCAAGGGTTTCCGCATCGTTGGTCCAGACGACCTGACCACGACGATTTCGGAGGTTTCCTTCGCCCCGATTGCGGACTTGAACATCTCTCGCTTGCAAGACTTGAGCAGTGCAACCCTGGAAGAATTGCGGACACTCGGACGGCTAGAGACATTACCGCTGTCTTCGCCGATCACAATCGGCCCGGGCGATGACTTTGTGTTTGTGCTGGACGGAGAGAGGAGCGATCTCCCCGCCGACCTCCTGGGACAGGGGAATTTCCAATTACTGGACCGGCCCGATTTGGCGGACGAGGAGCTTTTTGTCTTTGCCGACACTGGCAGTGTGCGGACATTTAGCGTCATCAATTCCGGGGTGTTCGTACCGGAACCTTCATCGATCGTGGCTATGCTGGTGGGTTGTGCGACGGTCTTCTGGTTGGGGCGACGTCGCAATGGGTAGCTCATCAAGTTGCCAACTACCGTCGGTCATATCGGCATCAAAGCGATCCGCCCTCAATTCGTAAAGCTCATAACTGCAGCAAGTTGGACAACTCGAAGCGAGTTTCAGATTCGGGCTATCCTCAGAGGTCTGACGACCTGGAACACACCGCCCGCAGTTCAGCGAAGTCCTTGGTTGCACCGGTTGATGCATCCGCGGTCTCGAAGAAATCTGGCTATCTACTGGCGGTGAAACACACCGCTGCGCGCAACGGCGCCGGTCAAGACAACCTTGCAAACAGTTCACGAACGAGGTGTCCACGCTGGTCGAACGGTCAACAAATCCGGTCCGAGCACAGCCCTGGTTCAGTTCCCCTGCTAGAATGTCGGATAGAGGCATCGCTGCGTGACTGAACTGTGTTGCTTCGGATAGAATACGTGCATCGCGAACAAGTCGTGATCGTGACATTGGCCCAGGCTATCACAAGGAAACAAATCATGAACGGTCGCAATCGGCGGGAATTCTTGGCGGATGTAGGGCGTGGAATGCTGGTCGCCAGTGTCGGCTCGGCGACGGCGGTGGACTTGGGATTGTCGCCCGCGTGGGCTGATGACGCGGGTCAGCGAGTGACGTTTGGGAAGCTGGAACCGCTGGTCTCGGTGATGCAGGAAACAGCGCCGGACAAACTTTTGTCTGTGTTGACGGAGAAGCTGCAGGGCGGCACGAGTCTGAAGACGCTGGTTTCGGCGGGAGCGCTGGCCAATGTCCGCGCCTTTGCGGGACAGGACTACACGGGATTTCATACGTTCATGGCGCTGATTCCCGCGTTGCACATGGCCAGCGAATTGCCCGAACAGCAGCAACCGTTGCCAGTTCTCAAGGTGCTGTACCGCAACAGCAGCCGTATTCAGGAGCAGGGCGCGAACAACAAGGACGCATTGCCTCCGATCGCTACGGCGGAACGAATCGCCTCCGGCGATGCTCCCATTCGCGATGCGGTGCGCGCGGTCGATTGGAACGCGGCCGAATCGCAATTTGCTGCGTTGGTAAAAGGCCCGATCGGCGAGGCGTTCAACCACCTGCAATACGAGGTCCAAGATGAAGTCGACGTGCATCGCGTCGTCCTTTCCTGGCGTGCTTGGGCCATGCTCAACGTTGCGGGAAAAGACTACGCCCACGCGCTCCTCCGCCAGTCAGTGCGATATTGCTTGGATGTCGAACAACGCATGCGCGAGCGCAAATCCACTCCGTCTCCCATCCGCACGCTGTTGCCGCGATTGCTCGACGAATACAAACTGCTTGCCAAACCAACAGGTGATCGGAAAGGCGACGACGCTTGGGTAGATCAACTGGCCGAAACGGTCTTCTCCGGCACGCGAGAGGAAGCAGCCGAAGCGGTTGCGTTGGCACTCGCGGATGGATTTCATCCGGAAGCGGTCGGTGAGGCGATTTCGGTGGCCGCCAATCGGTTGGTGCTGCACGATCCAGGCCGGCTGGAAAAGTACAGTACGCCCCAGAAGCCGCCCGGCTGTGTTCATGGCGATTCGGTTGGCGTCCACGCCTCCGATGCGGCCAACGCCTGGCGGAACATTGCGCGGGTCAGCAATCCGCGCAACACAGTCGCCAGCCTGATCGTCGGCGCGTTTCACACCGCAGGCCAGACGAGTATGACCACGAAGGAGCCGTACCCCTACGCCGAGCAGTTGGAGAGCATTCGCGCGAAAGACGCCAAGTCGCTACTGGCCCAAACCGAAGAGGCGATCCGGGCGAACGACCAGGCCCGCGCTTGTGCGGTGGTCCATCGATATGGCGAGTTGAAGCTGCCCGTGCGCCCGGTGTTCGACCTGTTGTTGAAGTACGCTATCAGCGAAGACGGGGCGTTGCACGCGGAGAAGTATTACCGCACGGTCGGCGAAGAATACGCGCAAACGCGCGCCGCCTTCCGTTGGCAGCAACCGGTGGCCTTGGCTCGCGTCACGGCCAGCGAGTTCGGTTTCCCCGCCCCAGGTCACAAAGAAGCGTGCGAACTGCTTCGGCTGTCGTAAGCAGCGAAGATTCGAAGAGCAAACTACATTTAGCCGCGTGCCCAGCGAGTCGCCCACTTTGAGTGCTCTCGGCGCGCGGTTGAACGAATTCAAGCTTCAAAGACCGTCAAACGATCGGACCGTGCCGTGAAACTATGTTGAGCCGTAGTCTCAAATCGAGCTCTTTCGTTATGCTCGCACTGGCCATCACAGGAACCACTCGCGCGGGCACGACGCTCCGGACACAACTCGCGCCGCTTCTCGAACGACACGGCTTCGATTGCCATTCGGGCGACGCGGCGGAAGCTGGTCTTAACCTGAGGACGTTGACCACGACCGGGCATGCGCCAGCTCAGCTGCGCGTACATGACGAACCGTGCTTGCAAGCAGCGGTCACGTCGACCTCGTTCAGTTTCGACCCCGATTAAGTCGCTGAGGGTGGACAAGCTTCAGCAGCTTCGCAAGTGGCGTTAAGCGCAGAGGTGTCTCCTCGGCGAACGTACCTCTTTCAATCCGCCGAAATCCCCAGCCGCGACGGGTGATGCAACCGACTGCAGGAAGAAAACTGCGAAACTCGCATCGGTCTGGATCACCTCGGTTAACCTGAGCTTTCAAAGAATGTCAGTTTGTCATGGGCAACATCAACTAGCTGCGTCACGAATAATACCGCCCACACACGTTCCAAAAAACGGTCCATTGTTGACCAGCGTCAAGCGTTAATGAGTTGCCGGTATTTTCCATGCGGCCCGGCGTCGCCGGAGACACCAACCAGCCGCGGCCAGCATCATCAGCACAAAGGTCGCTGGCCGGACTCACGACAATCGAAAGAGGATCCATCCATGGAGCAACCGCTACTCCTTAATCTACTTCACCCTGCTGGGGTACAACTTGGATATTGTTTTGAACGTCCAGAAATCCAAATCGTCGCACGGCATTGCGAACAGCCTCCCTTTGTGGCAGCGTGGCCACGGTGCCTGACAGGACGACGGTCGAGCCATTCACGGCAGCCTGCACGGTTTCGGTCGAGTGGCCGCATACGCGACTCACCGCATTTTGAATCTCGTGGGCTGTTTCGTCGTCATTGACCAGATCAGTAAGATTTGCCACGAGCAAGTTACGTACGTCACGGACGCCACCCGCCGAGCGAGCAACGTCATCGGCAATTCCATACTGCCAGGCGTCGCCAACGCTTCCTTGGAGGGTCGCAACTCCCGCTTCCACGGAGACCGTAATCGTGTCCTGAACCACGTCTTCGGTTGATGCCAACGCCGCACGCACTTTCTCGGCAACTTCTGTGTCCGTCAGGTTTCCAGCCGGTACAACAAGCAGGCCGTTTACCACGTCCCGGACGCCTGGCCAAGATGCCGCCAATTCCATGGCAGCGAGCGCCCGACGAAAGGATTGCACAGTGCCGTGAAGCCGCACGATACCACTGTTGACGGATACTCGTATCAATTGTGCCGACAATCGCTTGTCGCGGATCAACGCCTCGTGAATCGCACCTTCCATCACTTTGTCACCATTCACCATCAACTCCTT
>CAXMSB010000327.1:0-2415 GCA_964195615.1 uncultured Granulosicoccus sp. | reverse complement strand
AAATCAACCAGGAAATCCTGGTAACTCATGTGTCGTAGCCGATCACGTTTCTGTTCTCGACTCAGCCCGTCAAGATAGTCGACGTGCGGCTCGTGGAGCCGCGCGATGTCTTCGCGAGCGCTCTGACTAAGCGGTGTCTTGGCCAGGAACTCACTCCAGGAAGGCTTTCCCGTCCCTGCCACTAAACGATCCGTGCCGAACGTTTCCCGATCGAAGAATATTCCGCGTTGCAGGCCAAGGGAGTTGTGCAGCTCCCGATCCACAAACTCGGCGTAGCGACTCGGCTCGATACCCAGCGAGCCCATCATTCGCTGGGCGGCTTCACCATATTCATTGAAATCCTGGATATTAACCGTGCCACCGTGGGACAGCAGCATCTTGTCCCCGTGCCAGAATTCATTGCGCTTGGCATGACCGCCAAAGTCATCATGGTTATCCAAAATCAAGATGCGAGCGTCAGGATTGGCTTCGCGATAAAACCAGGCCGCCGACAGACCACTTAGACCACCGCCCACCACCACCAGGTCGTAGACCTCGAGCGTATCCTCCACTTCCGAGGCATCCCAGCGCCTACCATTTCGCAGTTCATGAGCGACCTCGAAAGAGCCCGCGTGACTTCCTCTCAGGCCGGAGCGAATCGGTGGATAAGAAGGAGCTTCGGTTTCCACCCAGGAACATGACGATAGGGCGCTGCCGCTAAGGGCCACACCGACACCGCCAATGAAATCCCTCCGACTAATCGAACGGCCAATGCCCAACTTGCGATCTCGGTGATTCAATTACTTCTCCACCGCCGGAATCCCGTTCGCCGGAAACGGCTTGGCCTTCATCTCCGGAATCGGTTCCTCTTCGATCTTTTGCTGCAGATATTCAATCGCCGCTTCGAGCTGCGCATCTTTGCCGCCAAATGTCGCATGCGGAAGATTGTCGACTTCAATTGTGGGGCTGACGCCATAGCCTTCGACCAGCCACTCGCCGTCCATCGTGAAGTACGGGAACTCTGAGACCCGGGCGATACCGTTATCGGAGAGGCGGTTTCGACCAGAGAGCCAGACGCCGGCACCGGCGGTTCGCTTGCCAATGATCGGCGCGATATCCAGATGCTTGATCGCTGCCGCGAACGTCTCGCCATCCGAATAGGTTCTCTCGTCTGCGAGCACGACAAGATGGCCTCTGAATGCGTTCTGCATGTTCACATAGGGTTTGCCGCCGTCTCTTCCCGTCCAGAAAGACCATGCTTGCCTTAACAGGCGATCGATTATCCAGCTATCGACGTTGCCACCGTTGTTGCGGCGTACATCGAGGACCATGCCTTTCTTGTCGATGTTCGCGTAGAAGTCTCGTGCGAACGTTGCAGCGTCGCCACCGCCCATTGCTTCGAGATGCAGGTAGCCGAGGTCAGAATCCTCTGCTTCGACCTTGCTGCGGTTGCGAATTACCCAGTCGTAATAGCGCAGGTCATAAGCACCGTTCGCATCTACCGGGACAACGACGGTTTTCACTTTGGTTCTACCGCGCTTAAGCTCAAGCAGCACCTGCTTGCCGGCCTGGTTTCTGAGCGCACGATGCAAGGACGCGAGTGTCGGCGTCTCGACACCATTGATCGCTTCGATGACATCGCCTGCCACGGCATCAACACCGGGCTGCGCCAATGGTGCTGCCAGCGCGGGAAGCTCCGCATCGTGTTTAAGAATGCGTCTGATCGCAACGCCGTTGTCTGCCGACTCCAGCAGCGCACCCAGCGATGCCGGTACGGGAGCTTCGGGGTCGAGCGGCACGTCGCCGCCACGGATTGATGAGTGCATTGCGTTGAGTTCGCCCATCATCTGCGCCAGCACGTCGTTGAGTTCGCGGCGATCAGTCACGCGACGGGCCAGCGGTGCGTATTTTTCTTTCATCGCGTCCCAGTCAACGCCGCGCATTTGGGGATCATAGAATTGCTCGCGGTGCATGAGCCAGGCGTCGTGGAAAAACTGCTCCCACTCCTGCCGCGGGTCGATGTTGAATTGCCATCCGGCGACCTGGACCGTGTTCTTGCTGAGGTCTTCCGGGAAGGTATCGCTGGCCGGAACAATATAGAACTCCGGTAACTCGGCGGGCTGCTTGTAGACGAAAAGCTTTTCGCCATCGTCCGACATGCTCATTGCACTTACGCCGTCGGTGAAGGAAGCAGCTTCAGCCAGCGGTTCGAGTTTCAGCACCTTGATCTCGGGCTCGGAATCCGCCTCGTTCGCAACGCTCTGCACATAAAGATAGTCATCGTTGACGTACAGGTCGGAATAATTACCGGCGGGTAAGGGCACTGGCCAGATTCGGTCGGTGAGACCGTCCCAGGCGACTTCGACCGCCGGTGCATCTGCGTCCTCGTCTTCGTCGTCATCACCAGCGGCATCATCGGCCGGCGCGCTCAGCTCG
>CAXMSB010000326.1:0-3728 GCA_964195615.1 uncultured Granulosicoccus sp. | reverse complement strand
ATAATGATCGAGGGTCAATACGAGCGATTCGATAACCAGTCTTTGCTCGTGCTCAACCGCTGCGGGCGCGGTTGTCCAGCCGAAGTCGGAGAATATGGCGTACATCGCTGGCACGACCAACAGCACCAACAGCGTCGAGGCGAGTAGCCCGAAGGCAATGCTGATGGCCAGCGGGATTAGCACTTGGGCCTGCAGGCTTCGTTCGGCCAACAGGGGAAGCAGGCCGGCGATCGTGGTGAGCGACGTCAGCATGATGGCGCGAAACCGCAAGCGGCTGGCGGCGCTGCAGGCGGCCAGGACGTCTTTGCCAGCGTTGCGCTGCGTCTTCAGGAATAGTACCAGCAGGATTGAATCGTTCACCACGATACCTGCCAACGATGCGAAGCCCAACATGCTGGGCATGCTGAAGTCGACGCCCATCAGGAAATGGCCCCAAAGCACGCCGATCAGAGCTAGCGGAATGGCGAGCATCACGGTAAATGGTTCCAGATAGCTGCGGAATTGGAAGCTGAGCAGGCAAAACACGCCGATCAATCCCACCAACATCGCCCGCATCATCGACTGCTGCGTGGCGCCGGCTTCCTTGACCTCGCCTTCGAACGAAACTTGCATCTCCGGATAGTTTTTCTGCAAGCCGGGTAGGAACTCGCGTTGAAACAGCCCCAGTAGCTCGGCCGTGTTGGCGCGTCGCTTGTCGAGTTCGCCGCGGACGGTGACGGTTCGCAGGCCGTCGACTCGAGCAATCCGCGACCAGCCGGCGTCCTGTCGAACTTCCGCCACGCTCGCCAGCGGCGTCTGTTCGCCGGTGGGCAGCGTGAAATAGAACGACTCCAAGTCGGCCAGCGTGTCCTGATCCTCGGGGCGGAGTTGCACGTCGATTTCATAGGCTTCGCCGCCGACCTGAATCTCGTCGGCCGTCGCGCCCTGAAAAGCGGTGCGCAGTTGCCGGGCGACGTTCGACGCGTCGAGCCCCAAGCCGAACGCCCCCTCGCGGAGCTTGATATGCAGCTCCGGTTTCCCGCGGCGGAGGTCGTCCAGGAGATTGAAAACGCCGTCGAACTCTCCGAACCAGCCTTTCACTTCCGTGGCCGCTGTTTGAAGCGATTCGAGCCGCGCTCCCCGCAGGCGAATTTCGATGGGCCGTCCCGCCGGCCCCAGCACCGGCTCGGTGTAAACGATGCTCAGCACATCGGCGAGGGCCCCCGTTTCTGTCTTCCAAGCCTGAAAAATGTCGTCGATCCGCGCGTCACGGACCTCGGCATCGAGTAGGTCGGCGATGACGGTCGCCACGTGCGGACCGGTTTCGAAGGCGTCGAGGTTCCGGTTGAACTTCACAACGACCGCTTTCACCAGATCTTGTCCCTCCGGCTGACGCGGAGCGAACTGCTGGTTCACGCGGTACAAAGCGGTCGTGATGTGTTCGACGACTTCCTCCGTGCGCGCCAACGGCGTGCCGGGCGGCAACAGCACGCGGGCCATGACGACGTCGCCGTCCAACTCGGGAAAGGCGATGAACTTCACGATGCCGCCAGCCATCAGACCGATCGATCCCATGAACAGATAGCGCCACCGCAGGGCCATGTCGACTGCGGGGCCGAACACGTGATTGCGAACCCACTCGATGTGGCCGTCGAACCATTGCCGAAACCGGTTGGGAGGTTTGTCTTTGGGACGCTTCAGCGAGTGGCTGAGATGCGAGGGGAGGATCAGGAAGGCTTCGACAAGGCTCACAGCCAAGAGCAAGATCAGCACCATCGGCACGACTTTGAGTACCTTGCCGATGTCGCCCTCGATCGCGGCCAGCGGCCCCAGCACGCAAACCGTGGTTAGAAAAGACGAAATGACGCCTATCTTCACCTCGTTAACGCCGTCGACCGTCGCCCGCAGGGGTGACTTGCCCCGCGTGAGATGCGAAGCGATGTTCTCGGCGATGACGATGCCGTCGTCCATCAACAGGCCCAGTGCTAGCAGTAGACCGACCATGGTGAGCATGTTGATTGTCAGCCCTAGGTAGGGCATGAGCACAAACACGCCCAATACCGACACCGGCAGACTCATCACCACCCAGAACGACAGCCGAAAACTGAAGAACAGCCACAACGTCAGAAACACGAGGACCAGGCCCTGCTGGCTGTTCCTCACCAGCATCTCCAGCCGGTCGGTGACCAGCGTCGAGATGTCCTGCGTCACCAAGAGGTCGACCTGCGGATATCTCTGACGCTCGTCTTCCACAAACTCTTTTACGATCTGGGCGACGTGAATCGTGTCTTGATTCTTCGTCTTCTCGATCTGCAACATGCCGGCCCGACGCCCTTCGAGCAGCAGTTTTTCTTCCTCAGACTCAAAACAGTCTCTTACGTGGGCGATGTCTCCCAAGCGAATCTCGCCGCCGCCCGTGCCGGCCACGATCACCAACTCCTCCAGCTCGTGGGGCGAGCGTCGCTCTTCGACGAACCGGACCAAGATGTCGCGCTGCTGGGTTTCGAGGATCCCCGCGGGGAGGTTCACGCTCTGCCGCTCGATAATCCGCGCGACGTCGGCCGCGCTCAGGTTGTAGCGCAACAGGGCTGCCGCCGAGAGCTCGATCCGCAGTTGGTGGTCGGAGAAGCCCTGCACCCGCACCAACGAGATGTCTGGCAATACCTGCAGCCGATCTTTTAGCGATTCGCAATACGCCTTCAAGTCGCTCGGCTCCATGGGACCCGATACGGCCAGCGACAACACCTGCTCGGTCGTGCCGAGCTGCGTGATGATCGGTTCTTCGACGTCGGCAGGGAAATCGTCGATCGCGTCGACTTCGGTTTGGATATCGTTAAGAAACGTCTGGAAGTTGCCGCCCTCTTCCATCTCGGCGACGATCATGGCCATGCTCTCGCGGGCGTCGCTACGCAGCTCTTTGACGAACTTGACGCCGTCGATGGCCTCTTCCACGCGTTGGCAAACAGTTTCTTCGACCTCCTCGGCCGTGGCGCCGGGATAGATGACGCGGACCTCGACCTCGCTGGGCGTGGTGTCGGGAAATGTTTCACGGCGGAGGTTGGGGAGACTGAGCACGCCCAGCACGAGGAAGGTCGCCATCAGTAGGTTGGCGGCCGTGGGGTGCTCGCAGAAGAAGCGGATCATCGCACCGGTCCTTCCCCGGTCGCCTCTTCTACAAGCGATTGCTCCACGTCGAGATCGGCGTGCGGCTCGACCAACATGCCTTCCACCGCGGGAGTCGGATCGGAGACGACCAGCCGTTCGCCCGGTTTCAAGCCGCCGGCCAGACACGCGAGCCCGCCCTGAGAGAACGCGATCTGTACGGCTCGCCGCTCCAGCCGGTTCTTGTCGTTCACCAGATAGACGTGGCCGTCGCGGAGCGCCGTGCGCGGGATCACAATCTGCCCGGTACGCGGCTGGCCCCGCAGCTCGACCTCGCAAAACATCCCGGGGGCCAAGGGCGGCCGTTTGCCGGGGACGATGTTCTCATAAGGATTGTCGACCGCCACGACGATCCGCACAGTGCGGGTCCGCGTATCGAGCTGCTCTCGCACGCGATCGAAACGGGCCGGCCAGGCGACCTGAAAATCGCCGCTCTGCAGTCGGACGGTTGCGTTGATGTCAAAAACCCTGCGCATCGTTTGCATGTTGAGCGACATCCGATCGATCGGCTCGTCGGAGGGGGGCAACAGCGTGAGAGCTTGGTTGATCGGGATCTGCGCCTCCACTTCCGTCAGATCGGTGCCATA
>CAXMSB010000325.1:0-14250 GCA_964195615.1 uncultured Granulosicoccus sp. | reverse complement strand
GACGCCCTCTTCGTGCAACTCGCCGCTGCTCGCCGCGATCTCGGGCTGGCGAATCTGTTTCAGGACGCGCGGACCGAAGTCTGCGGCCAGCATCCTGCCCGCGTGACGGCGCAGGACTGACAGGACTCGCTTGTATTCACCGTATTCGCCCTTCGGTCCGCCGTCCGATTGGTAGAACGTCTTGGCGAACTTCAGGAACGGGACGAGTAGCTCGCTGACCGTCGGGTCGGTCGGAATTGAACCGATCGGTTCAGAATTACCCATGGGTAATTCGGCCCCAGGACCGGCGATCAGTTCGGCATAGCGCCGTTTCGATTCCAGCGATCCGTGCGGACCCAGAAAGACTTTCTTTCCGTCGATGCGACAGTACGCCAGGTCCGTTTTCGATTGATACTTCTGGCGACAATACTTCGGGACGCGCAGAGTGCGCTTGATGGCTGACATTGCAACTCCCTTTCTGGCCGATAATTCGGCCAAACGTACAACCGGTTGTACGTTTACTACCAGGACAGTCGCACGCCCTACGTCGGGCGGTCAGCTACAAAGGCTTATTCGACAACACTTTACAATTAGTCGGGCCGACAGGATTTGAACCTGCGACCTTTTGACCCCCAGTCAAACGCGCTACCAGACTGCGCCACGGCCCGAATTTCTTCAACCTGTCTAAAACATGGGGACTTACAGCTATTGGATCCTTGAGCTTGCTCTTGCCTATGTTCACCAGTGTTCACAGATAGTCACTCGTTTGAGACCATCGAGAACACCTACCAGGAGACCGTTTGACACCGACCAAGCCGATCTTACGAGTATAGCCGGGAGAGGACTCTAAGAAAAGGACCCCACGCTCAGCGAGTGACTGATCCGGGCTGCCGGCGGCGGCTCTCGGCCGGGCTCTGGTGCCGATCGGCAGGAAACACAACGGCGGATATCGTATCAAATCAGTCTGGAGCGGCCCCGCCCAGGATGAATCGTACGGTGGTGTATCGATTGGGCTCATAGGGGATGGTTACAGAATGCTCCGTGTGCGAGAGCGGCTCTTGGTTGACCTCCATGCCGTTGCACAGGTGGGCCGCCTGAACGGGAAACAGCGGCAATTCCAACGTAGCCTGGCCTTTTCGACCCGCGGTCTCGAGCAGGCGAAGGACCCATCCTGCGCCCTCTTCCGCCTGCTTGAGCACCACGACCTGAAGATTGCTCGCGTCGAGCTGCATCAGTGAACCCGAACTGGCCTCCAGCGGACGATCGCTTTGCGCGACGCTGGCCGAGAAAGTGGCAAGATAGGGATAACTCACTGCGGGCGATCGGGTATCGACGTCAAAATTAGCCAGCTCTTCTCGGCTGAGCTTGTTCCCGCTCGTGATCGAATAGCGGAACTGGAAATCGCCCCCTTGTTCCGCACGATAATTGGTCCACCAATAGTTGTTCATGATATAGGAAAAAACATGGCCGTTGCTGATCTCCAGGTCGGTCAACCACTTGCCGCGGTTGATGTCAACCAGAGTAAACAGCGCCGCATCGGGGGACGCGAAGGCAACCGAGTATTCGCCGTCCTGCAAATGCACAAGGTTTTGCGTTGAGAACCACTCTCGGCACGCTCCCGGAAGCTGATCTTCGTTGGGCCGTAGCCAACCGTTCTGGATCTGATACTCGAACCGGGGCTTTCTAGCGGCGAATGGAAAGGCGAAATAGACGGCCTCTTTGTCGCGGACCGAGTCTTTCTGAACGCTGTTGACGATGTCGATTCGTTTCAAGCCGTGATACAGCAGGTACTCACTGCGGACGAGCGGAGTATGCTCCGCGCTTGTCTCGATGGTAAGACGCTGGCCGAGAGGCGTCGAGAGATTCTCGATCAGCTTGGCGGAAGTCGATTCATGGATGGTTAGATTGGCCGGTTCCTTGCTGTAGTCGAGGTTCAGAATCAACGATTCGTCGCCGCCGCTGACGTAGAGATACTGGTTCAGAGCGAATTCGCTCTGCTCGTCAACAAGCTCACGCTGCTCCGCCTTGTCGGAAAGGCTCTTGATCCCACCCGCCTCGTGGTCGATCACAAGCCGATAGTACTCGTTTTCAATCGTCCAAGGATCTGCGGGCACCTGACCGCCGTCCGCCTCCGCCGACTCTTCCGTTTTCTCGGAATCCGAGGGGGGGTCGAGCGTCTTGATTGCATAGCCTCGGTAGCCCATGGCGGGAATATCTTTCGCCAGGAACCGAACTCTCTGCCAACCTTCCTTGCTCAGGACGACGTCCACGGGAACCTTCTCGTCCATCGCCAGATCGAGCAGGTAGGAACCTTCGTTCAGTTCGGTTTCCAAGTACTGAGAGCGAACTTGATTCTGCCAGTTGAAAGCAAACACCGTGTTTCCGTCGATGGTGATCTGTTGACAAAGCCGATTCAACGACCGGGCCAGCATCGTGCGCGCATCGAGGTTGGCGCGACGCGAATAGCTCTCCTTCACCTCCCATTGCCGGCGGACGCCATCGCGATCGGGTTGGGTTGTGCTGTTATAGGCGCCCCAGGTGTGCTCGTCGTAGAAAAGGAGATTCTTCCAGACGTCCTGGAAATCCTCCTGGGGATATCGATAACGAGGTTCGAACATCGTGGCAAAGCTGGCGCTCGTTTCCGCCACGGGCAAGACTTGTTGTGTCTGGCGATTCCAGGAGGTGGCTTCCGCGCTCGAGGCCGAACCGTCTTCCCAATAGGCACCTGCGTCTCCCCGATAAACGGGCAGCTTGTCGGAAAAATGTTCCTCAATGTAATCGTAGTACTCGGCATCAGTGGTAACAAGAAACTTAGGAAAGGCGAACTCCTTGTTCCACTTTTCTATGTATTCCGCCTCACCCGTCTCGGGGATGGCCGCGTTGTCGATGTAGGCTCCGTAAATCATCACGACATCGGGCACGTAGTCGTCCCGTCGATAGCGGACGAGCAGTTGAGGAACCGTGCCTTTCAAGTAGTCGTAGCTGGCCATCGGGTTGAGAAACCCCTGGCATGTAAGCATTTTCCACTGAGCATAGACTCTGGCGTAAAACATCAGAATCCGCTCGCCGTTCATGCCTTCCCAATAGAACGGAGAATCCTCGTTCAGGTCGCTGTGAACCAAAATCGGAGCCCGCCCTTGGTTGCTGCCGCAGGAGAATCCCTTGATTCCCACGTCATTAAGCAATGTTGGCAGAAACCAGCTGTGCGACGGCGCATCCGTCAGGCAGGCGAAGTCAAAATTGGTGCCGTGCTGGCGATGCAACTGATGCGTGTAATACATCGCGCGATAGAGTTCTTCGCCCGTGCAGATGCCGGTCATCACATTCAGATAGAAAGCATTGATCGATGCGCGCCCTTCTTGAGCTTGTTGGATAAACTCATCTCGCACTTCGTCGGTTCTGCAATCGAGAAAGTTCTCCACGAGCCAGGACGTTTCGAAATTGAATTTGTAGAACGGGAACTTCGCGAGAATCGACAGGATCGTATCGGTGTTGCGCGTGTCCAGTTCGTTGACGTGCGCCTGCACGTCGGTATAGCCGACGTCGTTATGCACCTTGGGACAGAAGAATAGCTTCCATCGCTTCTCTGGCGTGAATGTGTGCGTCGCGGCGGTGGCGGCTCCGTCCAAGACGACCTCGATCGATGTCTCCACAGGCTCCTCGACGGCGGGAACGGAAACCTCGTGAGAGAGCACCCCAAATTGATAGTCCTGGGCGTTCAATTCGCACTGAAGAACTTCACTGCCCATCCGAATCGTGGCAGCGCCCTGACCAAACGCCTCCTGAAAGGGCACGAGCAACTGACAAGTCTCCATCAACTTGCCGTCCTGGCGAGTGTAGAACACGGTGGGCCTGAGTCTCGGCTGGGCGATGATCTTTTCAGCGGGTGCCTCTCCGCGCCGAAGAATCACAGAGTCGTAGTCCATCGAGCCAAATCCAAGCGGAACGATCGTGATGCGATTGCCCGTCTGCTTCAGCATCGAACCACTGAGCGGCATGAACAAATGCTGTTTCGCGAGAAGCACAAAATTGCCGTCGATCGAGTCATTCTCTTTCGTCGGAACGGGCCGAACCGGAAAGATGCCATTCTGCCCGTTGACAACCAGCTTGATATGCGTCGGCGGGCCGTTCTTGAAGAGACAATTGAGTTCGAGGTGAAAAGCTCCCTGGGGCGGTTCGTCCAGGTCGAACTCGATGGTGTACGGCATCTCTATGGAGTATTCCGGCAGCCACGAGATCGAGCCATCTTGGTGTCCGGAGAAGTCTTTGCTGACGTTGCTTTCGCCGACCTTGTAGGTGAGTTCACCCTGCGAGCCTGGGGCGAATTCGATGGCCGAGTTGTCGCTCTTACCGATCGACCACACCACGGCATCGTCTGCTTCAGCGGCCCATGCCGGCACAGCCACAATGAGGTGGGCGAAAGCCAGCAGAAGCACACATGCTCTCGTAGCTCGAAGGTTGTAGCGAGAGTCAGTACGCGAAAGAATCGGACACATGGTCGATATTCCTAACGGTTTTTCTTGCAGAAGAGAACAAAGCACCCCAGGAGCAGGGACGCTCCCAAAGCGACGCCAAGACGACCCCACCAGGGCCGAGGTCCTGTGGATGTGGCTGTCGGCGGCTGGATCAGCGATTCCGACTCCGCCAAGCGACCTACCGCCGGCGCGGGAAACAGAACGGTAGCTGCCGAGGGATTCAGTCGGGCCTTTTGGATGTCGTGGGGCGTGCGATACACAACCTGAACCAAGTGAGCCCCATGCGTGATGGCCGCCAATCGCGAAGTGAGCTCCACGGAAGCTTCGGCGACATCCACGGGGTAGTGTGCGCGGATCGTCAAGTGATGGGTGTTGTGATTGGGCACCAATCCAGCCACGTCAGCATCAACCACTTGGCCGTCGACTCGAATGTCAAAACAATCAACGACTCGGCGAGAGACTTGCTCGCCCCAGTCTTCCGTTTCGGCGAGACTCACGTGGCCATTTCGGTCAACGTCCATTTCGCGGAAGAAGGTCAGTTCCGTGGCATTGATCACAACCTCCATGTGCAGATATTCGTCGTCGGCGACCAGCATCATTTCGCTGATGGGCAGATTGTGCGCCTGGAGCTGAGATTGGCCAACGGCAAGCAGGAGAGTTGCGGCGATTAGGGTGTGTTTCAACATGCGAATGCTCTGAACAAGCTCTGATGGATTGCTAAACTTGCTCCGACGCCAGACGGCTAACGAGCGAAGTACACTGGTGAAGCGCCTCCTGCTGAGCATAGTCGATCTCCAGGACCTTTCGCCAAGCGGAATAGCTTTGCCAGGGGTCGACAACTTCCTTCGCTACCGCGACTGCCGGTGCCGCCAGCTTAGCATAAATCCGTGGCGGAATCTCCGGGTGATTCTCGACAACGCCCCCCAGTTCTTGCTCTCGGCCGCTGTGGCAATCCGTGCCCGCCATTGGCACAAGTTCTAGCTCCCGACAGACCTTCTCCCAGTAGTCGGGCACTCTCTGGGAAGCAAACGGCGGGCTCCACACCTCCAAGGCATCGATAACGCCGCGCGCCGCCCAATCGGTGATCCACTCGGTCTGCAGTTCATGACGCAGTTCGCCGACAAAATCCTCGTCCCAATAGTTGGGATGGTTGTGGCTGACAAAACAACCGACCTGGCCAAACCGAGAGGCGAGCGAATCGTAGTCGAACCAATCCCCTACTTCGTTGCGATAAGCGTTCATCGCGTAGCAGCGCATCGACCCAAACACGCGGTGACACAGCATGGGCGGGTCTCCCTCGCGGCCCAGGCTCCACTCGTGCCAGAGATTGCCCATGTCGAACGTCTGATTGCCCCTGAGGTACTTCTCGTAATCAGTGGAAAAGCCGACAATCCTTTCCCGAATCGCTTGAAAACGCTCGATCACCGGATCGAAAGACCCGCCGACCGAAAAGTCTTCGGCAATCTGTAGCCAGAGGGGATCTTGGAAGAAGTCGGCTCGTTGGGCCAGATCTTCGACAAACCGTTCGGAGACGCGATTCCACTTTTCACGATGCTCTCGGCAAAGCGATTCGAACTCCGCGGAGAAGGTCGGGGCGATGGCCTGAAACTCGAACGCCCGACGCTCGCGAGTGCAGATGACCTCGATGCCCAGAAACACGTCAAGATCCAGATCGCGTTCCAACACCAGACGTCGCGCTTCCAGGAGAGAATCAACAATGTTGTGATCGTTGATGAGAATCTGCCCGCGGACAAAGTGTTCGCACAGCAGTTGTTCGACCGTCATTTCTCCATCCGACGCGGTCGTGTGCGTGTGCAGATCGATACGGCCCGAGGCGGCCCGCAGTCGCCTGAGCATTCGGGCTTCCGCTAGCCGCGGCCACAGCGAATCGAGCAACTTGGCGTCGCGGGCAACGAACGCCTCGGCTTCCACCTCAGAGAGCAGTCGATCGGCGACGGCGGATTTGCCCTGCTGCAGGGCTTCGGCTGCTCGCTCGATCCTACTTGTTGTTAACATGGTGGAAATAGTCGTTCGTGTCAAAAAGAACTTCTCGCGCCATCTTCTCCCACAGCTCAATCTGATTGAAGCTCGAGGGAAACAGTTCTTTAGGAAGCTTGCCGTAAATCTGCGCGGCCGAGTCGTAGAGTGACAGATCGGTAAGGCTCTCGTCGAATTCGCGCCGGCGGGGGGTGTCTGTCAGTTTCAGGTCGGCCAAAGCATCGGCGATCACATAGTTTGCCTCGATCAGGATCCGCACGCGGCTGTTCCAGTCGCTCGCCGCCAGGGCGTCGTCGATCATCGGAGCCAAATGATTCGCATACTGGGGCAGCGAGCGGAACGAATGATTGAGCCACTTGGTGTAGGGGGCGTACTGCCGATTCAAAGCAAAGCAGAGTTCCATCAGACGTTTCACGCACAGGCTGAAGTAGAACATGCAGGTGAGGTCGTCGCCCCGTTTCGCCATGCGATGCAAGTTGTAGGGAGCATCCCGACCCGTGACGTACATACACCAATCAGCGAGACGCTTCTTCCACACATTGTCGGGGTAGTAAGCCAGGATCTCGCGGCGACGAGTCAGTTCGCCGAGCCCATCGTAAACCACCTCTCCCGCGGTAACGTGAAAGAGATCTACCTCGCAGAGGGCAGTCCAGTCGACGTCTTGCTGCGGCAACTGATCGGTTCCCAGGAATCTCTCAAAGAAGTCTTCGATCGTTGCCTGGCACACACCAGTCAGATTGCCGATATTCGCATGCACCTCATAACCCTGGAACGTATCGGGAAGTTTTTCACTCAGCACCGCCCGCAGCGGTTGCTCAATCTGCTCCCGATCTTCGCGAAGATACATCACGTTGGCCCGGGGGCCCCAGTGATGGTCCCGGCTGATCTCGTCGTCGAACCCAAGCACATCCGAGCCCGTTCCGACAACCGACACGGACAAGCGGTCGTAGAAATCAGGAAGCGTGTCTTGCAACAGAGGCAACAGCAGCGTCGAGATAAACTCTTTGCTGATCTCAAGCCCCGATCTGGAGCATGGCTTGGCTTGGGTTCGACTTGAAGTTTCAAAGGACATAGGAATCCGGAGAAGAGAGTAGCAAGAGACGTAAAGACAACTTAACAGCACGAGGTTGTAACGGGAAAACAAATCACAACATCAGGAAACACCCTCTTCCTGAAGCGACTTCCAAGGTTCCTCCCAGTAGCCGGCATAAGCCTTTTCCAGCTCCTCGAGCGGCGAATCCATTTGAATCGGATATTTCCCAAACTCATGGGCCGCACCAATCATCGCCAGGATGTTTTCCGGCGGGATTTCACCCAATACGTTGTGAATCTGGTTGAAGACGAATCCTCCGCCTGGAGCAAGCACTTGGACTCTGCGCCGAATGTCTTCACGGATCTGAGACAACGACCCGCGTACCAGAGTTCCATGCGTGTCGCAGGCGCAACCCCAGATCGTGATCTGATCGCCGAACTCCCGTTTGATGCGAGCAGGGTCCATGCCAGCACAATCCGACTGCAATGGATTGAAAATCTGCATGCCGGCATCGATCATCTCGGGCAGCAGTTCGTAGACTGCTCCATCGCAATGCAGCATGACGTGAACTTGAGGATAGTTCTCACGGACGAAAGTAAACATCTTCTTGTGATACGGCCAGAATATCTCCCGATACATGTCCGGGTCTAACAACGGCGCACCTTGCATTCCCAGATCGTCGCCGAACTGGATGATGTCGACGACGTCGCCCGCCGCATCGAGAGTCCGGCGAAGCGTCTCGATATGGGTCTCCGTCAATGCCGACAGAAAATAATGAACCAAATCGGGATCGGTAATGCAGCGAACGAAAATCTCGTCCCAGCCAAAAATGCCTTGGGCGTTTTCCAGGATGGTCCCACCATGTTGAAACAGGACCGCTTTCTGTTTGTTCTCTTCGCGAATTCGGAGTGATTCCTTCTTCAGAAACTCGACTTCGCGGTCGGAGGTCTTAATTCGGCTGATGAAGTTATTGTTTTCGCTAGCGAACAGATGATCAATCTTTTCTTTGGTCGGCTCGCCCTCCATGGGAGACCAAAACAGCGTGAAACCGTGCCGACCTTCCCCAGGCATTTTGGCGATCATCTTGTCGTCTTCAAACCATTGCCAATCGCCTTCGCTGTCTTTCACCGGACAGAAATCCTCAGGGACCAGACATTTGCTGCCGTCCACCAAGGTCCACTCTTTCCAGGCTCCATCGTTATAGATCGAGAACGAGGAAACGGCACGATGAAGAGGAATGACGTCGCAGCCCAAATGGTCGAGGATCTCGTCCTGAACGTCGCAATACTGCCCCCAGGTGTTGTACATCTTGGGCAGTTCATTCTGGTCGAGATTCAGGTGCGAGCGCAGCTTCATGTAAGCCATCACGGCAATCGTGCTGGATGCGTGCGAGCCCAGGTCAATCGGCACCCGATCTGTTTCCTCATGATTGAGGGCAGCAAGCACACGCTCACGCGAAGTCGGCATATAACGTCTCCCAAAATTGCCACGGGTAGGCGATGAAGGAAAAGGATCAAAAAGAGATAGGATGCCACTATGATACACTCCGACAACGAACACCGCACGGGGGCTGATATGCTGTATCATTTTTCTGCAATAGGGCAAATTACCTACTAGTGCACTATTTGCTATGTCATCTTTGGATCGATCTTCACCATCCTGCTGCGTGTTGGTGGTCAATCTCAGAATGATTGCCGCTGAAGAGGATAGTGTCCGTTAAGATGCGCACATTCGTCTTTGGCTGCAAGCTGCGGGAGGCTTTGGTGGTCAACGCTGGCTCTTGACTCGAGTAAGGTAGGCGCCGAGACGTGCGTCAAGAAAGCTCCACGAATCGTCAGCCGTTTATCGCGTTTGCCGTCACCGTCCAAAATACAAACGGTCGCATGTTTCCAGTGCATGTCCAGACTCACAAAGTATCGAGCCATTTCTAGCCTCCTTAGCATACGAGAAAAGCGGGCTACCACTTCGCTATCGTACCTGAGGAGGCTTGCTACTTGGCATCATTACGGGCCCTATTCCTTAACGGCCCCCAGGGTCATGCCCGAGACGAGATACTTGCTCAAGCCCAGGAACACCAGGACGACCGGCACGCTGACCAGAATCGACGCCGCGGCGTAGAGCCCCCATTGGGTCGACATGCTCGCCTGAAAGCTCTTGATTCCCAATGGCAGCGTGAACAGGTCGCGGCTCTGCAGCACTTGGGCGGCCACGATGTATTCGCTCCAGGCGGTCATGAAGCTAAACAGAGCGGTGATGACCAGCCCCGGCGCAGCAATCGGCAGAATGATCCGCACGAAGGCGCTCATCTGGCTGCAGCCGTCGATGCATGCCGCCTCCTCGAGCGACGGCGGAATCGTATCGTAAAAACCCTTCATCTGCCAAATGCAGAAGGGCAAGGCGGTCGACACGTAAAACACCAACAGCCCCAGGAACGTGTCGACCAGGTGGAGCTTGGCAATCAGGATGTACAACGGCAGCAGGAGCATCGTGGCGGGGAACATCTGCGTGGTGAGGATCGCCAGCAGCGTCATCCGCCGACCGATGAATTGGAACCGACTCAACGCGTAACCGCCGATCGCCGCCAACGCCACGCCCGTGAGAGTCACCAGAGCTGAAACAATCAGCGAGTTTCCTAGCCAGCGGAGGAACGGCTGTTCGGTGAGCAGCTCGACGTAGCTCGCCAGCGACCAGCCTTCGGGAATGATCGACAGGTCGGTCGACTGCAATTGATCGCCGGGCCGTAGCGAGATCGACACCACGGTGAGCACCGGGTAGACGCTGATCGCCGCAAACAGAATGAGCACTGCGTGTCGCAAGAGCGAGATGTAACGGGGTTCATTCATGCGCGTTAGCCGTAGACGTTCTCCGTAGCCCGAGTTCGCTGTAGCGACAGCAAACTTCCCACCAGCAGCAAAGCAAAGATCACCAGCGACAGGGCCGCCCCATAGCCGTAGCGGTAGAGATTGAACACGGCCTTGTAGACGTAGGAGACCAGAATGTGCGTCTGGTCGGCGGGTTCGCCGCCGTTAGAGACGAGCCACACGACGTTCAAGTTGTTAAACGTCCAGATGGCGCCCAAAGTCACCGCCGGCGCAAGGACCGGTTTTAGGAGCGGCAGCGTGACGTGGCGAAACTGATGCCACCGCGTTGCGCCGTCGATGCGGGCCGCCTCGTACAGTTCGCCGGGGATGCCCTGCAATCCGCCCAGGGCAATGACCATCATGAACGGGTATCCCAGCCAGACGTTGGCCACGATGCACGCCGCGAACGCGGGAATGGGCTCGCCCAGCCAGTTCACCGGATCCCAACCGAACAAGTTGCTCATGAGCAGGTTGACCGCCCCGTAGTCGAAGTGGAACATGCTTCGCCAAGTGAGCGCGGTAATGTAAGCCGGCACCGCCCAGGGAATGATCAGACAGATGCGATAAAAAGCCTTGCCCCGAATGGGGCCGTTGATCGCGATCGCCAGCATCACGCCAATCGCCACGTGAAAGACCACGTTCACGAGCGTCCAAACGAGCGTCTTCAGAAGCACGACGAAGAAGCGATGTTCGGTGAGCACCTCCGCGAAATTCTGCCAACCGACGATCTCCCAATCCTGGAATCGGGTCAGCGACATGTTCGACAGCGACAGCAGCACGTTGTAGAAAAAGGGAAACGCCACCGTGAGAAAGATCACCAACAGCGCCGGCGCCACCATCAAATAGGCGAACGGTTGTCGCCGGAAGTCGGGGAGCAGGGCCAGCAGGCTCGCACGCTGCCACACGACGAGGCCCCCGCAAACGATCAGACCCGCCAACTGCCACACCCACGCCGAAGTCGTCGGCTGCGACTGGCGATTCATCAGCTCGATCGATCGCTCGGCGTCGCGCTGCATCTGGGCAGCCGCTTGCTCGGCGGTAATGCTGCCGCCCAAGAGCGATTGATAGGAAGGGCGCATTGCGTCCCACACCCCGCGCAGCTCGGTATCGACCGGCATCATCCGCCCATTGTCGAGTTGTTGCTTCGAGGCAAGCAGCACCGCATCCGTCTCCAACTGCGGATCGTCATAAAGACTCTTGCGGGAAGGAAGAATGCGTCCCTCACGCATGAAAAACTGTTGCGTCTCGGCGCTGGTCATGAATTCGACAAACCGCTTCGCGGCCGTGGTAGCATCGTCGTCGACGAAGGCGTTGAGCGAGTAGCCTTTGGGCGAAACCATCGGGCCCATCGGTTTGCCGGTCGCGCTTACCACGGGCAGAGTCGCCACGGCGGCGTCGATGCCTTCGGTCTCCATATAGTCGGCCCAGCTCCAATCGCCGTTGATAATCATCGCCGCCTTGCCGCTCTTAAATAGCGAATCGGCCGTTTCGTAATCACAGTTACGCGGCACGATGTGATGCACGTCTCGCAGCGAAAGAATGAACTCGTAGGCCGCGACGCTCTCGGGAGTGTCGAGCGCCGGCACCGGGTCGCCCGAGTCGTCGAAGACCCAAGCGCCGTAACCGGTCAGAAACGGAATGGAAAAAAAGGGCTCGACGAAATTCCAAACCAGGCCGTACCGCTCGATCCGTCCGTCGCCGTCCGCGTCGAGCGTGTTTTCCATGCCCAACCGGATCAGTTCATCAGTCGTTGTCGGCGGCGTGTTAATGAAATTCCGGTTGTAGACGAGCGCGAGATGATTGCCGAACCGGTCGGGAATCTGCGCCAACACGCGTCGATCGGCTTCGGTCTTGTGCGGCAGAAAAGTGAGAGCCGTTTCGAGGAATTCCTCTTGTTGTTCCACGGTCAACCAGAGGCTCAAGTCCTGGATGATGCCCATCGTGTGAAACGCGCCCAGCACGTCGGTGGGACCATGCACCAACTCGGGGCCAATCCCCGCCAGGGCGGCCGCTTGAAAACCGCTGCGCAGTTCTTCGGTTTCTTTGTATAGAGAACGAACCCGGATGTCAGGATTCGCGGCCTCGAAGGCCTTGATGCGCTGCTCCAGCAGGGCTCGATCGCGCGGCGTCAATTGATGCCAGAGGGTGACGGTTCGTCGATCGTCGGTCTGCTGCTGCTGACATCCGGCAGAAGCAAACAGAGCCGCCAGCACGAGCAGGGCAAGAAGCGTCTGGCCCCAACTACGAAGGTCGCCAGCGGGCATCATGCGAACCGGCAATTCGTGAGAAGCGGATCCCATCTCGACGCTACTGCTCCTCACGCGGCCGCTCGCTCAGGACCACTCCATCCATGGGCGGCAGCGTCAGAACAGCCCGATCGCCTTGCTGAAGAATCGGCAACGCCTCGCCACCTTCGAAAGCCGAAAACTCCGCCACCAAGACCTTGTCCTCCGGACAGGCCAACTCAAGTCGGTAAGGAGCTTCGCCCCGGTTGATCGCCACGAGCATCACCGAACCCTTCAACTCTCGACGAAACACGAAGCACTGGGCTCCGTCGTCGGCTAGGACGACCTCGAACGCGCCTCGCCGTAGCGTGGGATGCTCCAGCCGAAGCTTGACCGCGGCGCGATAGTAATCGAACAGCTTGTCGTCGAAGCGAAGCTCGTCGGGAGAGCGCTCATGGCCCCGAGGATCGCTGATTTGCGGTTCATACTCCAGTTCGCTCCAAACCATGGGCTGACGATTGCAGGGGTCGTCGCCGCCCCACATCCCTGCTTCGGTGCCGTAGTAGATCATCGGCGGACCGACAAACGTCATTTGCATCAGCGCGACCAGCCGCTGAATGGCCCGTTCGCCGTCGTTCGGGGCCCGCACGTCATACTCTTGGCTGTGTCGAGGAGATACGACCTCGGAAACGTCGAAGTCAAAGCGGTCGGGCTGTCGGTAGTTCTTCCCGCCGGAATTGACAATCATCGAGGCGACGCGATCGGTGTCGTGCGAATCGATCAGGTTCTGCATGGCATATTGCATCGGCAACGGATATTCCGCGAGCCGGCGGCCGAGTTGCTGGCCAAAATTGTGCGGAGTCAGTTTGCCGTCGATCAAATAGCCTTTGACCAGATAAGCGAACCCGTGGTAGTTCATCGTTCCGGAAAAGCGGCCATCGACCAGATGCTGCCGAGCGTTGCCCCAGAATTCGCCGACTGTGTACGCCTCGGGGTTGAGTTCGCGGACGAGCGTGTTCCAGTCACGCCAAAAACCGGCCGGCACTTCGTTGGCCACGTCCAGCCGCCAACCGTCGATGCCGTCCCGAGGGTCGCCGTCGCCGTCGGGGTCCATCCAACGACGCGTGATGTCAAACACATATTGCTTCGGGCCGGCGTGCAGATCCTTTCGCGACTGGTTGTCCGAAAACTCGGGGAGCGACTCGAATCCCCACCAACTCTTGTAGCGGAATTCGTTCTGGGGCGTATCGGGATCGTCATAATCATGAACGATGTACCAGTCTTGATACGCACTGTCGGCTTGGTTCTTCCGTAAGTCGGCGAAGGCGAAGAAGTCACGGCCGGTGTGGTTGAACACGCCGTCGATGATCACGTGCATGCCGCGCTCGTGAATCTGCCGGACCAACACCAGAAACAGCTTGTCGGCGGCCGTCCACTGCCAGGTTTCTGGATCGCTTGTCTCTTTGGCAATCAGCTTCAAATCGCCTGCGGGATCGGGACCGAAATAGGGATCGATGTGGTGCATCGAGGCCCCGTCGTATTTGTGCATCGACCGGGCGTAGAACACAGGGTTGAAATAGATGGCGTTAACGCCCAGCTCCTCGATGTAATCGAGCCGGTCGATAACTCCCTGCAGGTCGCCGCCGTAGCGTCGATGGAAGACCCCCTGATCGACGCTA
>CAXMSB010000324.1:0-10634 GCA_964195615.1 uncultured Granulosicoccus sp. | reverse complement strand
GGCGCGGCTGCGAGTCGAAGTTCCACAGCGTACGGCGGCGTGTACGACCGACCGCATCTATGAACTCAGTTTGGATGACACACCGACGCGGTTCGGAATTGGCAGAGTGCTCGCGCTAATCCCAGCTATCGGAAGGGCTAGCGGAACGAGTTGACGGACAGGAGAACCGAACGGGCTGTAAGATTCAATATGAAGCGGCCCAAGAAGTTGCGCTGATCTGCCCTAGCCACCGGCCATTCGGCTTCCAATTAGTTGCCGCTGGGATCAGAGTGACTTACGATGCGAGTGAGCGGACGAATGCCTTCCGAGTTAGGAGAATCACTATGCCCCGAACAGTTGTAGCCGTACCCGAAACTACCCTTTTCCTACCCGGACTACCCGCAATTAGTGCAATCTGGTACAATGAAATGAGTCAGTTTGCAATGACGAAAAGCATTGCTAAACTTACACTTACTGCGGTTTTCGTGCTTTCTTGAGTAGGCACTAGATTAGGTTCGGGACGCAGAGGCCGAAGGTTCAAATCCTTTCAGCCCGACTTATTCTTGGTTTCAAGCTCTTTGGCGAAAATATCCAGGGCTTTCTCTTTGTGGTGTCCATAGCCACTTCGGTCAGAGTACGGTCAAGCGTACCGGTTCGGGTGTTTCGCGCCTGACAGCGTTGTTTGAACCGCGCCAAATTTCCGGCGCCTGCTGCGTCTAGACGAAAAGATTCTGGGCCGCCGCCTCGTCCGCCGTTGACTCTGGGATAATTGGCGAACCTCGACGAGGCCCCTTCGATCGTTCTCCGGTTGCTGACCATTCGAAACAGGCTGGCGGCGGCGGTCGTCTCCGTCCGACTAATGGGATTGAAGGACGGTTCTAGGATGACGCTTTTCAACAAAACTCTTCCATGGTTGCTGGCATTGCTGGCGGGGTGTGCGGCTCCGCTGGTAAGGTTGCCTGAGGTCACTGCGCCCGAGGGGGCGGAGCCGTCGGTCCCAGCAACTTCCGTGACGCTGGTCGCTTACGAGGAGCCGGAGCTCGCCGAGCAAGTTCAAGAACAGCAACAAAAAGCTGAAGAGGTCTGCTGTCCGCAGCCCGTGCAGATTTTTGGCGAAGGTCTCACGCTCCAGATGCTAGACCAGCTAGCGTTGGCGAACAATCCGGTGGTGGGCCAGGCGGCGGCTCGCGTGCGGGCGCTGCGAGGCAAATGCCTGCAGGTCGGCCTCAAGCCCAACCCGACGGTCGGTTACGTGGCAGGAGAAATGGGTAACAGTGGGGCGGCGGGCCAACAGGGTGGATTCGCCGGGCAGGAGTTCATCACCGCTGGCAAGCTGCAGAGAGATCGCGCTGTGGTTTGCGCGGAAATCGAAACAGCCGAGCAGGTGCTTGCCGCCACCCGACTGCGAGTTCGCACCGACATTCGGCTGAGCTATTACCGGACGCTGGTGGCCCAACAGCGCGTCGAACTGGCGACGAGCCTGGTCGAGGCGACCGGCGAAGCGGTCAACGCCTCGGAAGAGCTACTTGCGGCGCAAGAAATCCCCCGCGCGGCACTACTGCAGACAGAAGTTGAACAGCAGAACGCAGAGATCGCGCTGCGTACGGCTGAAAACGAACTAGACGCCGCCTGGCAAAACATGTCGGCGATAGCGGGCGATATCGAACTGCCGAGGCAGCCTTTGGCAGGCGATCCGACCATCTTACCGAGCGATCTTAGTTGGGACGAAACGCTCTCGCGGCTTACGACTGCGAGCCCCGAAATCGCCGCGGCAATAGCCGAGCTGACGCGTTCGCGGCGGGCCCTGAATCGTGCTTGCGTGGAAGCCGTGCCCAATGTTAACGCTCAATTAAGCGTACAGTACGACGATAGCACCAGCGACACCATCGCCAGCGTGCAGGTTGGAGTGCCGTTGCCACTGTGGAATCGCAACCAGGGCGGCATTCGTCAGGCCCAAGCAGAAGTGTCGGTCGCCTCGCAGAACATCGACCGCGTGGCACTCGACCTGAAGCGGCGTCTGGCGGTTGCCTACCGGAACTATTCCAACGCGAAGGCTCAAGTAGAGACTTATTCCGAGCAGATCTTGCCGCGATCGGCGGAAACGTTCGACCTGGTGCGTCGCGGCTATGCCGCCGGCGAGGTTGGCTACCTCGAACTGCTTACCGCCCAACGGACCTATGCGGTCACGAATCTCAAGTATCTCGACTCCCTGGGCTCGCTGTGGCGGAGCTGGACGCGGATCGATGGGCTGCTACTAGACGGGAGTCTGACAAGCACACTTTAATGATGACTACTCGACGAATGGGCCCTCGCTCTGGCCCCTGCTAGCGAAATCCGGGCTTCCGCTGGTCACCCTCGATTCGTTGGTTGCGCAGCGATGAATAATAGCCGGTAGCCGTCATGCTATCATTGCAGTAGGGTGAATGATGTAGACAGACCCGTCGCTGGACGCAATACTCCCGCCACGCTGAATCAGAAACCCATTCCACCGAGTCCATGAACCGCTTCATCGTCATCATCACTGCCGCCACGACATTGTCACACGCCGTTGTGGGGTGTTGCGCACATGTGTCGCATGGAGCCGGTCGCCACGACGAAGTTCACAGCGTCTGCAGCGACCACCACCAGCACGAATCGTCGCACGTTGGCCTGCAGCATGAGCCGATCGACCAGCGGGCCCCTGACCGTGGCGAGGAGTGTTGCCAGGCGAAATGCAAATGCAAATGGCTGTCACCCAACACGGTCGACGATCTGGCATTTGAATTGCTTTGGTACTCAACAATCTTCGACGAAGATCAGCTCTCCAATTCCGAAAGCTCGCATTCTCTGCTGAGCATGGATTCTCCGGCGGACGCACTGTCCGCGCTACCGGTGCGCTCGCACCTTGCGCTGGGCGTGCTGTTGATCTGACGGCAGCCTCGCTTCTGACGCGTTTCCGTCTTTCTCTTTCGTTTCCACGTTCCTCAGCAGCACCCATGCTGGCGCTCTCGGCTTTCATGTCGACGTTCCGCAGGGAGACATTCCGCATGTCCCACGACAAATCACCCAAACCAACGAAGCACCTGCGCCTGGCAGTTGGCGGCCTGCTCTTGATCCTCGCGGCAGTGGCCGTTGTCACTCGCGGCGCATGGTGGCCCAATGTGGCGTCCATAGTCTCTACCGCGGAGGATGACCACGATCCCCACGACGACCATGCAGGAAGCGATCCCCACGATGATCATGCGCTTGACGATCCCCACGCCGGACATGCGGCCGACGACCCCCATGCGGCTCACGCAGGGCACGACGATTCGACTTCCATCGAACTGAGTAAGAACGGACTGAAAAACATCGGCTACGAGCCGTTCGAGGTGCGGCTGGGCGATTTTGTGAAGAAGATCGTCCTGCCGGCAATTGTGGCCGAGCGGCCCGGCCGAAGTCGGATTCACATCACTGCACCGATCACGGGAGTCGTCACCAAGATTCACGCCGTGGAGGGGCAGGCCATCGAGGCAGATAGCCCCATGTTCGAACAGCGGCTGACGCACGAGGAGGTGGTCACCGCCCAGCGCGACTATCTCCACACGGCCGAGAGCCTCAACGTAGTGAATCGCGAGATCGCCCGGCTCGAGTCGTTGGGTGAAGGCGTCGTGGCCGGCCGACGGATTTTGGAACAGAAATACGAAAAACAGAAACTCGAAGCTTCGCTCCGCGCGGAGCAGCAAGCGCTAGTTGTACACGGATTCACTCAAGAGCAAGTGGAAAACGTGCTGCAGACGCGTCAGTTGCTCCGGAAATTTGCGATTCGCGCCCCAGATCATGTTCACGTCTGCGAAAGTTGCCAGGGAGCACACCTGTTTCACGTCCAGCGATTGGCCGTTGCTCAGGGGCAGCAAGTCGCGACCGGAGACGAATTGGCGATCATTGCCGACCATTGCGAGCTGTTTGTCGAGGGATTGGCCTTTGAGGACGACGCGCTCGGGTTGCGCCAAGCGGCTAGTAGCGGGTGGGAGATCGACGCGGATCTGCTTCTGGGCAACGAACCGACGAGCAGCGTCAAGGGACTGAAGTTGCTCTACTTGGCCGACCACATCGATCCCGACTCGCGAGCGTTTCGTTTCTATCTGCAGCTACCCAATGAAGTGGTACTCGACCAGACGACCGACGATGGTCGCCGATTTATAGAATGGCGTTTCAAACCGGGGCAGCGAATGCAGTTGGAGGTTCCGGTCGAGCGGTGGGAGCAACAGTTGGTGCTGCCCTTGGCTGCGGTCGTGGACGAGGCGGCGGAGGCGTACGTCTATCAGCAGAACGGCGATCATTTCGATCGGGTCTCGGTTCACGTCGTATATCGCGATCAGAAGTCGGTAGCCGTGGCCAACGACGGCACACTGTTCCCCGGCGACATCGTGGCCGGCCAGGGTGCTTATCAGATGCACCTGGCACTGAAGAACAAATCAGGCGGCGCCGTCGATCCTCACGCCGGACACAGTCATTGAAATAGAACGCTGGATTCTCCCATGCTTACCGCGATCATACGCTTTGCCCTACACAACCGCCTGCTGGTGTTGGCCGCTGCGCTGTTGGCGGTGGGCTTTGGTACGTGGCAGGCGCTGCGGCTGCCGATCGACGTATTTCCTGATCTCAATCGGCCGCGGGTGGTCGTGATGACCGAGGCGCACGGCATGGCGCCGGAAGAGGTGGAAACGCTCGTCACGTTTCCGATCGAAACGGTGCTCAATGGCGCGACGGGCGTACAGGCGGTACGGACCTCGTCGAGCGCGGGGCTGTCGGTCGTCAACGTCGAGTTTGATTGGGGCATGGATATCTACAATGCTCGGCAGGTCGTCGCCGAGCGGCTCGCCCTGGTGATCGACAACATGCCGCCCGACGTGCATCCCCAATTGATGCCGATCTCCTCGATCATGGGACAGATCATGATCATGGGCATGACGTCCAACGGCGACACTTCGCCGTTGGAGCTACGCACACTGGCCGACTGGGTCGTGCGGCAGCGGCTGCTTACGATCCCCGGCGTGTCGCAGGTGATTGTCATAGGGGGAGAGCGTAAGCAGTTTCAGGTGTTGGTCGACCCCGATCTGCTGCTGCGCTACGGCGTGACGCTTCGCGAAGTAAAGGCTTCGCTCCAACAGAGCAACCAGAACACGTCCGGCGGTTATCTCGACGAGCAGGGCCCCAACGAGCTGCTGGTCCGCTCGCTGGGCCGTGTGAATACGGTGGAGGAGATCGGACGGATCGTCGTCACCCAACGCGACCGTCAATCGATCACCCTCTCGCAAGTCGCCCGCATCGTGGCCGGCCCTCAGGTGAAACGGGGCGATAGCTCTGCATTTGTGCGAGTCGAGAATCCAGAGTCTAGTGTCGAGAGCCAGAAGGCAGATGGCCACGATCCTCTGGCTCTAGACTCTCGACCCTCGACTCTCGACTTCTCAGGTGGTCCGGCCGTAGTGCTCACGATCCTAAAACAGCCGCAAGGCGATACGCGGTTGGTCACAGAAAAAGTCACCGAAGCACTGGCCGACATGCAAGAGTCGCTGCCGGCCGACGTGCGAATCATGCCCAACCTGTACCAGCAAAAGGAGTTCATCGATCGGGCGATCGAAAACGTCGTCGAGGCGCTTCGCGATGGAGCCGCGCTGGTCGTGATCATCTTGTTCTTGTTTCTGATGAACGTGCGGACCACGCTGATAACGCTGACGGCGATTCCCTTGTCGCTGGTGCTGACGGCGATGGTCTTTGCCGCCTTTGGGCTGTCGGTGAACACGATGACGCTCGGCGGTTTGGCGGTCGCGCTCGGCGAACTGGTGGACGACGCGATCGTCGACGTGGAAAATATCTTCCGCCGATTGCGGGAGAATCGTCATAGCAACTCGCCGAAGAATCCGCTGCTGGTTGTGTTTCAGGCGAGTTGCGAGATTCGCAGCTCGATTGTCTACGGCACACTGATCGTCGTGTTGGTGTTCATACCGTTGTTCGCCCTATCGGGGATGGAAGGTCGGCTGTTCACGCCGCTGGGCATTGCCTACATCGTTTCGATCCTATCGTCGCTCTTGGTCTCGCTTACCTTGACGCCCGTGCTGAGCTACTGGCTGTTGTCGCGCATTCGCCATGCCAAGGAAGAAAAAGACGGATTACTGCTGCGATTGTTGAAGGGAGTGGCCGACAAGGCGATCCGGCTGAGCCTGACGTTGGCATGGCCCATTTTACTGCTAGCCGTCGTGGCCGTTGCAATCGCGACCGTGGCGATGTGGCGCTCGGAAAGCGGTTTCCTGCCGCCGTTCAACGAAGGAGCGGTGCAGATCAACGCGATTCTGCCGCCAGGCACGTCGCTCGCCATGTCGAGTGAGGTGGCCGAACGGATGGAACAGCGACTGGCAAGGATCGACGACATCACGGCATTTGTTCGCAGGACGGGCCGCTCGGAACTCGATGAGCACGCCATGGAAGTCAACCTCACCGAGATCATCGCCACGATCGATCCCGACACAGCCCGTTCGCGCGAGGAGGTGATCGAAGTCATCAGTGAGGCCATGGCCGACATTCCTGGAATCGTGACTTCCGTAGAGCAGCCGCTCGCCCATCTGATTTCGCACATGCTCTCCGGCGTCAAAGCGCAAATCGCCATCAAAGTTTTCGGGAACGTTGATGACGACCTCGATCAGCTCCGTCGCCATGCCCACGAAATCAAGGCGGCGATCGACGACATTCGCGGGGTGGTAGATTTGCAGGTCGAACAGCAAACAGTGATCCCCCAGCTGCGCATCGAAGCGGACGGCCACAAGCTGGAAGCCTTCGGCCTGCGCCGCGGCGACGTGAACGAGTTCGTCGAGACGGCACTTCAAGGCGAGGTTGTTTCGCAAGTGTTAGATGGCCAGCGGACTTTCGACCTACTCGTCCGACTGGGTGAGGAGTCGCGAGAAGACGTTGAGGCGCTCAAGCGACTGGTGATCGAGTTGCCCGGCGGCGGCAGCGTCAAATTGGAAGATGTGGCAAGAATCTACCGGGCGGGTGGGCCCAACACGATCAAACGCGAGCAAGTCCGACGACGCATCGCCGTGCAGTGCAACGTCCGGGGTCGAGGGCTGGTCGACGTGGTGCGAGACATGAAACAACGGCTCGCGCCGCTGATCGCCGAGTTGCCGACCGGCTATTACGTAGAATTCGGCGGCCAGTTCGAGAGCCAACAGACCGCCGCGCGGAGGATTAGCGCGCTGTTTGTCGTGGCCCTGATTGGTATGTTCCTGGTACTGTTCAAGATGTTCCGCTCGGCGAATCTGGCCTTGCAGGTGATGGTCGCCTTGCCGACGGCGTTTATCGGCGGCGTGGCGTCGCTCTATCTCACCGATCAAACGCTCACCGTGGCCAGCATGGTAGGGTTCATCTCGCTCTGCGGAATCGCTTCGCGGAACGGCATTCTGCTCACGAACCACTATTTGCATCTGGTGAAATATGAGGGCGAGTCGTGGACGCGAGAGATGGTGGTCCGCGCCGGCAAGGATCGGCTCGCGCCGGTGTTGATGACCGCGCTCACCTCCGGCATCGGTTTGGTGCCTCTTGCCATGGCGGCGGGAGAACCGGGCAAAGAGATTCTCTACCCCGTGGCGACGGTGATTATCGGCGGGCTGTTCACCAGCACGCTATTGGAGTTCTTTGTGCGACCCGCACTGTTTTGGAAGCTGGGAATCAACGCGGCACGCCACGTTGTGGAAGAAGGCGCCGCCGAAGTTCCGCTGATTGAGGAAGAGGTCAGCCGCGAAGGAGTTTGACCGGCTGAGTTTGTTTACGTATTTATCGAAAGGATTTGAAAGATGAGAAAACTGTTTTTGTGTCTACTCTCGACGTATGGTGTTGCGCTCGCAGGTTGCGGGCAAAGCTTTTGCGATGGGGGCGACTGTGGCCACGATCATGGCGCCGTCACTCAACAGGTCCAAGCCCCTCAATATATGCATCCCACCGAGGGGCCGCACCACGGCGATCTGGTCGAACTTGGCGACGAGGAGTTTCACGCCGAGATCGTGCATGACGACGCTACCGGCACCGTGACGGCTTACGTTCTCGACTCCTCCGCTACGCTGGCCGTACCAATTACCGCAACCGAAATATTCGTGAATCTGAGCCACGACGGACATGCCGAGCAGTTCAGACTAGCAGCCAATCCGCAGCCGAGCGATCCGCCTGGCAACTCTTCGATGTTTACTTCGACTGACGCGGAACTCGCCGAGGATCTTGACAACGAAGACGCGAAGGCACAACTCGTCGTGAAAATCGGTGGCAAACCGTATCGTGGTGCGATTCAACATGGTCACGACCACGACGAAGGTCACCTTCACGATGACGACGAGGGCCATCACCACGCTCACGACGAAGGCCAGCTTCACGATGAAGACGAGGAGCACCATCACGCGCACGGCGACGCGCTAATCTGGCAGCGATCAGAAATTCAACACTCATCCTACGCAATTTCGCTTGGACATCACAGCACACTCTTGCATGCGGGCGAGCCAGTCGAACCGGCGGTGAGCATAACGCGCAACGGCGCACCGGTTTCAGACGCACAGGTTCATAACAGTCTCTGGAGCGGCGATGGAACAACCCTACTCGCTGCTGAAGTACGCACTACCTACGAGCCTCGCACGGCGGAAGAGCCGGCCCACTACGCCCAAGGCAACTTGAACATTCCGAGGAACGCGAAGAACGTCGTTATTCGATTTCGTGTCGTGTTGCCGGGCGATGCGGGTGAAGTTTCGTACGACTTGCCTGTGCTGACCGAACATGAATCGTCGGTCGCGTCGGACAATCTGCGCGAATACAACTGACCGACGTCGCAGCCCAGGTACTCGAGGTTATTTCCCAGGGCAGGATCCGCTACGGTCGGACTTGCCCTGGGCCGCGTGGAGAACTTCGGCTGGGTGCAAGGCTTGGCGGCCGGTGGCGTGTTTGATCTGCTGGCGGCAGCTCACGCCGGCAGCGACGATCGTGGTTTCCTCCGCAGCTTCGCGCACCGCGGGAAGCAATCGCCGCTCGCCGATCGCCAACGACATGTCGTAGTGCTCCGACTCGTAGCCAAACGCGCCGGCCATGCCGCAACAGCCGGAGTCGACCTCCTCGACCTCGCAGCCGGCCAAACCAAGCGTCTGTTTACTAGGCTCTGTGCCGACCAGTGCTTTTTGGTGGCAGTGCCCGTGCAGTAGAACCTTGCGAGCTTGCTCGGAGAACTCGATATTGAGCGCCCCCTCGTCGTCTAGCTTGGCGATGAATTCCTCGAAGAGGTAGGAGTGCTGGGCGATCGTCTTTGTGCGCGCGTCGTCGGGCAGCAGCACCATGATTTCGTCGCGCAACGTGAGCAGGCAACTCGGTTCCAACCCGACGATCGGAATCCCCTGTTCGGCGTAGGGAGCCAGCCGCTCGACACAGTCGCGGGCCGCCGCCCTGGCCTTCTCTACCAGTCCCTTGGAAATCATCGGCCGCCCACAACAATGGTGCCCCGGCAGGATGACCTCGAACCCGGCCGCTTCCAGCAACTCGGTCGCCGCGATGCTCACGTGCGGATAATTGTAGGTATGGAACGTGTCGTTGAAGAGCACGACCTTCCGCACCGCCTTGGGGCTTCCCCCCCGTCGCCGAAACCAGGTGGTAAACGGCACCCTGGCAAACTGCGGCAGTTGCCGTTGCCGACCGATTCCCAACACGCGTTCCAAAATCACGCGCACCCAACCAACGCCGAGCAACCAATTCACCAGCGGCGCAAGCGCCCCGCTGCTCAGCCGGCTTGAGCGGGCAATGTCGGCCATCAGTCGGGTACGCAGGGGCACTCGGTTCTTCTCAAAATATTGAGCGAGAAACTCGAGCTTGATTTTCGTCATGTCGACCGACGACGGGCACTCGCTCTTGCACGCCTTGCATTCGACGCAAAGGTCCATCGCTTCGTACATTCGGCGATCGGTAAGTTGATCGTGCGGCAAAGTACCCGACAAGGCAGCCCGCAACAGATTGGCCCGGCCGCGGGTGCTGTGCTCCTCTTCGCGCGTGACCATGTAGCTGGGGCACATCGTGCCGGTGGTCGTCTTGCGACAGATCCCCGCGCCGTTGCACATTTCAATCGCCCGATGAAAGCCCTGGTCACTCGAAAAGTCGATGTGCTCGCGGATCTGCTGGACTTCGTAGTCGGGGCCAAACCGCAATTGCTCGGTCATCACCGGGCCGTCGACAACGTTGCCCGGGTTGAGCACGTTGTGCGGATCGAACGTGCGTTTCACCTGCTTGTAGAGCCCATAGAGATCGGGGCCAAAGAAGCTCTCGTTGAGCCAGCTGCGCGCCCGACCGTCGCCATGCTCGCTGGAAAGCGAACCGCTGTAGCCGTGCAGCAGTTCGACGGCGAACTCGGAAATTTTGGGGAGCCTGGCCACTTCGGCGGCGACCTTCGAGTTCACCAGCGGACGAATGTGAATGCACCCGGCGCTGGCGTGGGCGTAGTAGGCCACCTTCGAGCCCAAGTCGTTGCAATACTGCTCAACCTTGGTCACATAGTCGGCCAGATGCTCGACCGGCACGGCCGCATCTTCGATGAAGGGGATCGGCTTGTGGTCCCCTTTTACGGACATCATCAGACCGAGGCCCACTTTACGCACTTTCCAGATATTGGCCTGCAGCCTGGG
>CAXMSB010000323.1:0-8094 GCA_964195615.1 uncultured Granulosicoccus sp. | reverse complement strand
GGCTGGCAATGCGCCAAGTCGACTACTCTTTCGGAGCAGAACCTCACGGGGAAGAGTATTTCATGATGCGCACCCTCGCCCGTGCCTTTGATGCCCAGGGAAATCTGGCCATTCGGGAACAGGACCCCGGCGGTGCCATGGCGGCCTTTCTGGATCTGATCGACTACGGTATTGCCGCGAGGAGGGGGGGTCTAATAGTTGACGAAGACATCGGCATCGCCTGCTCTGGAATTGGGAGATATGACCTCTATCACCTGAGAACGCAATTGACCGCCGAACAGTGCCGGCAGGCAATCCAGAGGATTACCGCCGTACTCGCTAGATCGGAAACTCATGGAGACTTTGAGTACCGGGATCGCGTCTGGTCTGAAAGAGCACTCGGCTGGCATCGCAGATTGTTATTCTGATTTTCGCATCTCGGGGCGGAGGATGGTTACCTGTCCCAAGAATACGCTCGGCGGGCCTATCTTGAGGAGCAGGCGGAAACGCAGTTGCTCATCGTCGAGTTGGCACTGCAGGCGCACCAAGAGACAGCCGGCCATTGGCCGGAGAAACTCTCGCAACTCGTACCCTCAATCCTGAGGCGTATTCCGCACGACCCTTGGAGTAAGGAAGGGGCAGAGTTGCATTACCGCCGTGCCGATGACAGTTACGTGCTTTACAGCGTCGGTCGGAATGGAAACGACGACGGAGGGACTGCTCCAAAAAACAATGAGTACGGGTCAGTCGACTCGTTCACCGGCGACCTGCGACTCGACGTGTTATATGCCCCATCCGAATTATGTGCCCCGTACGAAGACGACGAAACCGAAGAGGAAGCAGAAGATTCGTTTGACGCAGAACAATGAGAAATAGCCGCGATGCGATGCATCGCCGGGAGGCCCTGCGATTCGTTGAATCGCGGCTATTCTTGGAGTTGCTCGCGGCGCACGAAAAAACCGGGCCGTGCGAAGGGGCACGACCCGGTTTTCGTTTTCAAACTTCAAGCGAAGCCGACCTTAGGTCGTGGCGTCTTCCGGGAGGTCCGGAGCTTGCTCGGCGCCTTCAGCAGGTGCAGCGGCTTCGCCACAAGTGCTGCACTCTTGCGGGCAGCAACCCTTTCGCTTGGCCTTGCGGATTTGGCGACGGGAGCAGCAAGTCTGGCACTTCGTCTCGCAACCGCAATCGGCTGTCGCTTCGGGGCAACCGCACGGTGCGGCGGCAGCTTCACAACCGCAAGGGGCGGCAGCTTCACAACCGCAAGGGGCGGCTTCTTCACAAGGCGCGGGGCAGCACTCGGCTGGCTGGCAGCACTTGTTCCTGCGGGTCTTGCGAACCTTCTTGCACTTGGCGGGCTTGCACTTGTTACGATCGAACAGCCCGGCCGAAGCTTGGCTGTTGCCCATGACGGCAAAGCCACTGATTACCACGATCAAGGCGATCGTCCATGTCATTACGCGTTTCATGTTAGTCTTCTCCTCTGAGGAATACACGTGCTTGTGAAAATCCAATTCCAGATTGATGCCGCCAGAAAGTGTCCCTCCTCACGCTTCGACGGTCACTAGCAAGCTGGGTCTACGAACGCACTCTTGTCGGCTCGTCGCCTGATTGCACCTCAACGCGCGGCGCTCTCAAAACGACAAACCTGCCTGATTTTGGTTAGCATCGATTGCGTAAAATCTACGCCTTAGTCAGTCTAGGGCGACACCCTAACATGACTGAAACCACTGTCAAGTGGCTCTGAACGACGAAGGTCTCGGCACCGAGTCGGTGCGGCCTATCGGGTTTGAATCTCGTGGATGAAGAAAGCCCCTGGGCTTTCCGAGATCGCCTAGACTACGCAGAATCAATTTTCCGCAGGTAGTCCTACGCTACCGAAACGGATCCTGCGTGGGCTGGCTGGCCTGGCGGGGCGGGGGAGAACCCTGCTGTTGCGGCTGCTCTGGCTGGGTGGCAACCTTCTGTTTCGGGGCTCCGAAGAGCTGGTCCGGGTTCTCGAAATCGACCACGATCGGCGGCTGGTCGGCCCCCATGTAGGCGATCAATCCCGAGATTCGCCACTGGCCGTCGGTCAGCTTCAGGGCCCAGGTCATGGGTTCGTTGGTGGGTTTTCCATCGGCGTCGACGTCGGTCCAGACCGTATCCACGGCGGCCTTGTCGGCCTCGAACATCTCGACCTTGCCGATCTCGAAGCGAGCCATTTCGCTGGCCGGCGGGGCGAAGCTCATTTCGTTCTCGACGATCCTCTTCAGCGCCAATGGAGTAAGCAGCGCACTGGAGGCATCTGTATTGCCTGTGCGAATGGCGTCCAGGAAGCTGTACACCGCCCGACCGATCGGGTCGTTAGGCACGGCTGAGGCGCCGGCCGAGGCGCTCGACGGTTCGCTACTGGCGCCACAGCCGATGGTGGCAGCAATGGCGAATAGGGCAATACATAACCAAGATATTCTCGACATCGGTGCGACTCCCGATCCGTGGGAAACGACGATCTGTAGCATCGTCTGACTCTGAGTAGGTCCATTCCAGACTCATGCCATCAGCACAAGCGGCGGGAGTGTGGCAAATGGAGAGTGGAGAGTCAAGAGCGGAGAGGTAATAGTCGAGAGTTGAGAGTCTAGGGCCAGAGTGCGAAGCACCGCTTTCCCTTCTGGCTCTAGACTCTAGACCTTCGACTCTTGACCCCTCCGCTATTGCGGAATCAGTCCTTGCTCGGTCGCTTCCTGGTCGCGGCGGTAGAGTGCTAGCTGTGCCTCGAACGTGCCAGCATCGACCTTCCACGAGGGTTGACTGCCGATGTGCGCCTGGCAATGGGCCACCAGCACCCGGTAGAGAAACTTGAACAGGTGTCGCGGCACGCGGAGCGTGGCGAAGGCGTCGACCAGTCGCGTGTCGCTGACATTGCGGTCGAACAGATCGCGCAACTGGGGCGTGTGCTCATCATCGCCGTCGGTGTCGCCGCAGGCCGCCACGCGCGCGTCGGCCAGGTCGTACAGCGATTGGCCCGTCCACTCCAGCGACGGAATCATGTTTTGCTTGTCGAGTCGGGCTCGTTGGAAGAAATCGCGATTCTCCTGCTGTACGAACTCCGAAAGCTCGATCGGCAGCAATAGCTTGAGCCCCAGTCCCGGCTGTTTGAGGAACTTGTTGTCTAGCATCGACCAGACCAGCCCCCGCATGTTCTCCAGCGAACCGTCGATCAGATGCGGCTCGTCGACTCGGTCGACCAGCACGACGATGCCGCTGAAGCCGAGCGCTTCGAGCAGCCCCTGGAACTTGTAGAGCAGTTCGTAGCGGTCGTCGGTGCGACGTTTGTTCGGCAGCGGCTGGCCGTTGATGTCCGCGGCGGAGAATTGCATGAAGACCTGGCGCAGCGGGTGGACGTCGCGATTGACGCAGCGGAGGTTCCGGGAGACGCCGTAGGCTTGAAACCACCATCGCCAGACCTGGGCCAGCCACGGTGCCCAACCCAAGGCAATGATTAGCCAAGGCCAGACGCTGGTCCAGAGCAAGCTGTAGTTCTTGGTGTAAGCGATTCCGCCCAGCACGGCCGCCTTGGTGATCAGGCCGATGCCCCGAATGGCCCAGCTTTGCCAGGGGCGGTATTTCAATCTGCGCCGCAATCGAAACCAGCGCGACTGGAAGGATTCGGTGAGCGAATTGTCGTAACACGCGGCCAGCAGCAACAGGTCGCGTTTCTGAAAGCGGTCGAGCCGTTTCACTGCGTCGGCGGGCAACTGGTTTGCTGGCGAGCCGCTCGGTTGTCTTGCGCCCAGTAGACGATCGATGACGCTAGTGACGCCCAGCGACAGGATCGCGTCCATGTGATCCCACATTTTCCATTCACTGAGCACTTTGGTCGGATTGCGTCGTTTGCGGTTGCTCAACCGGTCGGCAAAGCGGTCGAGAAACGGATTGAAGTCGTCGTACTCGACCACAAACAGCCGTCGGTCTTCGTGCCCCCGATTGTGCTCTTCGAGCTGGGTGGCAATCTGCATCCGCATGGCCGTCTTGCCGGCGCCCTTTTCGCCGAAGACGATCGAGGTGGCGGGGGCCGAGGGATCGCCGTAGACCTTGTCCCAATTGGGATGAAACGTGCTGGTTCGGCACCGGCCTTGAAAGACCGGATCGGTCTGCGCATCCTCATCAGCAAAGGGGTTGGCCGTCATGCCATGATGGGTGAGCAAATCGTGCAGTTTCATGGGAAGCAGTCTACCGAATGTTTCTCGGGAGCGAACCGTGGCGTGGCGAGCACACGGCACTGATCAATCCTAAAAGTATAGGCCGCCCCACCGCCAGAGACTGAGGAATCCCTCGCCTCCAGAGCCCCGATAACCGCCAGAATCTAGCCTTTTCGCCCACTCTGGAGTAACTTGAAGGTTGAGAGTCGAGGGTCCAGAGCCAGACAGCGGTGCTTCACACTCTGGCTCTAGACTCTGGACCCTCGACCCTGGACTTTGCAGAGGCCTTTATGAAAACCGATCCCTGTTACGGCTACTATCCCTGGTGGCCAGAGGATGGCAACGACTGGCTCCATCCCGAGGATGTGGAGTTGGCACGGCAGATGATCCCCGGCCCGCAGGTGTTTCGTCGCGACGGCGAGCAGGGTCCGTTCGTCATTCTCCACTACGGCAAGTTGTGTCTGCGCGTGAAGCGCACACTTTGGCAAGAGGTCGACGGCGAGGGTTTCGAGATCGGCGATTGGGTTGAGGTGCTCTCCCGCGGTCGGCGCAACACGCCGCGCACGGGTGTGATTCGCGAGATGCACTGGAACCCCGCCGAGCGCTGCTTGCACTACAATATTACGGAAGCCGACCAGCCGATCCCCAATGACTATTTTGCTGAGGACATTCGCCACGTCGAGCCCACGCAGGCGAAACTCGACGACTAGCGGAGCTTGGTTTTTCTACTCAGGAAAGACATCATCGTTGCGGTCAACAGGAGCACTCCGGTCGTTGGTTCCGGCATTCCAGTGTGCTGGCGCAGGGTGAACCGAGCGTTCCAGCAGCCATGGTCGCGCGAACTGGGCTCGAACATATCTTGAGGAATGTGTACGCCAAACCAGAATCCTGCCCTGTCGCCATCAGACTGCCCGAAACGACTGACGCCGTCTGAAGTCCATTGGAGATAGTCGGAGCCTGGAAAGTTTCGTCCAGGAGGGTCGTCGTAAAAGGAAGTGGTTTCCTTGGCCATCGGGTCGGAGACGATGTACAGGTCATCCTGGGCGCCCGACGGCACAAAACCATCGCCAATGCCGGTGCCGAGTTCAATGCGGAATCCTCTCCAGTCGACGCCAGTACGGTTTTTCACAAACTTGTCGATGCCGATAACTACGTCGTCCTGCCAATCGCCGGGACCTTCACCTCCCTGAGACCAGTTGTCTTCTTCCTCGTTGTTCCAGGGAAATAAGTTGAGGATATTGTCGAAGATGTCGTGGATGTCATCGAAAAATGAGCCGTCGTGATGGTCGTCGTCGCCGTAGCGGGAGCGCACCTTCACCTGCAACTCGACGTCAGCCCAAAATCGCTGCTCGTTGCCGGGTTGAGTGAACTTTTCGTAGATCTCGATCGTGGGCAGACCGTTGTTGGCGACGCCCGTGTACTGGTCGCCGACGCGGATCGGGCCAGCGGAATTGACGACTTGGATGTCGATTACGTACGAACCGTGAGACAGAGATGTCGCGTGACAGACTGAGGATTCCACCAGATTCAGTGCGAACAGAGCCAAGCCTAGTGTTGCCACGCCGCGCAATATGCGCGCGCAGCACCCCGTAAAACGAAAATACATAATTCTCCTCAGAAGCAGAGAGGGTTAATCAGAGATGGGAACGAAATCCATTTCAGACGGATGTTCGGCTAAGAGTGCCGAATGAATTGAGCTGGCAGTAGGTCGACTCGCGCTCGGAAACGTCTGAAAAAGCCCTGATAACAGAATGCAAAGCAAAAAAATGAGCAGCCATGCTCAAAGAGGGTGTTAGTATATACGGGGGCCGCGAGTCACGCAAGGATTTTCTCGCGAATAGTCGAAAATCCCCACATCGGAGGGGCACCATTTCCCAGTTGCCACCGATCGGTGATAGTCGCGGCGGTGCACCGGCGGCTTCTCGGCCAGTGGCTGGGAATGTGGAGGTTGTATTCGCTGAAACCGATGCGATTCAGTTGACCGCTTGCTGGTCTTCGAGGCCGAGCTTCTTCATCTTCTTGTAGAGCGTCGTGCGGTTCACGCCGAGTGAGTCGGCCGTGGCGTTGCGGTTCCAACTGTTCGCCTCCAATACGTCGAGAATGATCTGCCGCTCAGGCTCCTCAAGAGCCTCCTTGAGCGTCATGCTGCCGACGCGCGAGACGCTGAAGCTGGTGCCGCCGGCGATTTCGCGGGGCAGGTCGGACAGGCCGATCACTTCGCCCTTGCCCAACAGCACGGCCCGTTCCACAACGTTCTGCAGTTCGCGAATGTTGCCCGGCCAGGGGTAGCCTTCCAACGCCGCAAGCGATTCGTCGGTAAAGCTGGTTACCGTGCGATTGGTGTCGTCGCGCAATTCATCGAGAAACGTCTGGGCCAACAGCGAGATGTCGCTGCGACGATTGCGTAATGCGGGCAGCTCGATGTTGATTACGTTCACGCGGTAGTACAGATCCTGACGGAACCGTCCCTCGGCTACCGACTCGGCGAGATTTTCGTTCGTGGCGAGGATCACTCGCACGTCGACCTTGAAGGTCTTGGAGCCCCCGACCTGCTCGAACTCTAGTTCCTGCAGCACCCGCAACAGTTTCACTTGCATCGCGGGACTGGCGGTGCTGATTTCGTCGAGAAAGATCGTGCCGCCGTCGGCTTGCTTGAACTTGCCTGTCTTGTCGGTGGTCGCTCCGGTGAACGAACCCGCCACGTGGCCGAACAGTTCGCTCTCGAGCAGGTTCTCGGGCAGGGCCCCACAGGCGACTTCGATGAACGGCTTGCCGGCACGGTCGCTGCGACGATGAATCGCGCGAGCGATCATCGACTTGCCCGTGCCGCTCTCGCCAGTGACGAGCACCGTGGCCTTGGTGTCGGCGACGCTTTCGACCATCTCGAAGACCCGCAGCATCCCCGAGTCCTGGCCGACGATGTTATCCAGCGAGTGGTGCTTGTCGAGTTCCTTGCGAAGCTGATTGTTCTCTTCGATCATGTGACGCTGGTTGAAGACCCGCTCGATCGCGAGCAGCAACTCTTCGCCGATCAAAGGCTTGGTGAGATAGTCGGCCGCCCCGGCCCGCATCGCTTCCACCGCGGCGTCGGAGTCGCCGTAGCCGGTGATCAGCACCACGTGGGTGTCGGGGTAGTTGCGGCGGACCTGCTCCAGAAGGTCGAACCCGTCGCCGTCTTGCAGGCGGACGTCGACCAGCAGCATTTCGTATTGCTTCTGGCGGAGCCTTTCCAACGCGTCGGCATAGCCGGCGGAAGTGTCGACTTGCAGGCCTTGGCTACCGAGCCAGTCGGCCATCGACTCCAACACTTGTCGATCGTCGTCGACAAGGAGCAAAGATCCCTGAATCATCGCGCCCTCTTCTCCCGGCGTAGAGCGCTTGGGCGACCCATGGATCGGGGTTCCCCCAGCGCAAGCTTGTGCAAAGCATTCTGGTGTTCGTTTGGGGCCTGGAGAAAAACGCGGTGGCAGTCGCGCTGGGGAGATTTCACCATAGGCTGTCGCTAAATATCTACGTTGCTGGATGCCTCCGGTCAACAAATTAACGACAAGACCCGGGGCCCGTTGTAACGGTCGTAACGAACAGAGGCGGCCCGACCCCGGGAGAAAGAGGGTCGGACCGCCGGAGGCGTGCCCAGCGAGGGGCAGGGGAAGGGAACCACCAATCAATGGCCGACGGCACGTGGCCAGCACGCCAAGTGCTGGGAATTTGCCTGCTCAAGGTAAAACCACGGCCGCCGGCACAAAACTGCTTCGGGGCCCTGTTCACCTTGTTAAGCGGGCAGGCGGGGCGGATGTTACACGCCCGGGGAAAAGAATTTCCCGGAGCCCGAGATAGACAGAGCAAGGGTGGTCGCTAAGCTACACAGAACGATGAATTCGACGCAGTTTTGGAAATTCCGAAAAGGGCGTCGGTCTGTTGCACCTGTGCGAGTTAG
>CAXMSB010000322.1:0-8305 GCA_964195615.1 uncultured Granulosicoccus sp. | reverse complement strand
CTTTAAGCTCGTCGAGATCCGCGATGTCGTCGGCGTAAGCCTGCTCGAAATGATCAAGCTGCTCGTAGTGGTCCCAAGGGGCGGGCTGCGTAACGATGGCTCGCTCGAAGCTGGCGATCGCTCGGCCGACGTTGTCGATGGACACGCCATCGTCGAAAATGGCCTCGAACTGTTTTGCATAACCCTCGATTCCTCGAAGCGTCTCGACGCACGCCTCGTGGCTGTTGCCCATTTCGATGGGGTTGGAGATCGGCCCCACCGCCTGCGCTTCGAGCGACTCGGCTCGACCGTCCCAAAATTGCGGCCCGCTGAGGATGCGGTTGTAGGCCACGGGCGAATTGCGATCGCCCGTCTGGCCCTCGACGCCAACGCCGAATTGCGTGTCCTTGGCGTAACCGTCTTCAGGGTCGTGGCAACTGGCGCAGCTAACCGTGTCGTCGACCGACAGCCGCGTGTCGAAATAGAGCTGGCGGCCCAACTCGATCTTCGCGCGGGTGAGGGGGTTCACGTCGATCCCCTTAATCTCCGCCGCCCCGGCGGCCAGACCCAGCGGCAGCTCCGGCTTGAGCACCGCGTGGTTCTTGGCGTCGGCCAACCAGGCGTCGACAACCTCGACCGTAACCTCCCCGTCGCCCGGAATACCCAACAGCAGCTCCCCCTCGCCCAACCGCACCGTTTCCTCCGCCACCGGCGAGCCCGCTTCAGCGGGCGGAGCCCCAGCGTTCTCCGCCTGCTCAGCTTCCTTGTTCGACATGTAGCTGTTAATCACCAGCGCCACGACGATCAACACGATTACGACGGCAATTAGCCTACTCATTGTCATCGCCTCCCAATATGAAATTATCGTAAACCAACGCCGCGACCACGGCACCCGCGATCGGAGCCAGCCAGTAACACCAGTGCAAATCAAAATGGCCATAAATGAGTGCAGGGCCAAACGAACGCGCCGGGTTCATCGAAGCGCCTGTGATCGCTCCGCCGGCCAGGATATCGAAGGCGACGGTCAAGCCGATGGCCAGCCCGCCAATGTTTACCGCTTTGCCTCGTTCGTCAACGGCGGTGCCAAAGATGGCCGTCATCAGCAGAAATGTCATGATGAATTCCGCCAGCAGCAAAATAGGCATGCTGATCCACTCGCCTCCCGGCAGCGGAATGCCCAGCTTCGCGGCATCGACCGCCTCAACCGGAAAGATAAAACAGCACGCTGCCGCCGCAATCGTTGCACCGACGCATTGGCTAATGATGTACAGCCCGGCCAGCCCGGCAGAAATTCGGCCCGTCACCAGGAAGCCAATCGTCACAGCCGGGTTGACATGACCACCACTCACGCCGCCAAAAGTGCTCACCGCAATCGACAGGGCCAGCCCATGGGCCAGAGCGATGCCCACGATGCCGGCGCCGCTGTTAATGGGGTCCTGCGTCGAGAGAATCGTCGCAATACCTGCAAAACACAAGAAAAACGTTCCAATCGCCTCCGCCAATAGGCATGGTGATGTTTTCATCGTCGACTCCCAAGCGTTCTGATGGTTACTTGTACCAACTCGTTCCCACGCGATGCGTGGGAACGAGTTAACGAACTAACGAACTGTGCCTCCAAAAAAAGATCAGCTGGCCGTCTGGAAATTGGCCTTCTCAAAAAACTCTTTGCTCTCGTCTGGGTTGGGCTTAATTGTTTGTTCGCCTTGCTTCCAATTGGCGGGGCAGACTTCGCCGTTGGCTTCAAAGAACTGCAGCGCATCGACCAGACGGAGAGCTTCGTCGACGCTGCGGCCGAGCGGCAGGTCGTTGACCAGCTCGTGGCGGACGACCCCTTCTTTGTCGATCAGGAACTGACCTCGCAAGGCGATGCCCGCGTCGAGCAGTACGCCGTATTGCTCGGCGATCTTCTTGTCGAGATCCGCCAGCATGGGGAACTGGATATCGCCCAAGCCGCCAGTTTCGCGGGAAGTATTCCGCCAGGCCAAGTGAGTAAAATGGCTATCGATCGAGCAACTCAAGAGCTGCACGCCCTTTTCCTGAAACTTAGCGGCCGCTTCCGAAAAGGCGATAATCTCCGTGGGGCAGACAAACGTAAAATCCAAAGGATAGAAAAACAACAACACGTACTGGCCCCGATAGTCGGAGAGCGATACTTCCTGGAAGGAACCATCGGGCATCACTGCCTGTGCTTTGAACTCAGGAGCCGGTTGTTGAACAAGACTGGGCATGTAGGGTACCTCTTCTTCTTCCGTGGATGTGTCTGAACTAGGTTGAAACAACTCGTTTCCACGCTCTGCGTGGGAACGAGGAGAGCAGCTAAAGCTGGCCCTTTACCGCTTCCAGCGCGGCGTCGTAATTGGGTTCGTCGGTCACTTCGGGCACGTAATCGGCATGGGTTACCTTGCCGGCGGCATCAAGCACGAAAATCGCTCGACACATGATCTTCAGCTCCTCGATGAGCGTGCCGAAGTTCTGGCCGAAATTGCGGTCCTGGTAATCACTGGCCGAGCGGATGTTGGTGATGTTCTCCGCGCCGCAGAAACGATTCATGGCAAACGGCAGGTCGAGGCTCACCGTCAGTGCGTTGATGCTGTCGCCGAACTGGCCCAACGCTTCGTTGAACTTCTTGGTTTGCATGGCACAAACGGGCGTGTCGAGCGAAGGCACGACGCTCAAAATCGTCGGCTTCCCCTTCACGTCGGCCAGCGAGACCGTCTGCATGCCGTCTTCGAAATAGTGCAAAGTGAAGTCAGGGGCATCCTGACCAACGGCGACCGCGTCGCCCGCCAGGGTGAGTGGATTGCCCTTGAATGTGATGACTCCGGAACGTGACATGGGAGACTGCCTTTCGTATTTGGGAACGACGGGCCGCGAACCGAACAAGACCGCGGCAAAACCCAGGGATTGCAATCCCCGGGCGTTGGTTCAAGTGGAATCGTCCAGTATCGGCTTTTGCGGGCGAGTTTCAAGTGGCCGAAGGTCACGGGGGGAGGAATGACCGATGGCCAAGCCCCAATGACCAATGGGGACACCCTGGGCAGTTTCCATTGGTCATTGGGGCTTGCTCATTGGGACTTCACTGCCGCCTGGTAGCAGTAGTCGAACAACAGTTCCCACTCCATCTGCTGCAGCTCGCGACATCGCTCGGCCCCGGCCCCGCCACTGCGGACCGCCTGCTCGCAGGCGTCGACAAAATCAAATGGGGCCCAGGAGTCTTCGCCGGCCGCCGCGGCCAGCCGTTCGTAAACCGGGTGCTCGCCCACCTTGCGGAACCAATACTTCGCGTTAGAAAAATCGCCTTCCCGGCGATGCATGATGCCGTGCCAGAAACTGCCACTCTGGGTAGAAATGCCCTGGCTGATGGTGTGCGATTCGTCAAGAAAATCGCAGAGCAGCCACACGGCCGAAAAACAACACCGGGCCATCGCCTCATCGGCGACGCCCGTGTGGGCAAACAGGCCGTCCAGCGAAGCCGCTTCAAGCGCCGCGGCGTCGCTCGCCGCAGGCGCGCCGCCATCCAACGGCCGCTGCCGATCGCGGTCGACGAGCGCGGCGAAGACGGGGCCATACGCGTTTGGCTGGAAATCACTCACGGAAACCATACTACCCGCCGGCGCGCCGAGACTCAAGTGTAAGCCGCGAGGCAGTAGCCGAGCGCTCGGCTATCGCCTCGCGGCTTACCCAGCGGTTAACAGATATCGGGTTCGTTCGACCCGCCCAAGCCGTTGAGGAAGCAGAGGTTGTTTTCAAACATGTTGGCCATGACGGCGTCGACCTGGATGCCGTAACCGTCATTGAGAATCGCTCGATTCCGCTTCAGTGTGTTGTTGTCGCTGCTGCCCATTACGGCAAATCCATTGCCCTCGTTAAACAATGCCCAGTTGCGCTCCAGAGCATTGTTGTCGGCGTCATTCAATCGGAAACCGTCGCCGGTATTGTGAATGGCTTTGTTGCCCCTGAGCGTGTTGACATCGCTGCCGGCGACGCGAAATCCGTTAGTCCCATTGCCTGTGGCCGTATTGCCGACAACCGTATTGCCATCGCTGCCGTCGAAGATGAGGAAGCCATCGAAGACGTTGTTGCTGGCCCTGTTGATCTTGAGAGAGTTGTTGTCGCTATCATTGAAGAGGAAGAAGCCCCTGAGGTCGTTGTCCAATGCCCTGTTGCCCTTGAGGGTATTGCCGCTGCTGCTGCCAAGGCGGAAGCCATTCTTTCCATTGCCTTTGGCCGTGCCGCCGGCAAGCTTATTGCCGTCGCTACCGTCGAAGAGCAGGAAACCGTCGGCACCGTTCTCACTGGCCCTGTTGCCCTTGAGTGTGTTGTTGTCGCTGCTCTCTAGGGTAATGCCACTCAAAGTATTGCCGCTGGCTCTGTTGCCGGTGAGCGTGTTGTTACTGCTGGCAAAGAGGCGAAAGCCGTGGTGAGTGTTGTCGCTGGCCATGTTACCGGTAAGCATGTTGCCGTCGCTACGGGACAGGACAAAGCCGTTGACTCCGTTGTGCAACGCCCAATTCCGCGTAAGCGTGTTGTCGTCGCTGCCGTTGAGGACGAAGCCGCTGTCGCCGTTGTCGCTGGCCGTGTTGCCCTTCAGCGTGTTATTGTCGCTGCCGTTGAGGCTGAAGCCGCCGAACCCGTTGCCGCTGGCCCTGTTGCCGGTGAGTGTGTTGTTATCTCCCGTCACCAGGAAACCGTTTCCGAACGAGCCAAAGCCGCTTGCGTTTTGAACTGTCAAACCTCGGATGGTCACGCCACTGGAGTTTACCTCGACGCCGTTTTCAAAGCCTGGGTTTAAGTTGCCATCGATAACCGGGTTAGAGTTTGCATTGGCCTCGCGGATAGTCAAGTTGTCCGTATTGATCACAAAGGGTTCGTATGTGCCAGCATGCACTTCGATTTTGTCGCCGGGTGAAGCCGCAGCGACCGCCTCCTTAATCTCGGCATACAGATTGTCCCCCGGGTCATTCGCAGTGGAGTCTCCGATGTCGACCGTCAGCATGGTCAACATGGCCCGTTGCTCAAGAAGCTCGAAGGCGAGTCGGGACTGCCGCCCGCAGGGAGCAACACCTTGAGAACGGGCGAACAAGGAAACAAACCAGTTGTTGAGTAACAATGGAATTCTCCTTAGTTACCGTTGGTTGCCGGTCTTGCTGGAGTGCGAATTAGAAAGCCAAAATGGACGGCTGCATGGTTCTTATCGCCTTGATTAGCATTGTACTAGCGTTGTAGCACGGGGGCACGGGACAAACTCTCCTCCTACTGCCAGGGTGTTGGGTACAATTGCCCAGGTTAAATGTCTTCTCCAGGAAGTCCTTGCCGCCACGTCACCTTGCGCGCAGAAAAAAACCGAGGGTCCCAAGTGGAACCCCCGGCGCCTCTCGCTGTTCGCGGCCCTTGCCGACGAAAAGACAGCTTGAATCGTGCGGAACGTTGTCTAGTAAGCGGCCTCCTGCCTGAGGACCACCATGGCCGTCTTCAGCAGAATCTTCACGTCGAGCCACAGCGACCATTCGCGGATGTACGAGTGATCGTACTCGACGCGGCGTTCCATCTTTTCGAGCGTCTCGGTCTCGCCGCGCCAGCCGTTCACTTGGGCTAGGCCCGTGATGCCCGGTTTTACTTTGTGACGAAGCATGTAGCCTTCGATCAGTTGGCGGTACTCTTCGTTGTGTGCCGTGGCGTGCGGCCGGGGGCCGACCAGCGACATGCTGCCGCCCAGTACGTTGAACAATTGCGGCAGTTCGTCGAGCGACGTCGGCCTCAGAAACCGGCCCAAGGGAGTGACGCGATCGTCATCCTTGGTCGCCTGCCGGACTTCGTCGCCGTTGTCGCAGCAGTGCATCGTGCGGAACTTCCAAACGCCGATTTCCTCGCCCACCAGACCGTAACGCTTTTGCCGAAACAACACCGGTCCCGGGGAGGTCCATCTTACTAACAGAGCGATTGCTGCCATGGGCACAGCAAACAGGGCCAGCAGCAAGCTGGAGACAACCAGGTCAAAACCACGCTTCAGCACGCCGTCGATCCCCGAGATGGGCGTTTCGAACACGCTCACCACCGGCAGACCGTCGATTTGATTCCAACGAGCGTGAAGCATTTGAAACACGAAGAAGTCGGGCACGATGTAGACCGACGCGGTCGTGTCGCCCAGCAGTTCCAGCACCTGACGAATTCGCTCCTCGGCTCGCATGGGGAAAGTGATGAACACCATGTCGACTTCGCCCGCGCGGGCCCGGTCGATCAATTGGTTCAAGTTGCCGGCATGTTCGCGCATGTCGCCGATGTCTTCGGTGGTCCGATACTCGGGGCGATCGTCGAAGAAACCGGCGAACTCCAACCCCAGCTCGGGGGAGTGCTGCACGCTGCGGGCCAACTGCACGGCAAGCTTGTTCGCACCGCAAATGGCAAACGAACGCGTGTTGAAACCGCGACGACGAAGAATCTTCAGCAACGAGCGGAGCACGACGCGAACGCTGATCATCGCCAGCGGCGTCAGCGTGAGCCAAACAAGCTTGGTCGTGTAACTGAACTCAGCATTAAACCGGGTCAACAGACCGATGCCCAACACGGCTGGGGCCGTGTAGAGCCAGTTTATCAAGACGCACCACAACTCCGTGCCGAGTCGCGCGCCGCGCCAACTGCGGTACAAGCCGCTCATTTCGATGGCGATGGCGTGAATCACGAGCGTCGTGGCGCCCACCACGGCGAGGTTTTCCAGATGCTCGCTGTCGGTGTAACGCGTGGCGACGAGCGTGGCCGCCAGGATGGCGAACGCATCGAGCAGACGATAAGCCACCTCCACCAACGAGTGGTGCGTGCGTACACGGAATTCAGAAGAAGCTACCACGGCGCGTCCTTGGGATAGTGACAAGAGACTCGGCCGTCCAAAGAGCACACCCCGTGCCAAGGGGGGCTGACGGCGTTCGACGCGGAAATCCAGGGCTCAGGTCAATGTAGCGACACACCGAACCGAGTCAGCCGGATGCACCACGGCAACAATCCATCGCCAGACGTTGCGGAAAAGCGACACTCCACCTCCGAGGAACCTTTCCCGCCCGAAACCGTCTAATTCAGCAGAAACAAGCGATTTCCAGAGCTCAATGCACCCCGGGTGGACGTTTGCGGCACTATTAACGTAGAACAGGTCAACCCGCCCTGACCCGCCGAGTCAAGCCTGCAACAGCCGCGAGAGGCACCCGATGATGCGTCCTCAGATTCTTCTTCCCGTTTTGGCGCTCGCGCTATTCGCCGGCTTTCTGCGTGGGGCGCCGCGCTCCGAAGCTGCCGATAGCCAGGCGAGCCTGAAGGCGGCCAAGCAACTCTACGAAGATGGCAATTACCAGGAAGCGCTCAGCGCGTTCCAAAAATTGCTCACCGACGACGGGGCCGACTCCGCGCAGCTCGTCAAGAGTCTCGAACACTCCCTGGCCTGCCTTCCACGACTCAATCGCTCAGACGAGACCGACGACTTTCTCGAAGGGGTCGTCGACCGTCACGCCGGAAACTGGCGGCTGGTGGCTGCGGCAGCCCAGAGCTACATGGAGATTCCGCACAACGGCTACCAAATCGCCGGCGAGTTCCGCCGTGGCCCCCATCGGGGCGGCGGCAAGGTGCTCAACGCAACGATGCGCGACCGCGTGCGGGCGTTGCAGCTCTTTCGCCAGGCACTCGCGCTGCTGGAGGACCTTCCCGACCAGCGCTCTGGCGAGCCGGCGTACCAACTCCTGATTCGCTTCGCGGACGCCATGCTTCACGGACGCAATTACCACGAAGCGTGGCGATTGCAGAGCCTCACCGACCTGACTGAACTGCCCGACTTCGGAGAAGGTTGGCGCCACTACCATGGCGGTCTGCAGAAGGCGCCGGTCACGGCCGACGGACTGCCCGTTTTTTACTCGGAGCCGTCGTCGTGGGAAGAAACCGCCAACGACGGCGAGCGGTGGCGCTGGATATTAGCGCGTCTGGTCGAGTGGCAACCCCAGCGACGCGACGCGACGCTACTGCAACGGGCCCGATTCCTCCAATCGCAATTCGGCGTCGAAACCTTAGCCGACTACGGATGGTGGTTCGGTCGCCAAACGCCCAAGCAGGATCAGCCCCAGGAAACCGGCACCTTCGCCCTGCACACGCTCAAGGAAAACGAAACGATCGCCCGCCTCGCCACCGGCATCCAGCGATTCGAACTCCCCGCCGAGCCCCACCACATCCGGCTCTACCAACAGGTGCTGCAGGATACGCCGGCCGACACGGCCACGAGCGCGTGGCAAACGGCGGTCGAGACACTAGCCAGGACGTTTGAGAACCGCCGCCAATACGCTCGCGCCGCCAG
>CAXMSB010000321.1:0-2670 GCA_964195615.1 uncultured Granulosicoccus sp. | reverse complement strand
GATTGATGCGCAATTACTTGGCTATGAATACTACCCAACCGACAACTCGCGACACACTCTGCCGACGCTGGAAATGCGTCGTCGGTTGGCATGCGCTCGTTGTGCTGGGGGTCCTGTGGGCTGCTGGCGATAGTCGCTCCGCGATTGCCGAAGACACGTCGGCCCCGGCCTTGTTGCAAATGTTTGAAGCCGAGTGGGACACGATTACCGACCGACAGGTCGACCTGTTCTATACCGGGTACGGCGCGATGTGGCTGCCGCCGCCGAGTCGAGCCGATTCGGGCGACCAATCGGTCGGCTACGACGTTTACGATCGTTTCGATCTGGGCCGGGCTCGCAAGGAAACGCTCTACGGCACCGAGGCGTCGCTCAAGTCGCTCGTCGATACGGCCCACGCAGCCAACGTGAAGGTCTACACCGATCTGATCCTCAACCACGCGGGATTCAGTGACCTGACCACCGTCGACGACTACGGCACGCCGGACCCCAACGACGACGTAAGCTTCGCCGAGTCGGGCGGCTATCCGGGCCTGGCAATCACGTTGCCGGGCGACATCGACGGCGATTTCCACGGGGCGTTCGAGGGGGGCGATCTCAATGGTCGACTGGCCGGATTGGCGGACATCGCCCAGGAGAAGAATCACCAGTTTATCCGTCAGCCGATCGCCCCCGGAAATCCCGACAACATCCCGGCCGGCACCCAGGGCGCTTTTGGCCGGCTGGCGAACGTTCCCGACGTGGGCAACGCCCGATTCTATCCCGACCAAGGCTTGGGCGGCACGCAATTCGACGTAGATCCGGGCCCCGGTGAGTTTTTGATTACCCGCTATGATTTTAACAACAATACCCCGCTCGCCGGAGACCCGGTTCTTGAAACCGCCGAGCAGTTGCTGTTGCGTCACGCGCAGTGGATGGTGCAGACGATCGGCGTGGACGGTTTTCGTCTCGATGCCGCCAAGCATTTCCCGATCAACACGCACACGCTGCTCGATCAGGCCGTGTTCCGCGCCAGCAACCAATTGAATCACGATGGCACGGTCAAGCCGGTGTATTCCTTCGGCGAAGTATTGGACGGCAACCAGGGCACGCTGCAGAACTACATTCGCCACGATCTACCCAATCCGTTGGGAATCGACCCAGGCAACAATACCGTGGGCGGCAATCGCGATGTGCTCGACTTCCCGTTGTTCTTTGCCCTGCGCAACAACCTCACCGGCAACGGCTTCGCGAACAACTGGCACTGCATCCGTGGCGCCAGTCAGGATTCCTTCGACCGACCGGGGGGCAGTGAAGTATGGCACACCGATGGCAGTCAGGGTGTGTCGTTCGTCGACAGCCACGACAATCTGTCGGGCGGTTTTCCGTATCTGAAGAACGTCGCCTACGCCTACACCCTCATGCGACCCGGCAACGCGCTGGTGTATCTCAACGCCAAGGAGTTCGGCGAAGGCCGCGACTTTCCCAACGACGGCAAGGACGACGCCCTGGGCGGTTTTCATGGAGAGACCATCACCACGTTGGTCGACATCCGCAACACGCATGGTCGGGGCAGTTTTCATGAACGCTGGGTCGACGACGCGTTCGATCCCAACGGTTTTTCCAACATTTATATCTACGAACGCTCCAACTCCGCGGTCGTCGGGCTCAACAGCCGCAACGACTCGGTTGTGGAGACGCGCAATGGCGTGCAGACCAATTTCGCCTCGGGCACCATCCTGGTAGAGCTCACCGGCAACGCTGCAGACCCGACGGTCGATCCGAACGGCGATATTCCCGAAACGGTGAAGGTCAACGGTTCGGGCCAGATCAACGTGAGCATTCCGAGCAACGGCGCACATGGGCGGGGATACGTGATCTACGGCGTCGCTCCGCCGCAGGGGTCGCTGAGCTTGACGAATGTCGCTTCGATGCTTGCCGGGGCAACTCCCGGGGCCGCGAACAACGGCACCGCTCGACTGGGCGACATCGACGTGATTCGCTCCGATTCGTTTGCCGTGCAGCTCTCGACGACGCCCGTCAGCCTGATCGATCCCGACACGCAATTGCCGGTGCGCGACTTCCATGCCGACGGCGACACGGCGCTAGTGCGGATTGACGAAGGGATGGACCTGAACACACAGGCTGGAATCGACAACCCCACGCCAGGCGACATCGCCTATGGCTTTGAGAGCTTTACCGACACGCGAACGCCGGGCTTCATCTACGATCCAAATTCGGGCACGAACGTTGGCAGTGGCACGGGAACTTATTCGCAGACAATTGACACGACGGGGCTCAGCGAAGGGCGCCACTTCCTCACCGTGCGGGCGTTCCGCCATCGCGACGCCGGTACCGGCGGCGACGGGGGACCGGCGGTCTTCACCGATTTCAAACAGGCCGTGTACATCGATCGGTTGCCTCCCGAGGCGGCCGTCGTGACCTTCGATCCGTTCGAGACCAATCCGGGTAACGCGGCCAACCGCGATCTGATTGTGGAGTCGGTCGACAAGACGGCCGACAACATGCACATCTTTCTCGATCTGCCGGCGGGGCTCACCGATGCTCAGGTGATTGCGCTGGCTCTCGGTGGTCAGCAGGATGCGGGCCAGTACGACGTCGATTCCTGGATTTACGGTTTCATCGGCATGACGACCGGCAACCACGCGGCAACGGTTGTCACCTTCGAGCCCA
>CAXMSB010000320.1:0-2104 GCA_964195615.1 uncultured Granulosicoccus sp. | reverse complement strand
GGCAATCCGGTCATCGGTCGCGACTTTGCACCGGGCGTTCAGGGCATCTACAACAGCGCGGTCGTTCCCTATGGCGACGGTTTTGCCGGTGTGTTTCGTTACGAAGATAAGCGTCGTTACCCGCGACTGCACTCCGGCTGGAGCGAAGACGGGCTGCAATGGCACATCGAGCCGCAGCCGATCAAGTTCTCGGGCGACCCGAAAGTCGTCGGCAAAGACGACTACGCCTACGACCCGCGGGTCGTGAAGATCGACGACACCTACTACATCACCTGGTGCGGTGGCCACGAAGGCCCGTCGATCAGCGTGGCCAGTACGCAAGACTTCCAGTCGTTCACGCGTCTGGAAAACGCTTTCTTGCCGTTCAACCGCAATGGCGTGTTGTTCCCCCGCAAGATTGACGGCAAGTACATGATGCTCAGCCGACCGAGCGACGACGGACACACTCCGTTCGGCGACATCTACCTGAGCCAAAGCCCCGACATGTGTCATTGGGGCATGCATCGGCTGGTGATGCGCCGCGGCGGAGACCACGTCGGCCAGTGGTGGCAGCGCACGAAAATCGGCGCCGGCCCGATTCCGATTGAAACCGACGAAGGCTGGCTGATGCTCTATCACGGCGTGATGGACACCTGCAACGGTTTCGTCTACAGCATGGGGGCGGCGATTCTCGATCTCGACGAACCTTGGCGGGTGCTCTACCGCACGAACCAACACATTTTGACGCCCGAGGCCGACTACGAAACGATTGGCCACGTTCCCAACGTCGTGTTCCCCTGTGCGGCCTTGTGCGATCAGCGGCAGGACCGGCTGGCGATCTACTACGGCGCGGCCGACACCAGCAGTTGCGTGGCCTTTGCCCACTTGAGCGAGCTCGTGGAGTTTACGAAGGAGAATTCCGAGGTTTTTTGACGCCACTCACGATATCATTGAGCAGCTCTGCCCCCTTCATTCGTTAGCTCGCGCGGTCGTCTATGCTAGAACTTCATTGGCTCGACCAGGCGATTATCGCCGGCTATATTCTCGCGACCATCGGCATCGGCTTCTGGATCTCGAAGCGAGCTTCGAAGAATCTCAGTAGCTATTTTCTCGGTGGGAATACCATCCCTTGGTACATGTTGGGGCTGTCGAACGCCTCGGGCATGTTCGACATCAGCGGCACGATGTGGATGATTTATCTGCTGTTTGTCTACGGGCTGAAGAGCGTGTGGATCCCCTGGTTGTGGCCGGTCTTCAATCAGATTTTCATGATGGTCTTCCTGTCGATCTGGCTGCGCCGTTCGGGCGTGATGACCGGGGCGGCGTGGATTCGCTTTCGTTTTGGCGACGGACGCGGTGCGCAGCTTGCGCATCTGGTCGTCGTGCTGTTTGCGTTGATCAATGTCGTGGGTTTCCTGGCTTATGGTTTTATCGGAATCGCGAAATTCTCCGCGGCGTTCTTGCCTTGGCAGTTGTCTGACGATCCCGCGACGAACACCAATCTCTACGGCCTGATCGTCACCGCGATCACGACGCTCTACGTAGTCAAGGGCGGCATGTTCAGCGTCGTATTTACCGAGGTCTTGCAGTTCTGCATCATGACGGTTGCCTGCGTGTGGGTCGGCGTGATTGCGATGCAGGCCGTCTCGCCGGATATGCTCGACGCGGTGGTCCCCGACGGCTGGCGGAATATCTTCTTTGGCAAGCATCTGGACCTCGATTGGTCAGCGCTGATGCCGGCGGCGGACACCAAGATCGCCTCCGACGGCTGGGAGTTGTTTTCTTTCTTTGTGGGGCTGATGCTGTTGAAAGGTGTGTTGCAGAGCGTTGCCGGGCCGGCGCCCAACTACGACATGCAGCGCGTGCTCTCGGCCCGGACTCCCCGCGAAGCGGCCTACATGAGCGGGCTGGTCAACGTCGTGCTGCTTATCCCACGTTACATGTTGGTCGCCGGTCTGACGGTGCTCGCCCTGGCGTTCTTCTCGGAAGAACTCAATGCGATGGGCGACGGGGTCGACTTCGAACTGATCCTGCCTTTTGCCATGCGCGAGTTCATGCCGACCGGATTACTGGGCCTGTTGATTGCCGCTTTGCTGGCAGCTTTTATGTCGACCTATGCCGCGAC
>CAXMSB010000319.1:0-10208 GCA_964195615.1 uncultured Granulosicoccus sp. | reverse complement strand
ATTCAGGATCGACTTTCGACCATTGTGACAGCATCGGTGCATTTGTGTGCCCGGTGTGCGAGGATTTCTTGTGGAGGCGCCGGGCTCGGGGACGAGTCGGTTCCCTGCTTCAATAGCGTCGGAACCTGCTGGAATACATGGTCGACAGATTCCTTGCCGAGCAGAGAGAAGTTGCTGACGACTCCGTCGAATGTTTCCCCGACAGATTCGATCGAAAGATCCTCGTACGACAGGACTTGATAGCGGCCTCGGCCCTCTTTCCCGTGATCGATGAACTCAGAGACCACGTCGACACCAAGCGCATCAATGCCAGTTCTCGCCAACTCTCGGACAAGCCACCCCTCTCCGCAACCGACATCGAGTACAGTTTTCGGTGCGAGCCCAGTCACGGCGTCGAGAATCGCTTGATTAGTTACCAGCTCCCGGCTCTCTATTTCACCATTTCGTACCGCCGCTACCCAGGGTTGGGCATTCTTCTTCCAAGACTCGACAATCTTCTGGTCTGACAAGTGTTTCATTGGTGTCCCCGATCATCGGCACAAGGTGCTCCAGCACGTCACGGTCAGCTACCACTCGGCGGGTCGTACTCAAAATCTTTCCACTTCATTGCCCGGCGGAAGGGTTCGATGCGGAGCATCACCTCGCCGTTTTGGAATAGCCGCACTGTGCCGTTCGATTCGCTGACCGCGATGGCGATTGCGCCGGTGGCTCGGCTGATTGCTGCGCCGGCCCAGTGTCGCGCGCCGAGACCTTTGCTGAGGGTGATTTCCGCCGCTGGGGCGGAAATGTATTGGCAGGCGGCGACGATCGTCCCGTCCGAGGCGACGATGAACGCACCGTCGAGCTGAGCGATCTCCTTCAGCGATTCGCGCACTTTCGTGCCTTCCATCCGCCGCTCGGCAGCGCTGTAGCCCTTCACCGGATCGAATCCCAAGGGATGGCAATGTTTCATTACCTTGCGATGATCGCCCACGACGAACAGCGTGCCGACCGGTTTGCCCTCGCGGCCGATGTCGACCGCCAGATCGACGGCTGTCTTCAATGTCTCCAGCGGCACGCGGGTTTCCAATTGCCGCAGGTCATGCACCGTGAGTCGACCCAGATGTTCGTCGAGTCGAATGATGCTGATCGAGTCGATCGTGCCGACCTCGAAGCCGCTGTAGAGCGCGACTACTCCCGACCCCGGGGTGAGCAGGTCGTCAGCAACGCTTTCCAGCAGTGCTTGGGTGAGACGTTCGTAGACGGGGCTGTCGGGGATGTTCAGCTCGACTGTGTCGAACCCCGCCTCTTCCGCCCCGGCGAGATGTTGGGGCCGATCGCTGGCCAACACGACACTCAGCTTGCCAGTGGCCGCTCGAAGCTTGTCCCAGTCGTAGGAGCCTTCGAGCAAGAACAGCAGCGCGTCGGCCTCCTCGTGCTTGGCCAGCCGAGTTGCGATCTCACAGAACGCTTCCAGCTGGTCGGTGAACTTTATCGAAGGCGACATCGAGGAACCACGCACTCGCTGCAGAAGGCTGTCCGAACCCAGAGAAACGCGGCCTCACGGCCACGCGAGAAGTGCAATTTAGTACACCAGCCCGACGATTTCAATTCCAGATTCCCGCTGTCGCCATACGGTCCGCAGGCTCTGTGGGATTAAACGCAGAAGATGCCGAGTTTCGCTGAGGGCCGCGGAGATATTCTTCTTGTTGAATCAGACTCTGCGAGTCTCAGCGACACTCTGGGCACTTTGTGTCTAATCCGAAAGCCATCCGGGTGCTGGTGCTACCCAATAGCTCTTAGCGTCGTGATCGGGCGGAATTGGAGCGCCGCGGTTTGCTGGCAATCGGTGCTTCGCTCTGATTGTCGTAAGGCGAGAAGACGAGCCGATCGTACAGCAACAGGGCGTGAATTGCGTGCCCCAGCGGGCCCGCCTCCCAATTCTTGTTGCGGTTGCTGTACATGATGTTTGCCAAATAGTTGGTGGCTCGGGTAGTGCGAGAGTATTTCAGCTCCTTCTCGGTTGCCGTGTAGAGCAGCCATTCGAGGAGGTGGCCGGTGGTCTTCAGCTTGCGATCGATCGAATCTTCGTTGCCGGGGCCCCGGAACCACTCGGTGCTGAAGCTGCCGTCGGAGTTTTGCATGCGGTAGGCGTACTGCTGATACTTGGCGACGAATCGCTTCGCCCGGAGGTACTCGCCGTCGACCGGCTCGCCCCGTTGCTCGCGTTTCTTGTAAGCCAACGTCAAACCTCCCAGGCGATGCGTGCCGCCACAGGCCGCGCCGCGCACCGGCTGTCGCAGTTCCTCGGAAATGAGCTTCTGCATGTCCCACTCCATCCCCTGGTCGTTGACCCACTGGCTGTCGGAGGGGAGATAATGCACCAGGCCGATCAATTTGAAGGTCAGTTCGCTCCGTGGAAAGCAGGTCCGCTTTTCCATTTCAATCAGATCGGAGACCGTCAGCTCGTGGCCCTCGACCCGCATAGGGTAATCCTTGCTCACCTTCGACTGCGCCAACATGGCCAACAGTTGGCCCCGATGTCCTTGCAGGGCCGGACCGACGCGTACGCGTAGTTCGCCTTCGTCGTTCACGTACATCAGTGTGCGGCGCTTGCAGGGTTGGTTGAAGCAGAGCCAACCCACGGCCGTGACCGGCTCGCCGCGCGATCCGCCCCGCGCCACTTTGCTGTTCACCTCGAAAGCCAGGAGGCTGTGCATCACTTCCCAGGGGCTGCGATCATGCGTGCTGAGCGGTCGGCTGTAGTAGTGGGCGAGCACGCGGCGGATTTTTGTGCGTAGTCGGATCTGCGACTTTGACAGTGGAGGCAGAGCTTCGGTGGTAATCGGAGAGTCCGCGTCCGATTCGTCGCGGTCGGGCTTAGGTAAGTTCTTGACGGGCGGCTCTTTCGGCGTCTTGCGGTCGTCCTTCTGCCGTTCCGTGGGGTGCATCGTGGCCTTTGGGACGTACTTCTGCGGAGGCTGCTGAGCCTCCCGACGCCGAAACCTCAGGGCAAGTCTCTCTGCTGGCTGGCCGTCGACTTCCGGAGCGGCTTCGCTCTTGGCGCGGCTGCTCTTCTGGGTGAGTTTTGTAGCGGGGGTGTCCGTCGCGACAGCTGCGGTAGAATCGTCGGCAACCATCGCGCTGTCGACCTGATCGCTGGCTTCTAGATCGACCTCAACGTCTTCGGGGGTCAGCCACCTGCTGAGAGGAGACGGCTCGTCGTCCGCCTTGGAAGGACTCAAAGCTAGCGGTGTCGATTTCGACGCGGTACGACTCCGAGGGCCGCCAATCGCCTTCCAACTCGACTTGGTCTTCGAGCTGGTTTTCGACTGGGGTTTTGAGGCGACGCTGTACTTGGCAGCGCTCTTGCGTTCGGTCGCGAACCCTCGATTGATGCTGTCGATCAACGTGGCATCAAGCTCGGAAGTCTGAGGCGCAACGTAGGCATCGAGCGTGGAAATCCGCGATGGGGATATCCATTTCAACTCGCGTTCAGCACTCCAAGAATTTTGCGGAGCGGCGACCGAAGTCAACAACACGAGCGCAACTTGTCCGACGATAGCGCATGTCCAGCGAGGCATCTTGCCCTTCCCCCTAACCCATGAGTCGTTGTGAGTCTCGTCAAATGTTGGATTGAGAAACGTAGGCCCGAGGATCTGCGCGATGATCCGTCACGTCTCAAGAAGTGCGGGTGCCCCCCGACTTCCGCTAGCACCGTGACAGAGAATGCCCCACCGTACGGCCTACAGCAGTTGATATCGGGTTCCCGGGGCTAGAAATTCAGCCGTATCAATACATTTAGACGAGGGCAGAGTTAGCCGGGGAGAACTTTGCCGAGAAAGCAGGTCGACTTTGCAAGCAATGAGGATTTCTCAGGTGCAGATTTCAAGAAGAGGGTCGAGCTGCGCTTTGGCCGCATTGAATTTGCGCACACAACGACAGCAGATCCTCGCTAGCACCAACGGCCATGCGTGAAGAATAAAAATCGCGTGCTAGCATTTCGACCATGTGAGTCAGAATAGACCGCGGATGAACGCGGATTCGGCAGATGATCGCCGATCGTCAGAGCACGATCTGCGAGAATCAGTTCAATCAGCGTTCATCCGCGTTCTATTTCCGCGGCTGGCTGATGCAGTGTCAGAGAACACATAAATCAGAAAGGCGACCATAGTTTTGCGCGTTCGGCGATCGAGACCGACGGCTTCGCAGGCGGGGTCTCCCCCTTCACGTACATCTGCCAGGAACTGACGTCATTGCCAAAATCCTCTCCGCTGACGGCCTTCAAGGCTTGCACGCCGGCATATTGGACGGCCGGGTCGCGGTCGTCGAGGGCAAGGGCAAGAGCCGCCACGGTTTCGGTCGAGTCGATTTGTCCCAAGGCGTCGATGGCCGCCAGGCGTGCGTCGAGTTCGCCATCGGTTTCCAAAACCTTGCGCAACGGGCCAATTGCAGTCGCGTCGCCCTGTTCGGCCAACCGGTAGCAACAGGTCAGTCGCACGTCGAGATTCTCGTCGTTCAGCCCGGCCAGCAGCATCTTGAGCGCCAAAGGCACCGAGAACTGGGCCACGGTATTCTGGATTTCCAGTCTCACCAGCGGATCGGGTTCCGTCTGGATATGCAGAGCAAGTTGCTCGCAGAGCCGTTGTTGCTCGGCGGAGTCGGCGTTGTCGGCCCGAGGGCCGATTTCGCGCACGGCCGCCATCCGCATGCCCGGCGTGATGATCGAGGTACGTTCCTTTTCCATGAACGGCAGGCTACTGCAGCCTCCGAGCGTCGAGACGGCCACCGCTGCCGCCGAGAACAGAATCACCAGTTTGCTGTGGGTGAAAGTCATGCGAACCAAGGAGCAGAATAGGCTAGGAAAAGCGGGCACAAAGTGGCGCCTCAAACCGAAGCGGGACCATAGCAAACGGCCAGAGTGGCTGCCATCCCAAGTTCTTCGGGCGACAACGGCCCCACAGCGGACGGTTTTCGTCGCCATGCTGGCACCTTTCTCCCAAGAGGGTGCTAGCTAGAATAGGTGCTTCCCGATTCACCAGTTCCAAGCCACCAGTGAAACGCATGCGACGAAAATCTTCTCGAACATCCGTGGGACTGGGGCAACTGGCCGTGAGCCTGGTGGGCTTGGTTGTGTGTCTGGCGTTGGCCAGCGAGCGTCTGCGAGGCTTGCTGCTCAACAGCGCCTGGCTGATCGGCGGAACGTGGCTGCTGAGCCTGCCGTTGGGCGCGTTGCTGGCGGTGGCGATTACCAAGACGACGGTATGGGGCCGACGCATGTTGGAGCGAATGTTCGTCGCTTTGTTGTTCGTGCCCCTGTATGTGCAGGCGGCTGCCTGGCAGGCGGCAGTGGGGCAGGGCGGGTGGCTGGGCGATTGGTTGCAGGGTTGGTGCGGCGCTGTCTGGGTTCACGGCATGGCCGCCACGGCTTGGGTCGTGCTGTTCGTGGGCGCTGCACTGAAGAACGTCCCCCGGGAATTGGAAGAAGAGTCGCTTCAAGATGCCGGCGCATCGCGTGTGCTGTGGCGAGTTAGTTTGCAGCGTGCCATGGGGGGGCTCTTCGCCGCGGCATTGTGGATTGCCGTCGTCTGCGCCGGCGAGATCACGGTGACCGACCTGTTCCAAGTGCGCACCTTCGCCGAAGAGATCTACACTGTCGCCAGTCTCGGCGCACTCGACGCCCCCATGCCGACGGATGTCGCCACAATCCCCCTCGAAGCGTCGCCGTTGGCGGCGCGAGACCTCTGGATCGGTACGGCGGCGATCGTGTTGTTGGTTTCCGCGGCACTGGGGGCCATCTGGGCCTGGCTCCCCTCGGTCGAGTTTGTTTCGCCCAGCGAAGGGTGGATTTGGCGTTTGCGCCGCGGACGGCTCGGGGCGACGCTGATTGTCTGGTGCTGCGCGGCGCTAGTCGTTGGCGCACCGACGCTCGGGCTCTTGGGCAAAGCCGGCGTCGAGGCCCGTCGCGACGGCGGCGTGGTCGTGCGCGAGTGGTCGGCGTCGAAAGCCGCCGAACTGGTGCTCGCCAGCCCTCGCGAGCATCGTCGCGAGCTGGGTTGGTCGTGCGCGATCGGCGGCTCGGCAGCGGCGCTGGCCACGGTCGTCGGAGTGTTGTTGGCGTGGGCGCTGCGCACCGGTTGTTTGCCGCGAGCAGCGACGGCTCTACTGTTGGCCATCGGGTTTGCGATTCCCGGTCCGCTGCTGGGTATCTGGACAATCCATTTGCTGAATCACTCGGTGGATTCGCCCTGGTACTTTCTCACCTGGTGCTACGACCACACAATTCTAGCGCCCGTGTTGGTGCAAACATTGCGGGCGTTGCCGCTGGCCACCCTGGTGTTGGGCTCCCAGATGGCCACGGTGCCGCAAGACGTGTTGGACAGCGCCACCAGCGAAGGCGCCGGCTGGTGGCGACAACTGGTGGGGATCGCTTTGCCGCTTCGCTGGCATGCCGTTGTGGCCGCGGCGTGCATGTCGTTGGTCGTGGCGGTGAGCGACTTGGCCGCCACGTTGCTCGTTTCGCCGCCGGGGGTGTCCACGCTATCGGTGCGTATCTTCGGTTTGTTGCACTACGGCGCCGAAGACCGCGTGTCGGCCCTCTGCTTGTTCCTTGCCCTGGCACTAGGCGCGCTGGCGACGCTCGCCTGGCAGCTCACGCTATGGGCAAGGCGAGGGTAAGCCGCGAGGCGCCAGCCGAGCGCCACCGGAATAGCCAGTTCCCCAAGCCGCCCAATCCGGTAGAATGACAAACTCCGGAACAACCGCCCCGCGACGCCTTCATTCTTGCGAGTCCCCCCGACGATGATAGCCCGCCGGACAAAATCTCGACCGCAGGCATCCTGGGCCTTGGCAATGCGCCGCTCGGCAATGTTGCTGCTGGGTATGCTGGTGCTCACTACGGCGGGCTGTCGGGGATGTCAGTCCACGCCGTCCGACGAAGATGGCCAGAAATCGGAAGAGGAACTCAAGAAACTCGCCGACGAGAAGAAGAAAAAAAAGGACCTAGACATCGGCCCGTTGCTGCCCCTGTTCGGTCATGACTTGTCGGAGGACGAGTCGGCCGATCTGAATCCCGGGATCTTGGTAAAGCCGGGCCATTGGACTCCCACGGTTCAGAAGATGCAGGCCAACTACGACGATTTCGTCGGCCATGCTTCGACCGCGCTCGTTGACGACCACAAACAGCTCGCCGCTCTTCGGCACACGCGCTTCACTTACCAATCGACCCGGCCGGTTGTGTTAGCCAAAGGGCGCGAGAAGATGGTCGAGGGCCAGTTGTACGTTCCCGAAGACGCCGCCAGCTCTCACATCCGTTCCCGACTGGTCAATCGCGACTCGGGTGCGGAAGTCCTCCAAGTTGATCCGCGCTTGGTGAAGATGCCATCGTACCAGTATCTGCTCGTCGTGTTGGCCAAGGAAGTGTCGCGTTATGGTTTCTTGAAGGTGACCGACACCGTCCGTGCCGAGTGGGAAGAGGAGGACGATGAATCGTCGCAGTTCCACTACCGAGTGGTGCTGGTCGACGCGACCGAGCGGATTGCCTTGTCACCCAGCCTATTCTCCTGGACGAGCATTGCCTATCTAGTGTGGGACGAAGTCGACGCCACGCAGCTTTCCCCCGAGCAGCAACAGGCTTTGGTGGATTGGCTCCACTGGGGAGGCCGACTCATCGTCAACGGCCCCGACTCCCTCGACACGCTCCGTGGCAGCTTCCTGGACGAATTTCTGCCCGCCGAGAGCGCGGGCGTGCGGAACATCTCGGCCGACGACCTAAGTGGCTGGTCCGACTACTGGGGCAACCGAACGCTTGGCAAACGGTTGCCCCCACTTGTTCCGGATCGCCCACTCTCAGGAGTAAAACTGGCGCCCAGGGAGGACGCGCGAGAAGTGGCGGGCGGCGGGGGACTTTTTTACGAACGGAACGTCGGCCGGGGGAGCATCGTTGTGTCGGCCTTGCAGCTCTCGCAGCGAGAATTGATCAACTGGCCCGGCTACGACGGATTTCTGAACGGCGCACTGTTAGGGCGTCTGCGACGCCAGTTTTCCGAGGGAGCTTATAGCGGGCTGTGTGTCGGTTGGTTCCAGTTGCCTGAGCGGCGGCTCGATGCGCACCTCACCACGGGCTTGCGTCTGTTCGCCCGCGATGCCGGCGCCCCGGCCAACATCCGCAAAGTGCAGACGCCCAATACGACTCCGTTTGCCGCGCCGCCGGCTGAGATGCACACCGAGATCGATCGCCCGGGAGGGTTGGCCGCCTGGAACGAGTTCGGGCCCGTATCCAGCGCTTCTCGCGAAATGTTGACCGAGGCCGCCGGTGTGGAAATGCCGGGGGCCGGATTCATCATGGGCTGCTTGGCCCTGTACCTCGTTGTGCTTGTGCCCTTGAACTGGATGGTGTTTCATACGGTGGGTCGCGTGGAGTGGGCCTGGATCGCTGCCCCGGTGATTGCCGTGCTGGGCACGATGGCCATCGTTCGGATGGCCCAACTCGACATCGGTTTTGTTCGTTCGCAAACGGAAATTGCCCTGTTGGAATTGCATGGTGATCATCCGCGTGGGCTGTTGAGTCGTTACACGGCTTTTTATTCGTCGCTGTCGACCACCTACGACGTCGCCTTCGACCGGGCCAATACGGTCGCTACGCCCTTTCCCGTGGGAGAGGATGGCGAAGGGAAGATCGGCGATCAGTTGTTTGACGTCTCATTCGAGCGGCGTGCCGACACCCTCCTCCGCGGGTTGGCCGTCTCATCGAACTCCACCCGCATGATGCATAGCGAACAGATGATCGAGTTGGAAGGGCCCTTGCGGCTGGGAATGTCGTCGAGAAACCATCGGCAAGTGGAGAACCGCTGCGGCTTGGACCTGACAAACGTCGTGGTGGTGCGTCGCCAGTTCACGAGCGGCGAGGCTCAGCCGCGCTACGACGCCAGTTGGATCGGGGACCTGCGCGATGATACTTCCGCCGTGCTGGGTCTCACGCCGCTGGTTCTGACTTCGGAGAAACTACCTTTTGCCGACGAGCGAAAGCTGGAGGCTCGCGACGGTCTCGCGGAGCGGCTGAACGTCGACGAGTTGCTCAAGCTCGTGTATCAGTTTCCCCAAGAGAATGATCTCCGCTATGCGCGTTGCGAAGAGTACCGCCTGGTCGGGCAGATCGACGAGGTGCTGCCCGGCGCCGAGGCCGACCCGGCCGCTTCTCAAGTGCAGGGCGTGACCGTCGTGCTGGCACACCTCGCCTACGGCGACCAGCCCCTGGCCCAACCCGACGCCAACAGTCGTGGCGACGTGAAGATAACAGAGGCAGGCATTTTCGATGATTAGTTGTCCACACGAATCAAGTCTCGTTAGCCGGCAGTGTCCCACTGCCGTGTGCGGTGGTGATAACTTTTCACTGGGCCCACGACATCGGGACGATGACGGCTAACATCAATTCGTGATAATCCGCGTGATTCGCGGGCTCCCAGGAATAATCAACACACCCCGGGCAACAACCAATGATTGAACTGAAGAATTTTGGCAAGCACTACGGCGACTTCGTGGCCGTGGCGAATCTGAACTTGAAGATCGCCGCCGGCGAGATGTTCGGCTTCATCGGCCCCAACGGCGCCGGCAAAAGCACGACGATCCGCTTTCTGGCCACGTTGCTCAAAGCGACCCACGGCGAGGGGATCGTCAACGGGCACAGCGTCTCGCGCGATCCGATTGGCGTCCGACGCAGCATCGGTTACATGCCCGACACTTTTGGCGTCTACGACGGCATGAAGGTGTGGGAGTTTCTCGACTTCTTCGCCGTCGCCTATCAGGTTCCCCAGGCGCGACGTAAAGAAGTACTTTCCGACGTGTTGGAACTGCTGGATCTGACCCACAAACGCGATGATTTCGTCAACGGCCTTTCCCGCGGCATGAAGCAACGGCTCTGCCTGGCAAAAACCTTGGTACACGACCCGCCGGTGCTGATTCTCGACGAGCCGGCCAGCGGCCTTGATCCCCGTGCCCGTCTCGAAGTAAAAGCTCTCTTAAAAGAGCTTCGCAACATGGGCAAGACGATTCTCATCTCCAGCCACATCCTTACGGAGCTAGCCGACTGCTGTACGAGCATCGGCATCATCGAACGGGGGCAGCTCTTACTGCACGGGCCGATCGACAAGGTCTACCGCCAGATCACCAGCAACCGCCACGTCGCGATCCGTTTCAGCGGCAACCCGGAAAAAGGCTTCAGCCTGATCCGT
>CAXMSB010000318.1:0-2947 GCA_964195615.1 uncultured Granulosicoccus sp. | reverse complement strand
CGCATCGTTGCGTCGCCGGCCCCGTGCTTCTGCACAAACAATACTGCCTCGCGCAAAGTTTTGGTTGCACCGCGGGTCAGTTCGGCCCGTTTCCGATTCACGAGAGCCATCTCGTTGTTGAGATCTTCCACGCGTTGCTTGAACTCCACTTCCTCTCGAGCGATGCGGTCGCGCTGCTCGAAAGAATAATCAGAAATGCGTTTGAGCGTCTCTGCGTCGAGTACGCCGCGCGAGAGTTCGACGTTGGCCGTCGTGGCGACGAAACCTTCCAGTTTGTCGAGATACGCGCTCCGCTGGGCAAGCAATTGCTGCTGTTTGCCGGCCAGATCGAGTTTCTGCTGCAGCTCGCGTAGCTGCTGGTCGAGCTTGCGGACCTCTTCACGCGGTTGCTCGCCGACGGCTCGGCTGCGGAATCGCACGGCACGAATCTCGACCTGTTCGTTGCCCTCGGCAAACAGGCTGTCGGGCACGACCTGCTCCGGCAGGTTGCCGACAACGATCTCCAGGCCGCCCGCGTCGCCCTCGACGCTAATTTCGCGGGTCACCATGGCCTGTCCGCGATAAAGCGTGATGTGCGACACTCGGCCAACGGTCGACGTCGCTGCCAGTGCGATTGAATTCTGACAGACTATTACCAGCGGGAAGCAAAGCAGTATCGTGGCAAGCACTCTGCGGGGAATTGCGTTCATCGGAAGACTCCTTGTGTAACAATGGGTTTCTCGGGGAAAAGAACAATACGCCCTATCTCATCCTACGGCTTGCCTGGGCGACGGAGTGTAACGGGTATGTAACAACTCGTTCGACTGGTACACTCAATGCTCAACAGCCACTCTCCACGAAGGTCACAGACAAACGATGAACGACACTCCTCAGGAAGAATCGCCCCGTTGGCAACCGCTAGCAAGAATCGATCGGCGGGTCGTGGGCGTGTTGGTCGAAAAGGCCAAGACCACGCCCGACAACTACCCGCTTTCGCTCAACGCGCTGGTAAACGGCAGCAACCAGAAGAGCAATCGTTCGCCGCAAATGCAGCTCGACGAGGAGCAGGTTGTCGAGGCGATCGACCGACTGCGGATGGTCGGCGCGCTGTCGATCATCCAGGGCGACGGTCGCGTGGAGAAATACCGCCATCTACTGTACGATTGGCTGGGCGTCGACAAAGCGGAGCTGGCCGTGATGGCCGAGCTGCTGCTGCGCGGCGAGCAGACTCTGGGCGACTTGCGCGGCCGGGCGGCGCGGATGGAACCGATCAAAGGCATTTCCGAATTGCAGCCGATCGTTGACGGCCTGCGCGAAAAAGGGTTGATTCAGCTACTCACCCCCCCAGGCCGAGGCTGCGTGCTCACGCATACTCTCTACGAAGAACAGGAATTGGCCAAACTCCGCAGGGAATTCGAAGGGCAGGCAGACGCTCGCAGCAGTGCGCCGAGCCAACCTCCGCCACCGCGCCCCGCGGCTGCTGCCGACGCCAGCGAGCTGCAATCGTTGCGTGCTGAGATCACTGCTCTGAAACAGCAGTTGGCCGAGGTGCAGGAGCAAGTGGCCGAGATCGGCACACTGCGCGAGGCGTTGGAGAAACTCAACCGGCAGTTGGGCGTTTGATGTTCTGCGGAGGCGTGGCCCAAAACGCGGCCACGGCAACGCCGCTCACCATGACTGCGAAGAGCCAAAACGACGGTTCGAATCCATCCAGATAGTCGGCGCTGACGCCCATTAACACCGGCCCCACGGCGCTCGCCCCCACCGCAGCGGTCAGCGACGTGCCGCGGATCTTGCCCAGATGGGTCCGGCCGAAATAGCGTGCCCAGGCCGTCCCGGCGACGATGCTCATCAGTCCCGCCGAACAGCCAAACACGACGTAGCCGGCCACCAGCGTCGTGAACGTCTCGGCCCCGGCCAGCACGACGCACGTAGCCGTAAGCAGTGTCATCGACGCCACCAGCAACCATCGCATGGCCAACCGGTCGGCCACGATGCCGCCTACGAGTTGCGTCGCACCCATGACAATCGCCAGGCTGCTGATGGCGTGGGTCGAATCTCTGGCATCCAACCCGACGGCCTCGAACACGCCTGCCAGGTGAAAGATCATTCCGGTGCCGACCAAAGCCCACATGGCCGTGGCGGCAAGGAGAATCCAGTAACAGCGGTGCCGCATCGCCTGGGAGACGGTTAGTTCATTGCCCCAACTGAACGGCGCCGCTTGCTCTGTTTCGTCGACCGGCGCGCCGTCGGGCAACTGGCCCAAATCGGCCGGCGACTGACGGTACAACATCGCCACGAGCGGCAACAATCCACACGCGAGAATACCGGCGATCGCCAAATAGGCGCCCCGCCAGCCAAACGAATCGATTAACGTCACAAATAGCAACGGCATAATGGCCCATGCTCCGGCCATCGCGACGTGCATGTAGCTGTTCGCTTTGCCCAACCGCCGATCGAACCAGGCGGCCATCGTGTTGTTCGCCATCAAGGTCAGCGAGCCGGGGCCAGCCATCCGCAGGGCGAGAAACGCGAGAAACATGGTGGCGATGCCGGTTATTTGCGAGGCAAAGACGCAGGCGGCGATCATGGCGACCACGGCCGTGAGCACGGCCAGACGGAGACCGAAGCGATCGACCAGGCTGCCAACATAGGTAATGCCCAGCGACGCCAGCAGGGTCGCCCCCAGGTAGACGGTCGACAGACCCGTTTTGCTCAGTGCAAACTCGTCCAGAAGGCAGGCATTAAAATACGCCACGCCAAATGTCTGGCCCGGGCTGGAACCGATCATCAGCAGCGTCGCCAGCGGCAACATCAGCCAGCCATAGAACCATTGTCGACCGCTCTCGCCTGGGGCTCGCTCAATCACGATTTCCCGCGGCAGCGGCCCTGCCGCGGGCAGCACGCCCACCGTTTCTTCAGGTGCTTCGACAACAGTAGACATGGGCGGCAAGAAAATCCAGCGGGA
>CAXMSB010000317.1:0-9698 GCA_964195615.1 uncultured Granulosicoccus sp. | reverse complement strand
TGGCTGTGTGGGAATCGCAGTACGGCGTCAGCAGCTTGTCGGCGAATGCCACGAGCATTCCCGAGCCCGTCTCCGGCCTATTGACGGTGCTGGCGGGACTCTGCTCCGGGGTAGTCCGTCGTCGACAATGACGGTCTAACGGCGTGCCGTAGGGCCTTACGCTCTGGGGACTTAGGAGCAATCACTAGAAATTCATTGCCACGAATGCCCGTTCCGCTTATATTGGGGGCTTCCTGGGCATGCCTGCCCTTTTGATCTGAAATCAGACTTTCTCCAGCGAGAACCGATCCACTGAAAACGCATTTCTTTCGGCGCTCTTAGCCGCATTTCAGTCGGGGTTCGTTTCTTTCTTTTTTTCGCTTGGGGATCGTGTTATGTACTTTTTCTCTGTAGTTTATGAAAACAATTGTCCGCGGTCGATTCGGTTCCGCTCCGTGGTGGCTCTGCTTGTCCTCTTGATTCTAGTTCTGTCGAATACGGCAGTGGCTCTGGATGGAGCCAGTGCTCTGCAGCTCAGCCCTCTCAACGGTTGGAAGTCCTTTGAACTGGTCACCCAGGGCAACGACATCAGCGCATTGAACGACGCCGGTTACGGGACGACCGCCAGCCGAGGGAATTACGACGGCTTGGGCGCCTATCTCAGCGGCGGTACGCTCTCGGTCTTCGTCAACCACGAAGTCACCAACAACGCGGCCATCAGCCGGGTCGATTTGGATCTAGCCGATTTCCAGCAGTCGATTGCCAGCACGATCGACAACGGGGCGACGGCGTTTCCCTCAACAATCGTCACCGGCATGGGCTACGCCTACAACACGATCTACGACGGCGGGTATCATGCCGTGAATGATCCCAACGCGGTGGCGACCGGAACCGTCGACGTGGGGACCTACAGTGGTTCTCATTTCTCGCGTTTTTGCTCAGGCACTTCCTACTTTCCTAACAGCTTTGGCGTCAATCGGGGGTTTGTGGACGAAATCTATATCACTGGCGAAGAAGTGTTCAACACGTCGGGAAGGTTCTATGCGCTCGATTCGGCGACCGAGACTCTGTGGGAAGCGCCCGACCTGGGCGGCGGGAGCTGGGAGAATGCGGCGCTCGTGGACACGGGAAACACCACGCATACGGCCCTGTATCTTAGCGAGGATAAAACAGGCGCTCGTCTGCAACTTTACGTGGGCGAGAAAGACACCGACGCCAACGGCGATGGTGAGATCGACTTTCTGGAGCGTAATGGGCTACGGGGGGGGACCGTCTATTATTTCATCCCGGATCCCAATTCCAGCACCTTCGATCTTCCCAACGGGCAAGTGACCGGCACCTGGAGCACCTCGACCACCGGCTCGCTAAGAGAAGACAAATTGGAAGACGCCCATACCAATCCGGCGGATGGCACGCAGTTGGTGTTTGGCGATCAGACGGACGGCATCTACACCATGGGCCTGGATTTGCAATTCAGCGGCAACGCACTGGACACGACCAATTCGACGGCGACGATCGACCAGATCGTCCCGGAAACGGGCGTCGGATCGATCGGCAATCCCGACAACATGACCTGGTCTGCCGACGGCAAGATCTACGTGCAACAAGATGGGGCCGGCGACGACATTTGGCAGATGGATGCCGATGGAACCAATCGTGTGCAGCTTGCCAGCGCTTCTTCAGAACCGTCGGGGATCTTCGATGTCTCCGAGCAGGTGGGCTATGTGCCGGGGAGCGTGATGCTGACCTCGCTGCAAGGAATTGGATATACCGGCGCCCAGCTCAGTGTGCTCGTTTCTCCCAACGCACGGTTGGTGCCCGAGCCCGCGGGGATTGTGATGCTGATGTTGGCGAGCGTCTGCCTGGGGAGTCGGCGCTGTCGGAAACAGACGGCAACGAGAAAAGGCCGCGACAAGCTGTAAGCGTTGCCGCGACCTTCTTCTGTAAAACAAACTTCCGGCCTAATTGCGACGGTGTGGAGTCGCTGGAAGAATGACGCGTGTCGGACAGCGCTGCGCACTGCCATGGTATCGACTCGGGCCAATCCAAAAATTTGGTCCTCCCGACGGAATTGTGACCAGGAAGTTTGGCTTGGTAATCCGCCACCGGCGGAAAGTGTTTGAGTTGCTTTATCTCATCGGTTTTCTCGGTCCGATGCTTCACCACAAATACTCGGCGAAGCGGGACATTACATGATAATTGTACCTTGCGAAACAGAGGTGCGAGCTGTTTTTTTCCTGGTGCAAACCTCGTGCCGAAGTGATGCTCGCCGGCGGTGAATAAGAAGAACGCTTTTTGTGACTGTTCAGCCGAATTTAGGAATAGAACGCTGATGAACGCGGATTCTGCGGATCGACGCAGATTAGCTATACTTTTTTTGGCAGCTCTTTGAGCCTACTCTGGTCCCCATGGCTCTCTCGGGTCGGCCGTTCAGATCCGTGGAAATCAGCCCCATCAGCGTTTATCCGCGTTCTATTCCCGAAGTCGGGTCTTTTGTCGTATTTCCACCACGCAAGCACCCGGGAATCGCACGTGCCAGCAGCCGATTGGGCTTGTGACGATCGCGGGCCGCTCGTACAAATCGCCACCCTTGAAATAAGACTTTTCAGGCAATCTCGTCTCCTGGGGGCGACGTGAAGGGAGGTTCGTGATGGTGGTTCGCTTATCGCCGAGAATACATTGGTTGCGCTCCTTGGCGTGGACGTTGGTCACCCTGGCCTTGGCGACGCTGGTGGTCGAGGGCTTCCTGCCGCGGGAGACGACTGCCCAACAGTCGAGCGATCCCGCCACGAGGCAGGGACGCAAGATCACGCTTGAGGATCAGTTGAAAACCGGGCTGCGGGCGTTCACCAAGGCGGATTTTACTTTTATCGACAAGGTGGTGCTCCTGGTCGAGCAGGGCAAACTGCCTCGCCGGATGGTCGACGGCACCTTTCTTTGGTCCCGCGATCGGGCGGCCCGCCGCAGCTACAACCGGCGATTGCGGCCGATGGTCTACTTCCGGCCGGCCCTGATGGCACGCGCCAAGCGGATCGGCGTCGTGCTGTAGAGGCCCCAGCCGTGTTTGAGCCGGCATTTGGGTTGTTTGCGGAAGTTAGTGGGTGCAGTAGCCAGCGGCCCCTCGATTGGGTATGCTGACGGCCCGCATTCATTTTGTGCTACCGCACCACCTCCAGACACATTCTCCAAGGCCATGGCCAAGAAAACGGCAAAAAAGAAAGCGCCCGCCAAAAAAAAGGCAGCCGCCACGAAAAAGGCCCCGGCCAAGAAGGCCCCCGCCAAGAAGAAGGCACCCGCCAAAAAGAAGGAGGCCGCCACCAAGAAAAAGGCGGCCGAACCCAAGAAGAAGCCGGCCAAGAAGCGCACTCGCGCGGTCAAGGAAATCCGCCTCAAGGCCTATTGGGGTGTCTTCAACCAATCGCTCCGCCGCGTTGCTCTGTTCGAATTCAACGAACGCAAGCTGGCCGACAAGAAAGCGCAAGATCTCACCAAAAGCGGCAAGTCACCGCATTTTGTGCAGCCGGTTAAGGAAGCGATTGAAGGGTGACGTGCGATTCGTCCAGAGCGACTCGTTAATGGTCAGCCGCCGATGAACGACCCAGACAGTACACTCGTGGTCATCCTGCCTCGTCGAGGACGCTTGTTGGCTCAAGCTCTCTTCATCCTCGTCGTCGGCATCGCGCTAGCCTTGTTTCTCCAAGGGTGGCCCGCAATCCAGACTTCTCCCCTTGGAAGTCTGGATGACGCCATTCCCCTCCCCATGGTATTCCTTGCAGTAACCACTATCACGGCAGCCTTCGCCTGGACCGTGTTGAAGGACAGTTGGCACCATCGGATCGAGTTGCGAACAGAAGGCCTTTGGATTCGACAATCCGGCGGAGAACTGTGGGTGACATATCACGAGATTCAGAGCGTTTCAGTTATCCCGGCGTTTGGACTAGGCTTGGCTCTCAGGGAGTTTGAGTCGTGGCTGTCTACCCAGCCACAAGCGCCACACAGACAACGCCAGACTTCCTCCGTTACACATAGAGCTTGGGGCGCGGATATCACAGTCCTCTCGAAGAATATGGATCGCCCGGCCGAGCAGGTTATCGATCTCATCCAGCAACGGCTCTCTGCCGAACAAGCTGGCTAAAGGACTTGGCTCCTCCGGAGCCGATTGTTCACCTGCGGAAACTCACTACCCAAGAATCTTTGTCAACCGCTGCAGCGTCTCCGCCTTCTCATACTCGAACTTGCCAAACCCGCGCTCGGCGCCGGCCGCGACGGCGGCGTCTTGGTGCTCGGCGAAGTTGGTGATTAGCATCACCGGCACGCTCCGCAGTTGGTCGTTTGCTTTCAGGGCTTTGAGAATCTCGATGCCGTCGCTGTAGTCGCAGTCAAGCTTGCGATTGATTAGCACCAGGGCGTAGTCGCCTTCGCGTAGCTTGGTCTGGGTGTCTTCCAGTTTGTCGGCTTGGTCGACCTGGCAGTCGAAGCTGGCGGTGAGAAACCGGCTGATCGCCTGGAAATCGGGGCCGCAATTACCGACGTCTAGCACATGTTTGGTCACGGCTGTTCCTCGGAGCTGTCAATCTCGGTGATGGCGAACAAGTGGGTGCGATTGGTGATGTAGAGGATGTTGCCCGCGACGATCGGTGTGCTGTACACGCTGGTGCCCATGTCGCGGGTGCCGTAGTGCGGCTCCTCGTCGCTGAGCGCCACGACGGGATCGGCCGAGTGACGGAAGATGGCCATTTCGCCGTCCTCGTCGCCGATGTAAACCTTGTCCTCGACGATCAGCGGCGAACCCCAGGCGGCGCTGAGCATGTCGTACGTCCAGTGAACCTGGCCGGTCTCCGCGTCGAGACAGTGCATCAGCCCGCTGAAGTCGGCGATGTACAGGATGTCGTCGCGAATGGCCACGGTGCCGCAACTGCGGTGCATCGTCTCCTCAAACTCGAACTTGCCGTTGCCGTTCTGATCGTGTTGGCTGTAATGCCAGATGACCGCCGAGTTGGGATTCGCCCGGGCGAGGTCGCCCTCCTCGGGCACGACGGCCTGCACGCGCTTGTGGGGGATGACCTTATCGGGGTCGGCCGCGTTGAAGGCCAGCTCGGGGCTGACGTCGCCCTGTTTCGAGGGATCGATGCACCAGAGATGGCCGACGCCTTCGCCGTGCTCGGGGTCTTGGCCGACGGCCACGTAAACGCGGTCCTCGTAGATCACCGGCGTGGCGATGATGTTGTTTCGCGTGCCGCGACCGCCCAGTTCCCACTTCGAGGTTTTGGGGTTGGCATCGAACTTCCAAAGCAGTTTGGCCTGGCCGTCGGGCGTGCCTTGGGGGTCGAAGCTGTAGATCCAGCCGTCGCCTCCGCCGAAAATCACTTGCGGCTTGCCGGCCAGCTCGCCGCAGGTGGGCGACGACCATTGCCCGTGCAGGATGTTCAGACCCGGCGACTTGTCGGTCCAAAGCACCTTGCCGGTGTGCTTATCCATGGCAAAGAAGCTGGGCGCGTCGGGGGCGGGGATGTAGTTGTGCTCGACGTCGACGCCGTTGGAGGTGTTGACGAACAGAATGTTGCCTGCGGCGGTGACCGAGCAACTGCACATGTTGTGCTGCGAAATGCCAAGCTCCGCCATCATGTCGAAGACCCAGACCACGTCGGCCTCTTCCTTGAGGTTGTAAGGTGTGCCGGCGGCTTCGAGCAACTGTTCTTCCTGTTGGTAGGGGCCGTCGTCCTCGTCGTCGCGAAAGCCCTGGGTGTCGAGGCAGCGGACCTCGCCCCGGCTGGTGACGAACCAGAGTCGATCGCCTTCGACATACGCCGCACAGCAAATGCCTTGCAGGGGCCAATCGTGAACGCGCCCGGTGGGCAGCTTTTCGCTGGAGTGCTGCCAGAGGAACTCGCCCGTTTCCACGTCGAACGCGATCATGCAACCCAGGTCGACGTTCGACGGATAACGCTCCAGCCAGCCGCCGCTATTGTTGGTGCCGACAAATACTCTGCCGCCCGAAACCACGGCGTTGCCGTAGGTTTGCGAGCCGAGTTGGGCAACCCACTTGATGTTCTTCGCCTCGTTGGGATCCCAGTCGCCGGTGCGATAGTCGAATTCTCCCACTTCCCACTCGGTGGGAATGTTGTGCCCCGCCGGCGTGTTGTTCCGCATGGAATCGCCGCCCCATTGGGCCCAATCGACGTTCTCCTGGGCTTGCTTCGCCGCCGTAACCGTGTCGTCTGCCACACGATCCAGTCCGGCCGATACCCACCAGCCCAAGAGTACGGCTGCCAAGATTCCGACGATTTTTAACGTCCTCTTCATGTTTCTTCCTATTGGTTGGCGTAGACCCGAATGTTATCTACGAATATCTCCGCGACCTCGGCCTTGCCGAACAGTCCCGGGCTGCCGTGTAGATTGGGCGACTCGTCGACCATTTCGATGGTCCACTCGTCGGGCTCCGCCGTGCCGCGAGGCCACAGCTTGCCGCGCACGGTCGCTCGGCTGCCCTCGGGGTCGACGCGCATTTTCATGGTGTACCATTGATGGGGCTCGGGCTGGAACTCGACCGAGGCATGCGTGCGATAATCGTGCGGGCTCCAACTGTAGATGCGCAGCTCGCCGACCGACGATCGCACCGTCATCGAGTACCGACTGTTGGTCAGCCCGTAGTCGGGCATCTTACCGTTCTGCTGGTCGGCGGCGAAGTCGGCCTGGATCGTGTAGTCGGCCAAGTCGACCGGCCCCATCGACAACTGGCTCCGCGTGCCGAGCTTGTTGACCGGGTTCCTGGGCGTAGGGAGCACGCTCCGCTTGACGGCAAATCGCTCGCCGTCCTGCTCGCGGAGCACGTACCGCACGCGCCCGCCAATCCAGGTGAGCGGCACTTTTTCAGCTTTGTCGAAATCGAAACTCCAAGGCAGCGGCGGCACGACGCGAACGCGGGCCGTGCTCGTCAGCTCGCCGACTTTACAGACTACTAGCGAGGTTTGGTGTGCGTTGTCGCTCGGCGCCGTGTACTGGCCGGCGGGCGAGACGGCGCCCGGTCCGTCGACGCTAAACCGCACTTCGCTCGCCGCCGCCTCGCGGAGCAATTGGCCGCGCGCGTTGAACAACCTCACTCGGTAGTTCTGAGTCTGTTGCGGCGCCAGTAAGGCGTCGAACGGGATAACTTGAATCTGGGCGGCAGCGGCAGCCTGGTCGACTGGCGTTTCTTGCGGCGGCTCTGGCAGCGGATCGGCCGTTGGTTCAACGTTCGGATTTCCCAGGCAGTAGATCGCCGCGGACGTCGGCAGATAGATGCGGCCCTGTGACACGATGGGCGAGCCGTCGCTGGCCTCGCCTTCCAGACGTAGCTCGTGCAACACTTCGATCCCGGTATCGGTTGCTCGCAGTATTTTCCATCGGCCTCCGCTGGTGCAGAGGTAGACCTTGCCGTCGGCCACCAACGGTGTGCTCCGCATCATGGTGCCAAATTTCTTCTGCGCCAGAGATTTCCCTGTCTGTGGGTCCAGCATCATGAACTTGGCTCGATCGTCGACAACACAGAGTTTGCCGTCGACCATCACGGGCGAGCTCTTGCCGACCATCAACTTGGGTCGCAGCCATTTTTCCTTGTCCGTCTGGTCGCCCTCGAGCGTGCCGTCGAGAGCCACGACCGCACCCATCGTACTGCCGACGACGTTCTCCTCGCTGTGGCCCGTGTAGACGGTGTCGCCTACGACCAGCGGCGAAGTGTTCAGCCCTCGACGCGAGAGCGGATAGTGCCAGATGTGTTTGCCGGTGCGAGGCTGAATGGCCCAGACCTGGCCGTCGCCCGAGCCGAACACCACCGCGGCTTGGCCGCCCAGGACGCAGCGAGTCGGCGTGCTGTAGGTGGTGTCGAAAGGGGAGATGTTGGTGCCATTGATCCAGCGCAGCTCACCGGTGGCCTTGTCGAGCGCCATGAACCGATGCGCAGGCCTGGCCAGGAAGTTGTATTTGGCCGAGTCGCCCCAGCCCACCACCACGGCGCTGGTGATCACCATATCTTCGAAAACGACCGGAACATTCGTGCGGCCGCCGTAGGTGTTGATCAGCCCGAACTCCTCCAGCAGGCTCCGCTCCCAGATGAGCTTGCCAGTTTTCGCATCCAGACAGCAAAAGTACCCCGACACGCTTTGGACGTAGATCCGAGAGGTCTCGGGATCGCCCGAACACGAGGACCAACCGACGCGGGTGTCGGGCACCTCGCACAGGTAGACGTTCATGGGGTACTGCCAGATCTTCTTGCCCGTGGCGGCGTCGACGCACACCACCATCTCAGACTCGACACTGGTGCCAGGCTGATCTCGCACAATCGTAAAAAGCTTGCCGTTCATGACGATGGGCGTCGAACGGCTGCCAAGCTCCGGATTCTTCCAAACCAGATTGCCCTCAGGCCCCCCCTCGGGGTCCCACGATTCGATGAGGTTCTTTTCCGTGGAGACGCGATTCTGTTGCGGGCCGCGCCAGTTGGGCCACTCCATGGACTGCTGGTCCGCGGCGACAGCGCAGTGCATCGCAGTGATAGAGAGAGTGCCAGCGTAGGCAAGTAAGACTGCAAAACAGACCGAGCGCCCATTCATCGGCGAGGACCTCTGGCTAGGGAAGGATGTTTGCGAGTTGATTCTGCGGCAGGTTTATTTGGCGAGCGACAGGTGGGGTGTGCGACAGTGGAAGGCAAACTTTTGAAAAACAGAAAGCGAAGCCTGGTAAAGTTTGCCGTCCAGGCAGCCTCTTACCATATCGAAGACTCTCTGGCCTCGCCGCCGTTGCGACGGTGCGCGTGTCGCTCGAAGCACGCTCTTCTCCTACCAGGATAGCAGATTTCCGCTTCGTCAACCATGAGCCTTGGCAGGAATTGGTAGCTACAATCGGCACTAGCCAGCAAGCTTCCGCGGCCGGCACATCTTGCCTAACAATTGACCTAAACCACTTGCTGAAAATTACTTCTGATGACTCAAGGCTTGTTATCGGTGGGACCGATACGACCTAATGTCGCAAGCAAAACACTGAGGTGTCACTGCGACACACCACTGTTTAGCGCGTCACAAACCGGCCTGTACTATTTCGAGTCATGGATTGGCTCGACTGGTGTTGACGCCTGACCGTGGGGACACATTTGTAACTACCCGCTTGACCCCTCCGGACCCTCCGGATCCCCCCCCCGCCTTCCTTCCCACCGCAACACACAGGGCTCAACGCCCTTGCCACCGTCATCGCGACCAGCCCAGGGAGGGGTGGAGATTCGATTCTGCCGGACACAGTCGAGCAATTTGCGCTGTTGTCCCCAACGTATAGGAGACGTTATTCGATGAAGTGGAACTTATTGGGAGCGCTCATCGTAGGCATATGTCTCACAGGCCAGAGCTACGGATTTGGTTTGTTAGACACCATGCTTGGATGTGGTTGTGGATGCGACTCTTGCGAGCCGCAATGTTGTTGTGAAAAGTCGTGTGGCTGTGCCGACGACTGCTGTGGCGACGATTGCTGCGGTGATGACTGCTGCGGCGACGACTGCTGCGAGGCCAGCTGCGGTGCTGCTAACAGCTGCTGCTGCAAGAAGAAGCGAAGTTGCTTCTTGAGCAAGCTGTTCAAGCGGAAGAGCAACGGCTGCTGCGAAGCGAGCTGTGGCAGCAGCGACGACTGCTGTGGCGACGATTGCTGCGGTGATGACTGCTGCGGCGACGACTGCTGCGAGGCCAGCTGCGGTGCTGCTA